>NZ_JAKJTJ010000075.1:0-608 GCF_050337905.1 Vibrio clamense | reverse complement strand
GTACATCACATTAACTGGAAGCCTTGCGCCCGGTCCTGATTATAAGCTTTACCTATCAACCGAGTTTGTCGAAACTGAATCTGATTTTAATCGATTAAAAGACAGTATGGTTCGCATTGGTAATGTTAAGACTTTCGAAAACTTTGCGGTCAAAATACCGAAAGGTATCGATGTCTCTAAATATAATACGGTCATTGTATGGTGTGAGACATTTGGTGAGTTTATCACGTCAGCTAAATACCAAAAATGAGCCACTCCTAACAAACAATTTAAGAGTGACTCCCAACGCGTGGCAGTTTCACTTCGATTTGAAATTTGTGTTTACGGTGCAATGGTTTAGCTTGGGTGTTACAGCGTTGTCGCACCTTAATTGGGCGTTATGTGCTATCATCAATTTCTTCCACTTTACGGTGTTTTTTATGAAACTTATTCCTCTTTTAAAGCAGCCTCGCATTCACTGACGGCATAGTGTTATTTCAATAATTCTTATTATTTAACATTTGCTTGAGGTTTCGTATGCAAAAAAAGCATTGGTCAAAATTTCAGTTACTCCATGAGGTGGTAACTAACCCTAATATTTCTATCAAAGGTACTCACAGTTATTACAG
>NZ_JAKJTJ010000074.1:0-615 GCF_050337905.1 Vibrio clamense | reverse complement strand
ATCTGTGTGGGCACTCGTTGATGATAATCACTAGTTTCGTACTGTTTGTTTTCGCTTTTTAAAGCGAAAGTAAATTAAGTCGAAACAAAAGATATCAATGAACTGAGTGACCAATACAAGTTCTTAGAACTTGGCACAGTCAATTCATTACCATTCTGTTGGAATGGTAATAGCTTTAGAATTACATGTTTCTGTTCTTTTTCGAAAGAGCGGTAAATATTAGTTTTGAAGTCAGTATTCATTGAGCCGCATCTTAGGATGCAAAAAACTTTAATTGAAGAGTTTGATCATGGCTCAGATTGAACGCTGGCGGCAGGCCTAACACATGCAAGTCGAGCGGTAACAGGAAKTAGCTTGCTAMTTCGCTGACGAGCGGCGGACGGGTGAGTAATGCCTAGGAAATTGCCCTGATGTGGGGGATAACCATTGGAAACGATGGCTAATACCGCATAATGCCTTCGGGCCAAAGAGGGGGACCTTCGGGCCTCTCGCGTCAGGATATGCCTAGGTGGGATTAGCTAGTTGGTGAGGTAATGGCTCACCAAGGCGACGATCCCTAGCTGGTCTGAGAGGATGATCAGCCACACTGGAACTGAGACACGGTCCAGACTCCTA
>NZ_JAKJTJ010000073.1:0-758 GCF_050337905.1 Vibrio clamense | reverse complement strand
GTGTTGATTATTCTAAGAAAGAATCCGAAGAACTACGAGCGCTTAAGCGCGAGAACAAGCGACTTAAAGATGAAATGGAATTCCTAAAGAAGGTCTCGGCGTACTTCGCGAAGCAGCAAGAGTGAAGTACGAGTTTATCGAAAGTTATGTGGGTGAGTATGCCGTTGTTCTTATGTGTTGTGCATTAGGTGTGTCCCCGAGTGGTTATTACAAATGGTTAGATCGCTCGCTTAGCGAGCGAGCAAAGCGCCGAAGCCGCTTTGAACAGCTAGTTATGTGTACCTTTGCCGAGTATCGAGCTAGGTATGGTTCAGTTCGTTTAGCTGAAGAGTTAAACAAAGCAGGCTATGCCTGCAGTGTGAACTATATTGCTGATATTATGGCGAAAAAGGGTATTAAGGCTCGCAATGGAAAAGGGTTTAAATACAGTAAAGATGTCGCGGCGATGACGAATGTCGCCGATAATTTATTGCGTAGAGACTTTGAAGCCGAGAGTCCCAATCAGAAGTGGGTCACCGATATCACCTATATCTGGGGTGTGAACTATATTGCTGATATTATGGCGAAAAAGGGTATTAAGGCTCGCAATGGAAAAGGGTTTAAATACAGTAAAGATGTCGCGGCGATGACGAATGTCGCCGATAATTTATTGCGTAGAGACTTTGAAGCCGAGAGTCCCAATCAGAAGTGGGTCACCGATATCACCTATATCTGGGTAAAGAGCCGTTGGCTCTACCTCGCGACAGTGTTAGACCTTC
>NZ_JAKJTJ010000072.1:0-769 GCF_050337905.1 Vibrio clamense | reverse complement strand
GGGTTTCCCCATTCGGAAATCCCAGACTCAAAAGACTTTTACTGTCTAATCTGGGCTTATCGCAAGTTAATACGTCCTTCATCGCCTCTGACTGCCAAGGCATCCACCGTGTACGCTTAGTCACTTAACCATACAACCCGAAAGGGTCTTATGTATGGCAACTAACCAAGGTTTTTGGTTGTCATTAAGAAGGGTTAATTCTCAATGACTGTTTGCCGGACTCAATAATGGAACAATGTAAACATTGTTCCGAATACAAGACACTTGAATGTGTTTGTGTGTTTATCAATAAAGATAAACATTGARAACTTTTAAATTTGATTAACTTAATTACAGCCTGGGCYGTTTTGTTTTACTTTTTAAAGTAAAAATAATTAAGCTAATCAGTCAGCTTTCCAAATTGTTAAAGAGCATAAAGCACAAAAGCTTTAATCAATAACCGAAGTCATTCATTAAAGCTCTGCTTTAACTTATCTAAACCTAATCAATCTGTGTGGGTACTCATCGTGAAAATCTTCGTATATAAGGAGGTGATCCAGCCCCAGGTTCCCCTAGGGCTACCTTGTTACGACTTCACCCCAGTCATGAACCACAAAGTGGTRAGCGTCCTCCCCGAAAGGTTARACTACCYACTTCTTTTGCAGCCCACTCCCATGGTGTGACGGGCGGTGTGTACAAGGCCCGGGAACGTATTCACCGTAGCATTCTGATCTACGATTACTAGCGATTCCGACTTCATGGAGTCGAGTTGCAGACTCCAATCCGGACT
>NZ_JAKJTJ010000071.1:0-789 GCF_050337905.1 Vibrio clamense | reverse complement strand
GTAGACGTTCCGGTTATCGTCGACTGGTCATCTGCTCCATTAATGGTCACGGTCACTTGTTTTTGTGTGCCGTCTGCTGATGTAACGTTGATGACTTCGGTTGTTTGTTGTCCCGCTGAAAGTGCTTGTACTTTTGGATTGGTATTATCTAAGGTGAAAGTCCACAAGCCAGCTTCAGTGATAGAGAAGTGCCCATACTGTGTGGGYGTATCCRTTTGYGMGGTGAAGTGATCTTGCTGTGYATCCTGATCGGCGACATACAGTTGATCAGACACCGTTGATTGACCATCTTCAGTGACAACACCGGTGGTGAATCCCGTAATGTGTGCTTGATCATCATGCCCTTTAACTGTGACCACAATCTCTKGCTGTGTACCGTCGGAGGTGTGCACCATGAAATGCTCGGTCACGGTGTCTGCACTGGTCAGCTTTTGCGAGGTAAGCAGGTAATCCCATGATCCATCGGGTGATAAATTAAAGGTGCCGTATTGCCCCTGAGCAYTTTGTTGTGCAACAAAGTGGGTGTGGTCTTGTGCATCCACATCATGGGCAACGAGTTTACCATTGGCCTGTAMATATTGGTCTTCAGTGACGGTGCCGGTAGACGTTCCGGTTATCGTCGACTGGTCATCTGCTCCATTAATGGTCACGGTCACTTGTTTTTGTGTGCCGTCTGCTGATGTAACGTTGATGACTTCGGTTGTTTGTTGTCCCGCTGAAAGTGCTTGTACTTTTGGATTGGTATTATCTAAGGTGAAAGTCCACAAGCCAGCTTCAGTGATAGAGAAG
>NZ_JAKJTJ010000070.1:0-841 GCF_050337905.1 Vibrio clamense | reverse complement strand
ACTTAACCATACAACCCGAAAGGGTCTTRTGTATGGCAACTAACCAAGGTTTTTGGTTGTCATTAAGAAGGGTTAATTCTCAATGACTGTTTGCCGGACTCAATAATGGAACAATGTAAACATTGTTCCGAATACAAGACACTTGAATGTGTTTGTGTGTTTATCAATGAAGATAAACATTGAGAACTTTTAAATTTGATTTGAGTTACTCGTAAGTAATCAAATCAGTCAGCTTTCCAAATTGTTAAAGAGCAWGWATTTCTAAACATAAAGCTTTCGAAACCATTTTTAAAAACACTTAATTCTTCATGTTTCAAAGAAGTGTGCTTAAAGATGGTGGAGCTATGCGGGATCGAACCGCAGACCTCCTGCGTGCAAGGCAGGCGCTCTCCCAGCTGAGCTATAGCCCCATCKGTGTTTGTCGATATTGTTCCAAACCTAAAAAGGATTGGTGGGTCTGAGTGGACTTGAACCACCGACCTCCCGCTTATCAGGCGAGCGCTCTAACCAGCTGAGCTACAGACCCAATATCGTCTCTTTTACTTTTTAAACCTAATCAATCTGTGTGGGTACTCATCGTGAAAATCTTCGTATATAAGGAGGTGATCCAGCCCCAGGTTCCCCTAGGGCTACCTTGTTACGACTTCACCCCAGTCATGAACCACAAAGTGGTGAGCGTCCTCCCCGAAAGGTTAAACTACCCACTTCTTTTGCAGCCCACTCCCATGGTGTGACGGGCGGTGTGTACAAGGCCCGGGAACGTATTCACCGTAGCATTCTGATCTACGATTACTAGCGATTCCGACTTCATGGAGTCGAGTTGCAGACTCCAATCCGGACT
>NZ_JAKJTJ010000069.1:0-903 GCF_050337905.1 Vibrio clamense | reverse complement strand
GAAGACACGTTAGCGTTCACCATCAGCCGCAGCGCGCCAACGGGCGAAGCGAGTGGCTCAGAGAGTGTGGTGACGTTCAGTTTGAACAGCAGCAGCGAGATTGACGCGGCGGACATTGAGTCCGTGATCATCAATGGTGAGCCGCTCAGCGGCGCGCAAGTGACGGCTCTGTTTGGTGGCGCAGGATATGATGTGACGTTGGCCGACAGCGAGTCGGTGGACGTGGTGATCACGCCAAAAGACGACTCGGTGATTGAAGGGCTAGAGAGYGTGATCGGTCAAATCACGGCGAAAACCGACGCGAACGTGACGGGCACGGGCCAAGCGAACGCGACGATTGACGACGAAACGGACGATCGCAACGAAGTGGCGGACGTGAGCATCGTGACCCAAGATGGCACGGCCATCGAAGGGGAAGACACGTTAGCGTTCACCATCAGCCGCAGCGCGCCAACGGGCGAAGCGAGTGGCTCAGAGAGTGTGGTGACGTTCAGTTTGAACAGCAGCAGCGAGATTGACGCGGCGGACATTGAGTCCGTGATCATCAATGGTGAGCCGCTCAGCGGCGCGCAAGTGACGGCTCTGTTTGGTGGCGCAGGATATGATGTGACGTTGGCCGACAGCGAGTCGGTGGACGTGGTGATCACGCCAAAAGACGACTCGGTGATTGAAGGGCTAGAGAGYGTGAYCGGTCAAATCACGGCGAAAACCGACGCGAACGTGACGGGCACGGGCCAAGCGAACGCGACGATTGACGACGAAACGGACGATCGCAACGAAGTGGCGGACGTGAGCATCGTGACCCAAGATGGCACGGCCATCGAAGGGGAAGACACGTTAGCGTTCACCATCAGCCGCAGCGCGCCAACGGGCGAAGCGAGTGGCTCAGAGAGTGTGGTGACG
>NZ_JAKJTJ010000068.1:0-930 GCF_050337905.1 Vibrio clamense | reverse complement strand
ATCCAATTTCGCTCGCCGCTACTTTCGGAATCTCGGTTGATTTCTCTTCCTTCGGGTACTTAGATGTTTCAGTTCCCCGAGTTCGCCTCGTTACGCTATGTATTCACGTAACGATACTAGCTTATGCTAGTGGGTTTCCCCATTCGGAAATCCCAGACTCAAAAGACTTTTACTGTCTAATCTGGGCTTATCGCAAGTTAATACGTCCTTCATCGCCTCTGACTGCCAAGGCATCCACCGTGTACGCTTAGTCACTTAACCATACAACCCGAAAGGGTCTTATGTATGGCAACTAACCAAGGTTTTTGGTTGTCATTAAGAAGGGTTAATTCTCAATGACTGTTTGCCGGACTCAATAATGGAACAATGTAAACATTGTTCCGAATACAAGACACTTGAATGTGTTTGTGTGTTTATCAATGAAGATAAACATTGAGAACTTTTAAATTTGATTTGAGTTACTCGTAAGTAATCAAATCAGTCAGCTTTCCAAATTGTTAAAGAGCATGTATTTCTAAACATAAAGCTTTCGAAACCATTTTTAAATATTTTTAAACAAAAACACTTAAAAATGGTATCCCGTAGGGGAGTCGAACCCCTGTTACCGCCGTGAAAGGGCGGTGTCCTAGGCCTCTAGACGAACGGGACACTGCTAATTTATCTCCACTTTAAAAAGTAGAAACAAACCTTGAAGAACTTGGGAGTTCTTCATCTCTTTTACTTTTTAAACCTAATCAATCTGTGTGGGTACTCATCGTGAAAATCTTCGTATATAAGGAGGTGATCCAGCCCCAGGTTCCCCTAGGGCTACCTTGTTACGACTTCACCCCAGTCATGAACCACAAAGTGGTGAGCGTCCTCCCCGAAAGGTTAAACTACCCACTTCTTTTGCAGCCCACTCCCATGGTGTGACGGGCGGTGTGTACAAGG
>NZ_JAKJTJ010000067.1:0-977 GCF_050337905.1 Vibrio clamense | reverse complement strand
GTACACACCGCCCGTCACACCATGGGAGTGGGCTGCAAAAGAAGTGGGTAGTTTAACCTTTCGGGGAGGACGCTCACCACTTTGTGGTTCATGACTGGGGTGAAGTCGTAACAAGGTAGCCCTAGGGGAACCTGGGGCTGGATCACCTCCTTATATACGAAGATTTTCACGATGAGTACCCACACAGATTGATTAGGTTTAAAAAGAAAAAGAGATGAAGAACTCCCAAGTTCTTCAAGGTTTGTTTCTACTTTTTAAAGTGGAGATAAATTAGCAGTGTCCCGTTCGTCTAGAGGCCTAGGACACCGCCCTTTCACGGCGGTAACAGGGGTTCGACTCCCCTACGGGATACCATTGGGTCGTTAGCTCAGTTGGTAGAGCAGTTGACTTTTAATCAATTGGTCGCAGGTTCGAATCCTGCACGACCCACCATTTCCTCCCAAGGAAATAAAAATATGGGGCTATAGCTCAGCTGGGAGAGCGCCTGCCTTGCACGCAGGAGGTCTGCGGTTCGATCCCGCATAGCTCCACCATTCCTTCCACAAGGAATTAAAACTTTCGTGGGCGATTAGCTCAGTTGGGAGAGCACCTGCCTTACAAGCAGGGGGTCACTGGTTCGAGCCCGGTATCGCCCACCATCTTTAAGTGTTTTTGTTTGAAAATATTTAAAAATGGTTTCGAAAGCTTTATGTTTAGAAACTCTTGCTCTTTAACAATTTGGAAAGCTGACTGATTTGATTACTTACGAGTAACTCAAATCAAATTTAAAAGTTCTCAATGTTTATCTTCATTGATAAACACACAAACACATTCAAGTGTCTTGTATTCGGAACAATGTTTACATTGTTCCATTATTGAGTCCGGCAAACAGTCATTGAGAATTAACCCTTCTTAATGACAACCAAAAACCTTGGTTAGTTGCCATACACAAGACCCTTTCGGGTTGTATGGTTAAGTGACTAAGCGTACACGGTGGA
>NZ_JAKJTJ010000066.1:0-1062 GCF_050337905.1 Vibrio clamense | reverse complement strand
AAATCCCAGACTCAAAAGACTTTTACTGTCTAATCTGGGCTTATCGCAAGTTAATACGTCCTTCATCGCCTCTGACTGCCAAGGCATCCACCGTGTACGCTTAGTCACTTAACCATACAACCCGAAAGGGTCTTATGTATGGCAACTAACCAAGGTTTTTGGTTGTCATTAAGAAGGGTTAATTCTCAATGACTGTTTGCCGGACTCAATAATGGAACAATGTAAACATTGTTCCGAATACAAGACACTTGAATGTGTTTGTGTGTTTATCAATGAAGATAAACATTGAGAACTTTTAAATTTGATTTGAGTTACTCGTAAGTAATCAAATCAGTCAGCTTTCCAAATTGTTAAAGAGCAATATCTAACTTAATAGACATTTTCTAAAGACTTTATCGTCAGAAAATCCAACCAACTTCTCGCGAACTGGTTTGGATAACATAAACAAAATACTTAGAGAATGGTGGGCGATACCGGGCTCGAACCAGTGACCCCCTGCTTGTAAGGCAGGTGCTCTCCCAACTGAGCTAATCGCCCACATTAAGTTTTAATTCTTCAGTGGAGAAGAATGGTGGGTCGTGCAGGATTCGAACCTGCGACCAATTGATTAAAAGTCAACTGCTCTACCAACTGAGCTAACGACCCAATGGTATCCCGTAGGGGAGTCGAACCCCTGTTACCGCCGTGAAAGGGCGGTGTCCTAGGCCTCTAGACGAACGGGACACTGGATATTGAAGAACTTGGGAGTTCTTCATCTCTTTTTCTTTTTAAACCTAATCAATCTGTGTGGGTACTCATCGTGAAAATCTTCGTATATAAGGAGGTGATCCAGCCCCAGGTTCCCCTAGGGCTACCTTGTTACGACTTCACCCCAGTCATGAACCACAAAGTGGTGAGCGTCCTCCCCGAAAGGTTAAACTACCCACTTCTTTTGCAGCCCACTCCCATGGTGTGACGGGCGGTGTGTACAAGGCCCGGGAACGTATTCACCGTAGCATTCTGATCTACGATTACTAGCGATTCCGACTTCATGGAGTCGAGTTGCAGACTCCAATCCGGACT
>NZ_JAKJTJ010000065.1:0-1348 GCF_050337905.1 Vibrio clamense | reverse complement strand
CACCTGTTCGTCTCGTGAAAAATGCCATCAAAATGACCATCGCACGTAGAAAGTGTGTCGGTTAATTAGCTGCAACGTCACGCAAGTCTCCTCGTTAGTAAGTTTTGTTGGCTCTAGTTCATTTTGCGCGGTTTCTTTTTGGTGGGGATTTCATTGAAAATCGTGGCTTCAGCGCGCTTTGTCGTCAGGTTTCTCGTTCGAATTCTTTGCCACTTTGGCTAATCGAATTACTCCAATTTCAGCTCATTTCGTTTCTTAGCCAAGTGCGTTTTGTTGTCTATAATTGAGTTTCGAACTATCCATTTTACTTCTGAGTTCAAAGCCAGTAGATTTGTAACCAATTCAGCACCTTGGCGCTAAACTTGGCTCTGTCGTGCGGGCAATATAACAAAGCGTTTAAGACGGACTCCCAACGCTTGGCGGCTTGAGTTCAAATCAGTTTTAGTGTTTAAGGTACAATGGTTTAGGTTTGGTGGTTGGCGTTGCTCACCACTTAACGCGGCGTTATACCCTTTCTCTAACTCCATGAATTAATGAGTAATATATGGTCAGCATACTGAAAATTGTGTTTGTTGTTAATTTCATATCCATTAGCGGCATAATGCTTTTGTTGAGTTTCGTGGACTATTTTTCAAACTCAAGAATCAGTGACTTATTATTTTATTCGGGTGTACTGATTTGGATTGTTGCAAGCCTAACTTGGGATGGCGGAAAAGTGAGCCGAAACTATGATGTCGATTATGTAACAAGTAAAATGAAATCAATGGTGAAAGGGCATGATTTACAGTCTGAAAAGTGGTTGAATTATCGAGCAAATTATAAGTTTGGTTTGGTTATGTTTATTGCGGGAATACCATCATTTATAGGAAGCTTTGTTTTAACCTATTTGGTGTGAAAATTGAGCGCACACCTGCAACACGGGTCTAACAAACAATTTAAGAGTGACTCCTAACGCTTGCCGATTTTACTCTGATTTGAATTTTGTGTTTACGGCGCAATGGTTTAGTCTGGGTTTTATAGCGTTATCGCACCTTAATTGGGCGTTAGGCATCAGGTGATAAAATTGAATATTGATAACATTAAAATGCTACCAAACATAATCACAGAAACAAGTGATTTAGAAAGTCAATTCAAGGATTTGTTTGGGTCATCGGAAGCTAGTAATGCTAAAAGTGTTATTTATTTTTTCCGTTCAGTTCGTCCTGTTCCTAGGTTAAGAGGTGAGTCAGATATTCTATATATTGGCAAAACTAAACAATCTATTAAAGGTAGATATCTTCAGTACGCAAAGCATTTAGCGACAGGTTCTAGTGGTTGTTTTTATCGCTATATTATCGATAACTATGGT
>NZ_JAKJTJ010000064.1:0-1512 GCF_050337905.1 Vibrio clamense | reverse complement strand
ATGCTGGAAAAAGCATGGTTAGTGCTACTACTGCGGGTGTGATTGCGATTGCTGCGCTTGGTTTTGGTCTCGGTATGGTTGTTTCTTGGCTTCGTAAGTAATGGTAATAACTATTATCTTGGGGTCATTGATGTGTGGCTCCTTTCTATACGGGGTTTATACAGGGGTTATCTCTGGGTAATTAATAAGGGGCTTCGGCTCCTTTTTTTGTAGGTGTATTTTATGAGTATTAAACAAAGCATTGCCGCGTTCCTGTTACTTTTCAGCGTTTCGTTTAGTGCTTTTGCGGGCTTTACTGGTTATAAGCGTCTTTCTCATGTTTCATCTCTTGGTCTTACTTGTGGTATGTATGACGGGCAAGTTTTATATTTTAAAAATGACCTATCTTCTTTTTGTGCGGGTAGTAGTTCGGGTTATGACTTGTATGGTGTATCTATTACAAAGTATGGTTTTAAAATGGCTTCTTATGGGGCTAGGCCGTTTGATAGTTTGGCTACGTTGCATAATATTGATTCATGCCCTGAAGGTGAGGTTTTAAATGATAAGACTGGTGAGTGTGAGTCTCCTTGTAAGAAATTAAAGGGTAATCGGACGGATACTATTTATTTTCCCGTTGGGACTTCTTTTGTTTCTTCTGTTTGCTCAAATTCTTGTCAGGCCACTATGGATAATTCCGCTTTTTGGGTTCCATCCACTCCAAACGATTCGCGTCCTAGTGGTATTTATACATATTCAGGCAGGCTTTGTCAGGATAGTGACTCTAGTGGTGACTCTGGCTCTGGTGGTGACTCTGGCTCTGGTGGTGACTCTGGCTCTGGTGGTGACTCTGGCTCTGGTGGTGACTCTGGCTCTGGTGGTGACTCTGGCTCTGGTGGTGACTCTGGTTCTGGTGGTGACTCTGGCTCTGGTGGTGACTCTGGCTCTGGTGGTGACTCTGGCTCTGGCGGTGGTTCTGGCTCTGGCTCTGGCGGTGGTTCTGGCTCTGGCGGTGGTTCTGGTGGTGGTGACGGGCGTTCTTTTATCACTCCAGGTAAGGGTGTCGGTTTTTCTGAAGGAACAATTTTAAGTGAGTCTATTGATGGCTTGAAAACTGAAATTGTAGATTTAGAAACTAATTTTAAAGAGCTTGTTTCAAAGTCTCCAATCAATAACGGTACGATGAGTTTTCAACAGGGTTCTTATTCTGGTCGAGCTTTTACGCTTCATCATGGTTCGGGGGATATTAATGTTAGTTTTAATTTATTTGATTCTCTCGGCGATAATGTTGTTTCAATTCGTACAGTTATATTATTCATTGCTGCCTTGAGTGCTGCATTTATTATTATGTCATCTGGTCGTAAGTCGTAGGGGGATTTATGGAGTTTATTTATAGTGCTTTTCAATATGTCGCTAATGTCTTTGGTTCTATTTCTGATTTCATTTCTACCATTCCATATTTGATTGTTGAGATTTTTTCTTATGCTTGGTTTTGGGCTATTAAGTTTTATATTACATTTAAAATCCAAATGATAG
>NZ_JAKJTJ010000063.1:0-1699 GCF_050337905.1 Vibrio clamense | reverse complement strand
GCAATTATTAAGTCATGCCAAAGCTCAAAGGGCGATCTTGAGCCTTTCCGTATACAAGGAAAATCAGGCTAGTTATCAGTTCTATTTGTCTCAAGGTTTTGCAGTCGTAAGTGAGCAACTGGACGAGCATACGGGACACCCAGAGTACACAATGAGTTCGGGCACATAACAAGGCGTTTAAGACGGATTCACAACGCTTGGCGACTTCAGTTCAAGTTAGCTTAAGTGTTTAAGGTACAATGGTTTAGGTTTGGTGGTTGGCGTTGTTCACCACTTAACGCGGCGTTAGGGCACAGGGCGAAATGGACAGAATCATAGAATTAATCAAACAAGATCCAGTTAGAGTTAACGCTTTGAAGTGTGTATCTCAACTGGGTTTACCTCAATGCTATATTGCAGCAGGTTTTGTCCGAAATCTTGTGTGGGACGCATTACATGGTTTTCAGGTGGCGACACCATTGAATGATGCTGATGTTATCTATTTCGCACCTGACGAGCGAGATCCTAATGCATATTTATACTATGAAGCTCAGCTTAAACAGGTAATGCCGGAAATTAACTGGCAAGTTCGAAATCAGGCAATAATGCACACTCGCAATGGTGACTTACCTTATACAAGTTCACTGGACGCTATGAGCTACTGGCCAGAGAAAGAAACGGCAATTGGTATCCGACAAGTTGTTCCCGAAAAGTACGAATGCATATCAGCTTTTGGGTATGAATCATTATTTGGTTACTGTGTCACACATAACCCGAAAAGGTCACAAGAAACGTTTAAAAGTCGTGTAAATTCAAAGGGGTGGTTAGTAAAGTGGTCATCTTTGAGAATAGTGCCCTAACAAACAATTTAAGAGTGACTCCTAACGCTTGACGATTTTACTCCGATTTGAATTTTGTGTTTACGGTGCAATGGTTTAGTTTGGGTGTTATAGCGTTGTCGCACCTTAATTGGGCGTTATAAGGCTTGTAGAAATATGGAACTAAATTGTCTAATTGATTCAGAGTTACTCTCGCTTAATCAAAGTTTTGATGATACCTATATCGAAATGCTATTCCTTTTAGAGTCCGATCAGAAGGTCAAACTCTTTGTCAGTAATAAGCAAGGTAAAACGATATCTGTTCGTTTTAAGGGAATGCAGCTATCTGCTAAAAAGACGACTTTAAATGACATACCGACATTAGGTGAAGTTGAAGGAGTATCTTATTTGCAAGGCTCCCTTTCTTTAGAAGGTGACTTTGGATTAATTGAAGTCGATGGTCACGATATGGTCCTTGAGTCCGCCTTATAACAAAGCATTTAAGACGGATTCCCAACGGTCGGCATTTTTGGTTCGCTTCAACTTTGGTGTTTACGGCACAATACTTTAGGTTCAGTGGTCTGCGTTGCTCACCACTTAATGCGGCGTTAACTGTATTTGGAGAAAATAATTGGCTGATTACATAAATAAAAACATCTTAAGTCAGGCTTACATACACATCGAGCCTCAGAAACTTAAATCAAAAGAGGAATTAGCACAATTTAAGGTGGAGCTTGAGGCATTTGCTCGTCAAAGGATTGGCTTTTTCTTATCTCCAGATTTACCAATAGAAATTGAGTTTGAAGAAGGCTCTTTAATCGCAAGAATCACTGTACTTGGTACGATCAGCGTACTTTTCCAATTTATCTCGGGTTACAAGGACTTTCGAGAAGGGAGAAGGA
>NZ_JAKJTJ010000062.1:0-1905 GCF_050337905.1 Vibrio clamense | reverse complement strand
GTCTAAACCCGATAAAAGACGCTGAAATGAAGAGTGTTTAAACTGTTCTAAGGATGGGTGTGAATATGGAAAATATGGACCATTAAACTTAGTCCATTCGTCATTTGAGATAACCAAGGCATGGATAAACTCCAGCTCATGTTCTCTTGCAGGTCTAATATTTACTTTCATTTCTTACGCGAAACTCCTTGATTCTTTGTAGCAAACTAACGCCGCGTTAAGTGGTGAACAACGCCACCACAGGACTCAAGACATTGTGCCATAAACACTGATGCATATCTTTAAGCTAAACCACCCAGCGTTGTGAATCCGTCTTAAACGCTTTGTTATACGAATTTTTCCACCAATTCCTTTGTCATAAAGTGACTATGTGGATCGAGTTCATAGTTGGCGAATGGTTCGCAATAAGTAAACCCGAATTTCTCATACAAGTTTCGAGCTGGTTGGAAGAATTGTTGAGTGCCGGTTTCAAGGCTAACTTTACTGTATCCTTTTTCGATAGCGGTATTCAAAGCATGAGTTAACAACTTAGTTGCAACACCTGACTTTCGTGATGAATTAGAAGTTCTCATTGATTTCAATTCAACATGATTAGAATTGAGTTGCTTAATAGCTAGACAACCTTGTAATTCACCGTTAACCCAACCGCTGAAGAATGTAACCTCTGGTGATTTAAGTGCATCAACATCTAGAGCATGAACACTTTCTGGAGGTGAAGTTGCATACATATCAGCCAAATGCTCTTCGAGCAATTCAATGACTTCACCACCCGACAAATCATCTATTTTGATTTCCATATTCCGAACTTCCCTTATTCGTATAACGCCCAATTAAGGTGTGAGCCACGCTACAGCTACACTCAATTTGGACGCCGTAAACACTGAACTAGACCCAAACCCAAAATGCCAAGCGTGGGGAATCACTCTTAAATTGTTTGTTAGCACTACTTTTCACGGTTAGGTACTATTGGTCCTCTTCGACCTGGGGAGTCTTTGACTGGTGTTGGTCTTGGGACTGTTCCTGGTTTTTGGGCATCAAGCTGTCGCACACTATTTCCTTTTTCTGTTCTTCATGTAATGGTAAAAAAGCTATGTCGAGCAAAGCCGGCATAGACAACATTGAGCATATAAAAATACTATACATTGCCTTGTTAAGATTTTTACCTATTTTATCATTTTCGCTCTGATTAACGGTAGCAGCTTCAACGTATGCTTCAGCCAGTGACTTTTCAAATACCTTACCCGCGTCAATACTACGGTTGTTCCTAAATTTATTGTTTATAAAAACTTCATATTCTTTCCACTCCTTAGCCGGTGAAATGTCTCTTAATCCCTTAACTAAAGAAGCTTTTATCAACTTGTCTAAGATATTAATATAAGCGAAAACGCCAAAAGCAAATAATAAGTTAAAATAGAAAGCCAAAGCACGAAAATCCAGTATCAATTCTAAATGCTGAGCAACGTAAAAAAGTACCGTTGCTAGGATTACTGCAACACTAAACAATAGACGTCTTTCATTGACGAACTGCTCATTTCGCTTTATCTGAGCTTCATGCATACATCGATAATGTTCTAGCAAACTAACCTCCATGCTGTAGTGTGGTGTACCCCACAAAAAGTAGACAGTACATAACTACATACTTTCGTACTCAACGGGACTGACATGCCCCAACGCTGAGTGTCTTCTTTTTCGATTGTAGAACACCTCGATATATTCGAAGATCCCCATTCGGGCTTCTTCGATAGTTTGATAATCTTCTGCGTAAATCAATTCGACTTTCAGTCGACTGAAAAACGACTCCATTACCGCATTGTCCCAACAGTTACCCTTACGGCTCATGCTTGGCACGCCTCCATGCTTTCGCATGAAGTCCTGATACTTATAAGCGTCCTGATACTTATAAGC
>NZ_JAKJTJ010000061.1:0-1912 GCF_050337905.1 Vibrio clamense | reverse complement strand
GCTTATAAGTATCAGGACTTCATGCGAAAGCATGGAGGAGTACCAAGCATGAGCCGTCAGGGTAACTGTTGGGACAATGCGGTAATGGAGTCGTTCTTCAGTCGACTGAAAGTCGAATTGATTTACGCAGAAGATTATCAAACAATCGAAGAAGCCCGAATGGGGATCTTCGAATATATCGAAGTGTTCTACAATCGAAAGAGAAGACACTCAGCGTTGGGGCATGTCAGTCCCGTTGAGTACGAAAGTATGTAGTTATGTACTGTCTACTTTTTGTGGGGTACACCAAACAACAAATAAGTTTGGCTGGAGGCTAAATTAATGGAAAGGTTACTATTTTTCGCATTATCTATGCTTTGTTTTTCTGCCAATGCAAATATTAATGTGACTTCATTCGATACCGATGGGATTGGTTCATGGGATGAGCAAGTATTTTCAGGTGAAACTGTATATGAATTGGTTGAACTTGACGGATTTAGTGTATTAAAGGCATCTAGTCATAACAGTGCTTCAGGGCTTGCTTTGAAAATACGAATTGATTTACTCGATACGCCGTTTATGAGTTGGAGTTGGCGCGTTTCTGAAGTTCTCCCTGCGTTAAACGAACATAGTAGGGATGGAGATGACTATGCTGCACGAATCTATGTTGTTATTGAATCGGGTTTTATGGGCTTAAATACGAAAGCTCTTAATTACGTTTGGTCGGGTTCGCAAGACACTGGTGAGGTCTGGGATAACGTGTATGCGGGTTCAAGCGTTAGAATGCTCTCAGTGCGAGGGCATCTATCAGATGTAAATACTTGGTATTATGAAAAACGTAATGTGTACAAAGATTTGATTGATTGCTTTGGTGATAAGGGAAGTGTAGAAAAGAACATGGAAGCATATCGTTATATTGATATTATTGCCGTAATGACCGATACAGATAATAGTGGTTTGATAGCGGAGTCTTATTATGGTGATGTTTATTTTAGTGCCGAGTAATGTTGTTATAACAAAGCATTTAAGAGGGATTCTCAACGCTTGGCATTTTTGTATCTACTTCAAATTTAGTGTTTACGGTACAATACTTTAGGTCGGGTGGAGGCGTTGTTCACCCCTTAATGCGGCGTTATGTGCAAGGAGGGAAAGGGGAACTTATGACGCATAGAATACTATTAATATTTGGCTTATTGAGCTTACAAGGTTGCAGTTATGCCATTGAAATGGCTTTTTATAATAATACTGACAATGAAATCACAATTTGTAACCTCAATTTAAAAAAGCCTACCTGTCAGACCGTGGCTGCCCAATCACTGATTAACGTTACTTTGGTTGGTGATATATACAGTCCCCAGTTAAACTTTAATATCGGAGCTTTGAATCAAGAAAGGATGTATTCGTTTAACGTAGAGTACCCCGAGCAAGCTTCAGAGGTATATTGTAAAACGCACTTTATTACAGCAAAAGTCTGCGATATACCCGTACAATATGAGCCAAGTGGTAATTTATATTGGGCAGGAGAAAAATTTGAGCTACCTGTATCTGATTTTCCTGATCAGCCGAGCGGTTTCCCTGTAGTACCGATTGATGAACCAAGCACATAACAAACAATTTAAGCTGACAGCCAACGCGTGGCATTTTCAGTACCAAATGGTTTAGGTGTAATCGGTGCGTTGCTTTAGGTTCAGGTTTGCGTTGGTCTGCAACTTAATTGGGCGTTATACCTCCGAGTACCCCACGTTTAGTAGACACTTTACTAAGTTAGATCTAGGGTCTAATTGAGAGGTGATTTATGGCTAAACATCGTAATCCAGCGTACACCGAAGAATTCCGCAAAGAAGCAGTTCGTCTGTCCGAGCTTCCAAGTCGCACAGCCGCATCCGTTGCGAAAGAATTGGGCGTCAGCGCCCAACAGCGCCCAACAGATTGC
>NZ_JAKJTJ010000060.1:0-2019 GCF_050337905.1 Vibrio clamense | reverse complement strand
GCATTGGTAAGCAATTATTAAGTCATGCCAAAGCTCAAAGGGCGATCTTGAGCCTTTCCGTATACAAGGAAAATCAGGCTAGTTATCAGTTCTATTTGTCTCAAGGTTTTGCAGTCGTAAGTGAGCAACTGGACGAGCATACGGGACACCCAGAGTACACAATGAGTTCGGGCACATAACAAGGCGTTTAAGACGGATTCACAACGCTTGGCGACTTCAGTTCAAGTTAGCTTAAGTGTTTAAGGTACAATGGTTTAGGTTTGGTGGTTGGCGTTGTTCACCACTTAACGCGGCGTTAGAGTATTAGTTAAATTTTGAGGATTTAAATGAGCGACGAATATGATTATGAAAGCTACGAGAAAGGGCTAAAATTAGTTGTAGATCTTGCGGAAAAAGATTACTGGAATCAGTACACCAATATAAATGCTTATCAGGTTTCTGTTGCAAAGACATACCTATGGATTTCAGCGGCTTTACTTGGTGCCTTTGTTGCAGCTTATGATCGATATAGTTTGTTTGTTTTAAGTAGTGGCTTTACATTGCTGTTAGCTTTGATAAGCATCGTTTCGGTAGTAATTGCCTTTGGTATATGTATATATGCTATCCCCGCGAGAAAAGGGTACCGTGCAATCCCTGATATTAGCTGGGGTGAATTCTCTAAACAAAGTCATACTTACCTTTGCGATAGGCAATCAAATGCTTATTCTTATCTATTGTCGGGTGTTGTTGACAAAATTGATGCTGCAACAGTTCACAATATCCAAACAAATCAAGAGCGTGCTAAGTTACTGAGAATTACATCATGGGTACTTATTGCGTCGTTTAGTTTTGCTGTTGTTACAGCGATGACAGCTAGCTTAAATCATTACATTGAATTGAAAACAATACAGAAAAAAGAGGTTCCAATGACAGAACAAAATACAACTAATTCGAGTACCCAACCACAAACGAGTGCTCCAGATGTTCCTGCTCCCGCAGGACCAATAACTGCACAAAGTTTAACTCAAACGTCTGGGCGAATTTTAAACACTAATAGTAATCACAGGCTGACAGATAGCTTGGAGACAAAAAATAGTTCATCGGAATAATACTCTAACAAACAATTCAACCTGACTTGCAACGCGTGGCAGTTTTACTTCTAATCAGGTTTAGTGATTATGGCGCAATGCAGAAACTCTGTATTGCGTTGCTGCGCAAGTTAATTGGGCGTTATATTGCATAAGATTCAAAGGGTTAAATTATCCGTTTATCTTTGTTCTGCGTTCAAGCTACACACCTGTTCGTCTCGTGAAAGTTGCCATCAAAATGACCATCGCACGTAGAATGTTTTGCGGTTAATTAGCGGCAACGTCACGCAAGTCTCCTCGTTAGTAAGTTTCGCTGGCTCAAGTTCATTTTGCGCGGCTTCTTTTTCGTGGAGACCTCATTGAAAGTTGTGGTTTCAGCGCGCTTTGTCGTCAGGTTTCTCGCTTGAATTCATTGTCATTCTGGCTAACTGAACTATTAAAATTCTGCCTAATTTCGTTTCTTAGCCAAGTGCGTTTTGTTGTCTATGATTGAGTTTCGAACTGTCCATTTTACTTCTGAGTTCAAAGTCAGTAGATTTGTAACCAATTCAGCACCTTGGCGCTAAACTTGGCTCTGTCGTGCGGGCAATATAACAAAGCATTTAAGAGGGATTCTCAACGCTTGGCATTTTTGTATCTACTTCAAATTTAGTGTTTACGGTACAATACTTTAGGTCGGGTGGAGGCGTTGTTCACCCCTTAATGCGGCGTTAGGAGTGGTCTGGAGGCATCTTCTCAAGTAGAATTTGATTAAAGCGGCTAGAGATAAAAGACCTCATTTCATAGGAAGACAGAATTGTTATTTCAAGTATCTGTTTTGTTGGTAAGATAAGTTGTTACTAAGGAAGGGACAGCTATGAAAATGAAGACAATTATATTACTTTTAGTCACTCACTTGTCTGTGGGGGCATTCGGTGTTGGTTTAGGCATTTATATGCTGCCGATTCTTATT
>NZ_JAKJTJ010000059.1:0-2213 GCF_050337905.1 Vibrio clamense | reverse complement strand
AATAACAAGAGAGAGCGGCCGCTTCAAAGGCAAACGGATGATACAAGGAGGGCGAGCTCAAGTTAGGACAGTTATGTATATGGCGATG
Organism: Vibrio clamense; assembly: GCF_050337905.1. Classification (NCBI taxonomy): domain Bacteria; kingdom Pseudomonadati; phylum Pseudomonadota; class Gammaproteobacteria; order Vibrionales; family Vibrionaceae; genus Vibrio; species Vibrio clamense. The sequence goes on along the minus strand of NZ_JAKJTJ010000059.1, from coordinate 2,125 downwards.
ATGTCAGCTATTCAGTGTAACCCAGTTTTCAAGGTAACTTATGAACGATTACTTGCGGCAGGAAAACCAAAAAAAGTAGCGATAGTTGCTTGTATGAGGAAGATGGTTGTGATTTTAAATTCAATGCTGAGAGACGGTGTGATGTGGGATAAAAATAGCGTCAAAAATTAACTATTGACGCCATAGTCTCTTGTTATAATTTTTATTCTCGGCTTGAAATACTGCCTACTGGTACTTTTTTAGATAAGTTAGCTCTTTCATGAAATTCATTTGAATCAATGATTTCCATGTCTAAGCAGTGATCTCCTTCCGTAAATGAAGGAGATAACAGAAAGTAAAGCTCGTTTGGAGAATCTTCTGTAAGTCGATACAGACGAGTTTTCCACGATGAACTCCACCCTCCGTAACATGAAGCTCCAACATCTCCAGATTTAGATGGCAAACTAAATTCAATATAATCACCTGTTAGCAACCCACCGATGACTTTCCGATTGTATACAGGCCAATAGTGAATCGCTGAAGCTACAACATTTTCATTTCGAATTATGCCAACCTTTATATCCCCTTCTGATAGCTGAAGAGGCTCTGTTATCTTCAACTGAGGTATATCTTTAGAAACTGGCGCACTTGAGCAACCAGTAATTAACAGGATTCCAAATATGTAAAAAATAGAACGTTTCACAGTGTGATTCCTAATTAAAAAGTTATAACGCCGCATTAAGGGGTGAACAACGCCTCCACCCAACCTAAAGCATTGTACCGTAAACACTAAATTTGAAGTAGATGCAAAAATGCCGAGCGTTGAGAATCCCTCTTAAATGCTTTGTTATATGTAGGGTGCATAACCAACAATTTTCAACTCTAGACAATGTTCAAATGAGTTCAAACTCTGCGCATGGAGTCCCTTGATGATATTTCATTTGCCAGGCTTGACCAGTAAAGACCCAGATCGACGAACGCTTAGAAAACGCGCTAACTTCACCTAAATTTGAAACCCATGCTGATTTGTATAAAAGTAACTGAACTGAAGGTTCTAACAGAATACACTCAAAATCTTGAGAGTGAATGTGACCATTTGAAGGCTCTTCATTTTGCATCATTCTCATAATAGAAAAGTAATCAAAACTACGCCCCGAACGCCCAACCTCTTTAAAGCTAGAATGAAGCAACCTTGCTACTTCATTTGGATCTTGCCTAATTTCATACTGATGTAGAGCGATTTCCTGCTCAATTAGAACTTCCATTATTTCTCCAATGCTGAAAAAACATATAACGCCCAATTAAGGTGCGACAACGCTAAAACACCCAAACTAAACCATTGCACCGTAAACACAAAGTTCAAATCGGAGTAAAATCGGCAAGCGTTAGGAGTCACTCTTAAATTGTTTGTTAGGTGAATTAGTTATACACCCGACCATTATGCTTTAACCAACCATGAACATGATTATTACGAGGATCTCGATGCGTCCAATGGATCACGCCACCTTTACTATTCCACTCATATTCACCGTTAAAATCAACCGAATCGCCTACTTTCAAGTTCGATATTCGTGGCGCTAAATCGATATTATGGGCAACCAAAATCGTTTGACGATTATCCAAACGAAGAATGAATTTTTGATGTCGATAGCCTTCATTGTCGTCAGGAAGTATTCGTATAACTGTCCCAAAGCCTTGAACCTGAATATCACTTTGATGTGATTCATAAGCTTGTTTCAGCACCCCGCTATTAGACCAAGCAGGGAAAGAGCACAAACTGAATAGAACTAAGAAGCTAGCTAGAATTATCTTCATATTTGATATTGTTACCTTTTCGACTGTTTTCACCTAACGCCCAATTAAGGGGTGAGCAACGCTACCACCCAACCTAAAGCATTGTACCGTAACCACTATAAATGAAGTAGAAGCAAAAATGCCAAGCGTTGGGAATCCCTCTTAAATTGCTTGTTAACTGTATTGTTTGAGGTGTCCTAAGAGCCTTTGCCTTCTGCGCTGAAAGCCTAAGATTGCCTCTAATGAATTAACTTTGTCCTTAGGCGCTTTGGGCTGAAACGGAATTTCATTAGCTATACCAAGTAGACCGGTGCCAACCAACTTTTTATCTGACGCATCATTTATATTGTCC
>NZ_JAKJTJ010000058.1:0-2269 GCF_050337905.1 Vibrio clamense | reverse complement strand
AAAATGAACTTGAGCCAACAAAACTTACTAACGAGGAGACTTGCGTGACGTTGCAGCTAATTAACAGACAAACTTTCTACGTGCCATGGTTATTTTGATGGCAACTTTCACGAAACGAACAGGTGTGTAGCTCGGACGCAGAACAAAGATAAACGGATAATTTAACCCTTTGACTCTTATGCAATATAACGCCGCGTTAAGTGGCGAGCAACGCTACCACTGCACTCAAGACATTATGCCATAAACACTGATGCATATCTTTGAACTAAAGCCACCAAGCGTTGGGAGTCCGTCTTAAACGCTTTGTTATATTGCCCGCACGACAGAGCCAAGTTTAGCGCCAAGGTGCTGAATTGGTTACAAATCTACTGGCTTTGAACTCAGAAGTAAAATGGATAGTTCGAAACTCAATCATAGACAATAAAACGCACTTGGCTAAGAAGCGAAATGAGCTGAAATTGGAGAAATTTGAGTAGCCTGAGTGACAAAGAATTCGAACGAGAAACCTGACGACAAAGCGCGCTGAAACCACAATTTTCAGTGAAGTTTCCACGAAAAAGAAGCCGCGCAAAATGAACTTGAGCCAGCGAAACTTACTAACGAGGAGACTTGCGTGACGTTGCAGCTAATTAGCCGACAAACATTCTACGTGCGATGGTCATTTTGATGGCATTTTTCACGGAACGAACAGGTGTGTAGCTTGAACGCAGAACAAAGATAAACGGATAATTTAACCCTTTGAATCTTATGCAATATAACGCCCAATTAACTTGCGCAGCAACGCAATACAATGATTCTGCACTGCGCCATAATCACTGAAACCGATTAGAAGTAAAACTGCCACGCGTTGTAAGTCAGGTTAAATTGTTTGTTATGTGACAAGCTAAAGTAGTCTACTTGCCTGTTTTTCAAAAATTTTCTTAACCACATGACTATTCGACTTAGCTACCGACACCCATTGTAAACCCGTTTCATCAATATGCTGAAATTCTACTTGTAACTCGTACCTTCTGACCGAGAATAGAGCAGAAAACATGCCAACTGTTAGAGCTAACGGAGCGGTAATTAACCCAAAAGACTCTGGACATATCATCCATACCACGCTTGCAACGACCAAACCAACACAGACAATTCTCAATGCATGATCTTGGAAAGTGTTAGCTTTAACTCTTACACCCTTAATTTTTGACAAAGGATACTCGTCTTTTTTAAACGTAAAGGTTGTACTACTAACTTTAAAATTGTCTTCAATAATCAAATGAACCTCCTGTCACATAACGCCCAATTAAGGTGCGACAACGCTATAAAAACTGAGCTAAACCATTACACCGTAAACACAAAATTCAAACCGGAGTGAACTCGCCAAGCGTTAGGAGTCACTCTTAAATTGTTTGTTATGTTTATAATATCAACTTCATTCCTTCTAGCATTTCTTTGGCTCCCGGATAATCGTTTTTAGATGCTTCCTTTAACCAAAGAAGAGCATTCTGCTGTTCGCCTATTTCCATAAGTATCATAGCTAGTTGCATTTGAGCACGACCATATCCACCTTGGGCAGATAACGTCATAAAGTACACTGCATTCTCTTTATTTTCTTCTAACATATACCCATTCAAGAACATTTGTCCGATGGCATAATTCTCAACCGTACCACCCTGCTTCGCTTGCAAGCCTATCCAAGTTACTTCGTCATTTGATAACCTATTATCATTATCACCAGACTCTATACCTATGGTATGCATACCATAGTAATAATATTTAGAGCGATCTGATTTGATACAATAATCATAATAAAGTGTCGAAATCTCTACATATTCCTCATTATCAATGCCTGCTTTAAAGTACTTAATAGCATTAACACAGCTTTTTTCTTCTTCAAAAATAGAGTAACCACGATAAAAACTACTGTCCAAAAAATTATTACTGTATGGTGATTTACTTACCTGGCTGTCGACTGCACACCCACTTAAAGTAAACAATAAACCCATGAAAATCATCGTGTTTTTCAAAATCATAATTACACCAATTTATAAACATAACGCCGCGTTAAGTGGTGAGCAACGCAGACCACTGCACTTAAAGTATTGTGCCGTAAACACTTAATCCGAAGCAAACCCAAAATGCAAAGCGTTGGGAATCCGTCTTAAACGCTTTGTTATGTGCGTGGTAGATTAACCTACTGTTTTGGTTCAGGTAACACTGGAGGAGTACTGTCCATGTAGGTTAAAAAGGTCTCCCAAACTTCATGAGTTCTTTGCTTGGTTAGCTT
>NZ_JAKJTJ010000057.1:0-2271 GCF_050337905.1 Vibrio clamense | reverse complement strand
ACCTGTTTCAAATCAGAAGCGGTAGATATCTCTTCAAGGTTTGGTTTTCCCTTTCCAGCCCAGTCAGGTTTATCAGCCATTGTAATCGGTGATAGAAATGTAAGAATGCTACTCAAAGCAATGATTTTTGTGTTTGTCATAGAATACCCCTTTATATAATATTTAGCATATGTATAGGGTGAGGGTGTTGCAAGTCACAGCAGTGGGGTGGCGCTGCTAACAAACAATTTAAGAGTGACTCCTAACGCTTGCCGATTTTACTCCGATTTGAATTTTGTGTTTACGGCGCAATGGTTTAGTCTGGGTTTTATAGCGTTATCGCACCTTAATTGGGCGTTATGTGTTTTTATCAACTTTCAGTGCAGATTATAAATTTTGGAGTGTTATTTGAAGATTGAAATAAATTCAAAGTATAAAAAGTTAGTTAAAGTTCTGTTGGTTGTATTTCCTTTATTAAGTATTGCTACTGCTTTTCTGAGCCTACCTTTAGTCTTATCTCTGCCAATAGCAATACTTATCACTACCATTCCACTTATCCTCGATAGATTTGTATTTAATTATAAAGTTCTTCATATAATGCCTATGCCAACTAATGACATGTTGGTTCATAGACTTGGGACGTCATGGGTAGCGGATAATATTGAAACAATGAAAGGCTTGGGTATTGTTATACTTTTCAAGTATAAGCACGTAGCTAAAGATGCCTACGGTATGTTGAAAGCATGGAATTATGGCAAGGTCATTGATCCATCGGAGAATATCTCCTTTAACGTTGTTCGTGAGCAGGGAAGTACATACAGTGCATTTCTTTATGCGGGAGATAGGCTTGATAGTATTATAGCTTCTGAGGCTTTAGCTAAAGAGCGCCACGGTAGTAACGCAAAAATAGCGATGAGTGTGGCTAAGTTTTATATGCAGTTTAGCTTTGACTATTCGGAGAGTGAGCTAAAGACTAAGTGTGTAGAAAGTCTTCCTTATGTAGATGAGCTGCATCTAAATGTTGGCTATGTTCGTGATGGCGAAATTGTCATGTACTCAAAGCGAGGCTTTAGGCTTAAGAAGTTTAGCCTTAGAGATAGAGCAGATGTTCCCGATGGTACGATTGAAAGTTTAAACGAGTGGATTAGTCCAGAAGGTAAACTTGCACCAATAAATCAAGCTCTTGTAGAGCAAGTAAATAGAAACTTGGAATCAAACACATAACAAACAATTTAAGAGTGATTTAGCACGCTTGGCATTTTTGGTTTGAGTTGAGTTCGGTGTTTACGGTGGTCAAATTAAGTGCCGTGGTCGCGTGCTTCACACCTTAATTGGGCGTTATATTGCCTAAGATTCAAAGGGTTAAATTATCCGTTTATCTTTGTTCTTCGTTCGAGCTACACACCTGTTAGTTTCGTGAAAGTTGCCATCAAAAAGGCCATCGCACGTAGAATGCTTAGCGGTTAATTAGCTGCAACGTCACGCAAGTCTCCTCGTTAGTAAGTTTGCTGGCTCAAGTTCATTTTGCGCGGCTTCTTTTCTGTGGAAACTTCATTGAAAATTGTGGTTTCAGCGCACTTTGCTGTCAGGTTTTTCGCTTGAATTCTTTGTCATTTAAGCTAATCGAATGACTTCAATTTCAACTCATTTCGTTTCTTAGCCAAGTGCGTTTTATTGTCTATGATTGAGTTTCGAACTATCCGTTTTACTTCTGAGTTCAAAGCCAGTAGATTTGTAACCAATTCAGCATCTTGGCGCTAAATTTGGCTTCATCGTGCGGGCAATATAACAAGCAATTCAAGCTGACAGTCAACGCGTGGCATTTTCAGTTCCAAACAGTTTGGGTGTAATCGGTGCGTTGCTTTGAGTTCAGGTTTGCGTTGGTCTGCAACTTAATTGGGCGTTATATTGCATAAGATTCAAAGGGTTAAATTGTCCGTTTATCTTTGTTCTGCGTCCGAACTACACACCTGTTCTTTTCGTGAAAAATGCCATCAAAATGACCATCGCACGTAGAATGTTTGTCGGTTAATTAGCTGCAACGTCACGCAAGTCTCCTCATTAGTAAGTTTTGCTGGCTCAAGTTCATTTTGCGTGGCTTCTTTTTCGTGGGTGCTAAATTAAAATCGTAGTTTCAGCGCACTTTGTCGTCAGGTTTCTCGTTCGAATTCTTTGTCACTCAGGCTAATCAAATTTCTCTAATTTCAGCTCATTTCGCTTCTTAGCCAAGTGCGTTTTGTTGTCTATGGTTGAGTTTCGAACTATCCGTTTTACATCTGAGTTCAAAGCAGC
>NZ_JAKJTJ010000056.1:0-2369 GCF_050337905.1 Vibrio clamense | reverse complement strand
AAGAGGTGAGTCAGATATTCTATATATTGGCAAAACTAAACAATCTATTAAAGGTAGATATCTTCAGTACGCAAAGCATTTAGCGACAGGTTCTAGTGGTTGTTTTTATCGCTATATTATCGATAACTATGGTGGTTTGAGGCTTGGTTTTGTTATTGTCGATAATCCGAATGAAATGGAAAAGTACTACTTCAAAGAGTATCGGGCGGCTTACCTAGAGAACCCTCCGAAATCAAAGGTGGGCTAATGCCTAACAAAGCGTTTAAGACGGATTCCCAACGCTCGGCATTTTTAGTTTGCTTTGAATTTAGTGTTTACGGCACAATACTTTAGGTGCCGTGTTATGCGTTGCTCACCACTTAACGCGGCGTTAGAAGCTTCGATAAAACTTTGAATTATAGTAACTATTTATCTTAGTTCGATTGGTTCTAAATTTCGTTTCAATCATAGTATAATTGTTCGCATTAAGATGATTATGTGAAAGTTCAAATGAGAAAAATTTATGTAACTGAAGGGGATTCATCCTCTAAAAAAGGCAAAGTAGCTTATCCTAAACTGGTTTTGTGCGAAAAGTGTGTAGGTGAGTACATTGTTATCAGCGAAGGCAAGCGAACTTATGATGCTTGCGTCAAATGTGGTTCTAGTGAATAAGTAATTACGTCTTTCGAACCCAAAATTCTAGGTTCTACATAACGGTTAAGAACGCTTCTAACAAACAATTTAAGAGTGACTCCTAACGCTTGCCGATTTTACTCCGATTTGAATTTTGTGTTTACGGTGCAATGGTTTAATTTGGGTGTTATAGCGTTGTCGCACCTTAATTGGGCGTTAGCTTTTATGGAGGAAACTGTGAAGTTATCAAATATAAGTCTGTGTTTAGCAGTGTTAATTAGTAGCGAAGCTTTTGCTTTTGACTCTGACATAACTAACATATTGGGCTTTCCGATCGGTGGAACTTTGGCACACGAACTTGTGGAACTTGATGATAACAAGTACCCAACTAGGATCATTAAGCTTGATGTACTTGATAAGCAGGGAACATCACTTTTTGAGGAAGCTCAGATTCAAATTATTGAGTCCACCAAGTTAGTGTACTCACTCGAAGCAGAAAAGGAGTTTCCTAATCAAGAGGCTTGTGTAAGTGAATATAAATTGCTTTTTGATACTCTTGATAGCAAATACCAACATTTAAAGGTGGTAAACACAGTCTCTATTGCTGGTAAGACGTTCTCAACGTTTGAAGGGTATCTTTCGACAAATGGTGAAAGAAAGCTATCACTCAGTTGTGCACAAAAAGACTCTAATAATCCTAAACACACGTTAGTACTTTCAGCAAGAGATGTGAAGTTGACTGATGAGGCAGCTAAACTTTGGGCAACGTACTAAAAGCTAACAAAGCGTTCAAGAGTGATTCCTTACGCTTGCTGGTTTCGCTTCGCTCACAGTATAGCAAGCGTGCGTCACACCTTAACGCGGCGTTATATAGCATAAGATTCAAGGGGTTAAACTATCCGTTTATCTTTGTTCTGCGTTTGATCTGCACACCTGTTCGTCTCGTGAAAGTTGCCATCAAAATGACCATCGCACGTAGAAAGTGTGTCGGTTAATTAGCAGCAACGTCACGCAAGTCTCCTCGTTAGTAAGTTTCGCTGGCTCAAGTTCATTTTGCTCGGCTTCTTTTTCGTGGAAGCTAAAATGAAAATCGTGGCTTCAGCGCACTTTGCTGTCAGGTTACTCGCTCGAATTCTTTGCTAATCTGGCTCTTCGGATGACTCCAATTTCAGCTCATTTCGTTTCTTGCATATTTCGGAGCATTCCGATCAGTCATTTCGGGATTATCCGATCACCCATTTCGGTTTAAACCGATCACTGATTCCGCGATTATCCGATCACTTTTAGCCTAACTCCGAAATCGGTGATCGGAATAGCGAAAACCGCGATCGTAATGGCCGAAACCCTTCCTTTTTCTCTTTTAAATCAATAGCTCGCTATTCTTTACTTCTTAAACAAGCAAGTAAGGAAGCGACAATGGCCAAAAAGAGAACTCCAATGAACAAAATCAAAGAGGTATTACGCCTTAAATACGACTGCGGTCTCTCAAATCGTAGTATCGCTTCTTGCCTTAAACTCGGCCCGTCCACCATCTCGGAACTCCTTACTCGCTTTAAACAAAGCCAACTTGGTTGGCCTCTACCCGACAGTTGCAGCGATGCAGATCTCACACAGGCGCTGTATCACGGCAAGAAAGTCAGTCGAGATAAAGTTATGCCAGACTTCACTCAATACGCAGTCGAACTCAGGCGTAAAGGTATGACAAAGATGCTGCTCTGGCAGGAGTATCATGAGCAATATCAAGAGCAAGCTTACGC
>NZ_JAKJTJ010000055.1:0-2479 GCF_050337905.1 Vibrio clamense | reverse complement strand
TACTGTACTTTGTCATTGGCGACGGAGTAATCCCAGTTGCCTAATTCATCAATGGTGATACTGCCAAGTGCGTCAGTGGCAGGTGCGACACTGCTAATATCAAACTTCGCTTCGTCAGTGCCATCAACATCAGTGATCTCCAACTTGCCCGAATCACTGAGCGTTGGGTTGGCGGCATCTTCAATTACGGCACCTGTATCGACACCCGTAATGACTGCGGCATCATTCACGCCCGTAATGGTAACGGTAATAGTATGCTCAGTGCCGTCTAGCGACTCTACGGTGAACAGTTCGGATTTGGTCTCACCTTCTCCGAGATATTGCACTTTTTCATTGGCGACGGAATAGTCCCAGTTGCCAGATTCATTAATAGTAAGGCTACCTAATACGCCAGTACTGACTGTTACGCTGTTGGTATCAAACTTCGCTTCATCAACCCCATCGACGTCTGTGATCTCTAATTTTCCGAAATCACTCAGAATTGGATTAGCGGCATCTTCAATCACCGCACCAGTATCCACTCCCGTAATGACAGCAGCATCATTCACGCCGGTGATGGTAACGGTAATGGTGTGTTCGGTGCCGTCCAAAGATTCAACAGTGAACAGTTCAGATTTAGTTTCACCTTCTCCGAGATACTGCACTGCCGCATTGTCAACGGAGTAGTCCCAGTTGCCAGATTCATCAATGGTGATACTGCCAAGTGCGCCAGCGGAAGGTGTGACACTGCTAATATCAAACTTCGCTTCATCAGCGCCATCAACATCGGTGATCTCTAGTTTGCCAGAATCAGTGAGCATTGGATTAGCGGCATCTTCAATCACTGCGCCAGTATCGATACCTGTAATTTCAGCGGCATCGTTTACGCCCGTGATCGTAACAGTGATGGTGTGATCTGTTCCATCCAACGATTCAACGGTGAACTCTTCGGATTTAGTCTCACCTTCACCGAGATATTGCACCGCAGCATTAGCGACAGAGTAACTCCAATCACCCGCTTCCGTTAAAGTGAGCGCACCAAGGGTTCCAGTCGCAGCAACCACGCTATTGGTTTTAAAGCTGGCTTCATCACTGCCATCCGTATCAGAAACTCGTAATGAACCATTGTCGCTTAGCATTGGCGAGTTAGTGTCTTCTACGACAGAGCCCAATGCATCGCCAGAGATCTCGGCAGCATCATTTACACCAGTAATAGTCACGGTGATGGTGTGTTCGGTACCATCCAACGATTCGACGGTGAACTGTTCAGATTTAGTCTCACCTTCGCCAAGATACTGCACTTTGGTATTATCGACGGAGTAATCCCAGTTGCCAGATTCATCAATGGTGATACTACCAAGTGCGTCAGCGGCAGGTGTTACGCTGCTAATATCAAACTTCGCTTCGTCAGCGCCATCGACGTCAGTGATTTCCAACTTACCGGAATCACTGAGCATTGGATTGGCGGCATCTTCAATCACTGCGCCAGTATCGATACCTGTAATTTCAGCGGCATCGTTTACGCCCGTGATCGTAACGGTGATGGTGTGATCTGTTCCATCCAACGATTTGACGGTGAACACTTCGGATTTGGTTTCACCTTCTCCGAGATACTGCACTTTGGCATTATCGACGGAGTAATCCCAATTGCCAGATTCATCGAGAATAAGGCTACCTAATGCGCCCGCACTGGCCACCACGCTAGTGGTATCAAACTTCGCTTCGTCAGCGCCATCGACGTCAGTGACTTCCAGTTTTCCGGAATCGCTGAGAATTGGGTTGGCGGCATCTTCAATTACTGCACCAGTATCAACACCTATAATTTCAGCGGCATCATTCACGCCCGTAATGATCACAGTGATAGTGTGTTCGGTGCCGTCCAACGATTCGACGGTGAACTGTTCAGATTTAGTCTCACCTTCGCCAAGATACTGCACTTTGGTATTATCGACGGAGTAATCCCAGTTGCCAGATTCATCAATGGTAATACTACCAAGTGCGTCAGCGGCAGGTGTTACGCTGCTAATATCAAACTTCGCTTCGTCAGCGCCATCGACGTCAGTGATTTCCAACTTACCGGAATCACTGAGCATTGGATTGGCGGCATCTTCAATCACTGCGCCAGTATCGATACCTGTAATTTCAGCGGCATCGTTTACGCCCGTGATCGTAACGGTGATGGTGTGATCTGTTCCATCCAACGATTTGACGGTGAACTGTTCTGATTTTGTCTCACCTTCTCCTAGATACTGTACTTTGTCATTGGCGACGGAGTAATCCCAGTTGCCTAATTCATCAATGGTGATACTGCCAAGTGCGTCAGTGGCAGGTGCGACACTGCTAATATCAAACTTCGCTTCGTCAGTGCCATCAACATCAGTGATCTCCAACTTGCCCGAATCACTGAGCGTTGGGTTGGCGGCATCTTCAATTACGGCACCTGTATCGACACCCGTAATGACTGCGGCATCATTCACGCCCGTAATGGTAACGGTAATAG
>NZ_JAKJTJ010000054.1:0-2711 GCF_050337905.1 Vibrio clamense | reverse complement strand
ACTCACTAGCAATGCCCTGGCCGCGCAACTCTGGCGAAACAAAGACAGCATTAAACCAAATGACATCTGAACTTCCATGTGGCTCTTTAAAACGAGAATAAGCCAATCCACCGATAACTTCGTTGTTTATCAAAGCGACCAAAACAGGAGGAAGATTAGCTTCAGGTTTATAGGTATCAACGAAGAAAAAGTCAGACCATTCACTTTGAAATAACCTTTCTAGATCAGCCCAATACGGACTATTCTCATCACAAACTCTGAATACTAACTTGTTCATATTCGATTATTTCCTAAAAGCGTATAACGCCCAATTAAGGTGCGACAACGCTATAACACCCAAGCTAAACCATTGCGCCGTAAACACAAATTTCAAACCGGAGTGAAGTCGGCAAGCGTTAGGAGTCACTCTTAAATTGTTTGTTATACGAACATTTCCTCATATGTGCTGATTGCTTTAAATGCACCGCTTAGATCATTTTTACCATTAAAGTCATGCTTAACAGCAATGACGTCACAGCCACTAGATTTACCAGCACGAATACCCGCTGTGGAATCTTCAAACACAATGGTTTGCTCAGGTGAAGCCGCTAATTTACCAAGAGCTAAAGTATAGGCTTCAGGATCAGGTTTATGCTTAGTTACGTGCTCCTGCGTGATAACAAGGTCAAAAGCATTCTCTAGCTGCAACGAGGCTAAAATATTATCCACCATCCATGTTGCTGCTGAACTAACAACTCCACACTTTTTACCTGCTAGTTTTAACTGTTCTATGTAAGCCTTAGCCCCAACATTTAGCTCAAGATCATCATTGAGCATCTGTTCGTAATGAGTTCGAAAGTAGCAATTAAACTCTGTTAAGTCAGGAGCAATATTTGCATTTTCAAAGAAGTGACCCGTTACAACCTGCCAACTTTCACCCATAACATCTTTGTAAATGTTGTGGTCTACGTGTGCGCCATAATCCAAACACGCTAATGCTAACGCTTTGCCCTTTAAAGGCTCTGAATTTACTAATGTTCCGTCCATATCGAACAGATAAACTTCATAATCTTTCAATTCACTCTCCATGTTAAATTTTTCGAGTTCGTATAACGCCCAATTAAGGTGCGACAACGCTATAACACCCAAGCTAAACCATTGCACCGTAAACACAAATTTCAAACCGGAGTAAACTCGCCACGCGTTGGGAGTCACTCTTAAATTGTTTGTTATATTGCCCGCACGACAGAGCCAAGTTTAGCGCCAAGGTGCTGAATTGGTTACAAATCTACTGGTTCTGAACTCAGAAGTAAAACGGATAGCTCGAAACTCAATCATAAACAACAAAACCCACTTGGCTAAGAAACGAAATGAGCTGAAATTGGAGTCATTCGAAGAGCCAGAATAGCAAAGAATTCGAGCGAGTAACCTGACAGCAAAGTGCGCTGAAGCCACGATTTTCAATGAAGTTCCCACCAAAAAGAAACCGCGCAAAATGAACTTGAGCCAACAAAACTTACTAACGAGGAGACTTGCGTGACGTTGCAGCTAATTAGCCGACAAACTTTCTACGTGCGATGGTCATTTTGATGGCATTTTTCACGAAAAGAATAGGTGTGTAGTTCGGACGCAGAACAAAGATAAACAGATAATTTAACCCTTTGAATCTTATGCAATATAACGCCGCATTAAGGGGTGAACAACGCCTCCACCTAACCTAAAGCATTGTACCGTAAACACTAAATTTGAAGTAGAAACAAAAATGCCAAGCGTTGAGAATCCCTCTTAAATGCTTTGTTAAGTTTCTATTTCAACTCATGAACTCTCCCAGTAAAACGCTGAGCAGCCCAATCTAATGATTGAAGAACTAAAACATATTTACGCTCACCTACTGAAAATGGCCAACTATCACCAGGTTTAGAGTCCTTTCTAGATTTACCTTCACCATTTGGGAAGCTTACATTTGTCTGAGCAGTGAGTTCATATTCAATTGTTTGCACTCCAAGAACAACTTGGGTTTGTGGATCAATAAATGATTCACCAACTTTAAGTGTTCGCCAATAAACATAAACTGCTTCTTCTGGTTGTTCTGGTTGTTCTGGTTGCTCAATATTATTGCCTTGTTGTTCTGCTACTTGTAATTCCCCCTCTAGTGATGCAACTTTACGATTCAACTTCTCTAGCTCAACCTCGTAAAATGGAAGGGTATTAGGTGTCGATTCTAACCATCTCAAGTACTTTTTATTTTCCTCTATCAGCAGGTCTCGCTGAGCAAGCAAAACACTATTTCTAGCCAACACTTCTTTGGTCTCTGCTTGATACTTCTGAGCTTTTGTTTCTACTAACTTAATTTTATTTTCGTCAAAAACAAAAAAGAATGCTGCCCAAGTAGCAGCCGCAACTACAAACGTATGACTTATAACCGTTTTAGTTGGATTATTTTCAAACCAATTGCTCAATTTTTTTAGTCTCTCCATTATGTCAACCTGTTGCCAAATTTATAGATTCCGACAGGAACTTAACGCCCAATTAAGGTGCGACAACGCTATAAAACCTAGGCTAAACCATTGCACCGTAAACACAAATTTCAAACCGGAGTGAAATCGGCAAGCGTTAGGAGTCACTCTTAAATTGTTTGTTAGAAGCACGTTTTCGAATAAATCACCGTACTATCGAGTTCACCTGATGGCAAACGCCTTGCATTAACTAGCTGCCCTTCAAGCCCATAGCCG
>NZ_JAKJTJ010000053.1:0-3511 GCF_050337905.1 Vibrio clamense | reverse complement strand
GCAGGCTACGTATGTATGTCAGCATGTCGTAGAAAGCCTTCGCGACGGAAAGCCGAGGGGATTCTGGTCGGCAGAACCTGAGCCTGGGAATGAACGACCAGATTCATGGTGCAGTGCTTGCGAAGACAAAGTAAATAGCGATGGTGGTGAGTGGAATGATGAATCTGAAGCCTTTGCTGGCGTAACACTACTTTGCGGTGCTTGCTATGACCGAGCAAAAGAAATGAACGTCAAAAATTAGTTACGTTGCAAGGACCATATAACAAAGCATTTAAGAGGGATTCTCAACGCTCGGCATTTTTGCATCTACTTCAAATTTAGTGTTTACGGTACAATGCTTTAGGTTGGGTGGAGGCGTTGTTCACCCCTTAATGCGGCGTTATGCCTTTTAGGAGAAAGCAAAAAATGGCGAAAAACTGCGAAATTGGAAAAGTCGTGGAGATACCGCTCGAAAATGGATATTTCGGATATGGTTTAATTCTTAATGAACCAGTTGTAGCTTTCTCTAAACAGGTTTTTTCGAAGCCCCAACAGGACTTTATATCGCTGTTCGATGGACCTGTATTCTGTATTTGGGTAATGAAGCTTGCTCTTGGAGAGCAGGGGTGGAACAAAGTTGGAAAGTTAGAAGATCATGCTTTGTTTCATTCTCATCAGAAGTTCTACAAATTCGACTTAATATCTAAAAAATTCTCGATATACTCTGGTGCTCAAGAGACATCAGCTGAAAAGTCAGAGTGCTTGGAACTCGAGTGTGCAGCCGTTTGGGACAGAGAGCATGTAGAAGATAGGTTGCTCTCTCTTAGTGAGGGTAATGAGTGTAAGTGGACGACTTTATTGCGTGCTGACAGACAGGCATAACAAACAATTTAAGAGTGACTCCCAACGCGTGGCGAGTTTACTCCGATTTGAATTTTGTGTTTACGGTGCAGTGGTTTAGTTTGGGTGTTATAGCGTTGTCGCACCTTAATTGGGCGTTAACTTTCTAGTCAATTTCATCGAAAAGGAGAATAAATGGCAATTTTTGAGTTGTTTTCATCAAGACAAAAGAAAGCTCGTGGTGATGTGCCAGATGTCTATCAATATAAAGAAATCCCTAACAAGTTAAGGGTTCAAATAGTTCATGTCATCAAAGCAACAGTGGGAACGAGAGAAAACGATTCACATTATGGTGGACCGACAGTATCTGAAGTCATTTATAAAAGAATTCATGAAACCTTGTGTAAAGAGTACGGGGTATTTTCTCTTTCAAAGCAACAGTATGTTAGCAACTTTGAGGCGGTTTATAACTATTTCTTGAATACGGAGAATTTTGAAGAATGCTTAGACATTATAGAGCTAACTTTTAAATACGTAGAATTACATATAAAGCCTAATCAAAATCAATATTCACGTGATGCAGATACGAAGCAAAAGGCTGATGATGCCATTGAAGAGTTGAACCATAGGTTCAAAGAATCTGGTGTTGGGTATGAATTTTTATCTGGAGAAATTGTTAAAATTGATTCCCAATTTATTCATAGTGAAGTCGTTAAGCCTGCTTTAATGATATTACAAGGCGAAAAAGCCTATGCTGGAGCTAAAGACGAGTTTCTTTCTGCACATACGCATTATCGTAACCAGCGATATAAAGAAGCACTAGTCGATTGCCTGAAATCGTTTGAAAGTATGATGAAAGCTATATGTGAAAAAAGAGGCTGGCAGTTTGGGAAGAACGATACTGCGAAAAAACTAATCAATATTTGCTTAACTAATGACCTGATCCCTGGTTATATGCAAGAGCAGTTTTCCCAATTTAGAGCTTTACTCGAAAGTGGTGTACCAACTGTACGAAACAAAGAGGGAGGTCACGGTCAAGGTGCCGAAATTAAGAATGTTTCTGAAAATATGGTGAGTTATACCCTACACCTGACAGCAACTAACATTGTATTTCTTGGTCGGTGCGAAAAAGAAAGTTAACAAGCAATTTAAGAGGGATTCTCAACGCTTGGCACTTTTGCTTCTACTTCAAATTTAGTGTTTACGGTACAATACTTTAGGCTTGGGTATAGGCGTTGTTCACCCCTTAATTGGGCGTTATATTGCATAAGATTCAAAGAGTTAAATTATCCGTTTATCTTTGTTCTGCGTTCAAGCTACACACCTGTTCGTTTCGTGAAAGTTGCCATCAAAATGACCATCGCACGTAGAAAGTGTGGTGGTTAATTAGCTGCAACGTCACGCAAGTCTCCTCGTTAGTAAGTTTGCTGGCTCACGTTCATTTTGCGCTGCTTCTTTTTCGTGGAAATTTCATTGAAAATTGTGGTTTCAGAGCGCTTTGTCGTCAGGTTTCTCGTTCGAATTCTTTGTCACTCAGGGTACTCAAATTTCTCCTATTTCAGCTCATTTCGCTTCTTTGCCAAGTGCGTTTTGTTGTCTATGGTTTAGTTTCGAACTATCCGTTTTACTTCTGAGTTCAAAGCCAGTAGATTTGTAACCAATTCAGCACCTTGGCGCTAAACTTGGCTCTATCGTGCGGGCAATATAACAAACAATTTAAGAGTGACTCCTAACGCTTGCCGATTTTACTCCGATTTGAATTTTGTGTTTACGGCGCAATGGTTTAGTCTGGGTTTTATAGCGTTATCGCACCTTAATTGGGCGTTATATTGCATAAGATTCAAAGAGTTAAATTATCCGTTTATCTTTGTTCTGCGTTCAAGCTACACACCTGTTCGTTTCGTGAAAGTTGCCATCAAAATGACCATCGCACGTAGAAAGTGTGGTGGTTAATTAGCTGCAACGTCACGCAAGTCTCCTCGTTAGTAAGTTTGCTGGCTCAAGTTCATTTTGCGCGGCTTCTTTTTCGTGGAAACTTCACTGAAAATTGTGGTTTCAGCGCGCTTTGTCGTCAGGTTTCTCGTTCGAATTCTTTGTCACTCAGGCTACTCAAATTTCTCCAATTTCAGCTCATTTCGCTTCTTAGCCAAGTGTGCTTTACTGTCTATGATTGAGTTTCGAACTATCCATTTTACTTCTGAGTTCAAAGCCAGTAGATTTGTAACCAATTCAGCACCTTGGCGCTAAACTTGGCTCTGTCGTGCGGGCAATATAACAAACAATTTAAGAGTGACTCCCAACGCGTGGCGAGTTTACTCCGGTTTGAAATTTGTGTTTACGGTGCAATGGTTTAGCTTGGGTGTTATAGCGTTGTCGCACCTTAATTGGGCGTTAGGGCTCAGTATTAGCTTGGTCGAAAATAATATGATTAATGATAAGTATAGATGTAATCAGAACTGGTCGGAATGGTCTCGTTGTGTCACCAACATAAATGACATTGAGTTAGATTGGCGTTGGGTTTCATTTTATCGTGAAGGAAAATCACACAAAGGCATCAGTTCATTTTCACAACAAATTACACGTTTGTCAGCCAAGCAGGTAAACGGTGAATTCCTTAGTGAAATAGCAGAACTGCAAAACTTAGAATATTTGGAAATTGAGAGGCTATCGTCAGACACGTTACTTCCATTGG
>NZ_JAKJTJ010000052.1:0-4881 GCF_050337905.1 Vibrio clamense | reverse complement strand
GTGCGTATTATGTATCTAGATTTATGTTGAGCGGTTTGCTGCAAGCCTGAGTGCATCAAAGGGTGGGCGAGAGAACTGCTCATTGTCGGAACTTGTTTCGTACATGCGAAGAACGAGAATCGCTTTTAAAATGAAGCCCGTAACATAAATTGTATAATGCGCATTAAGCTTGCGATTTATCTTCCATTAGATTGCTGTAAACACGTTGACAATATGCCAGTATTTTTACTAATATCAGTCTTAATGATATGGACCATTAAGGACCATAGTCATATGGGAGCACTAACTCCCATATTCATTGTCTATTTAAACCATCATAAATTGTATAACGCTTTTGTCAGTTAACATTGGTACTAGAAGAATCCAGTTTATGTTTGTAAGTAAAAACCAGAGAATTTTGACTGATAGCCCAACCGCTACAGCTTTTAAAAATTTCTTCATTTGCAATTCCTTTTTGGTTGCAATTGATACAAGTGGCATTAGATAGTTTGGCGACGCTCTAATTAACCACTACTTAATATTGGCCATCCTACGAAGTAGGTGTGGCCTTTTTAGCTTGTGTGACATTTTTTGTTCGGTTTTATAATCTCTCTTTTTCTCCTGTTCTAGCAAACATTTTGTTGCGATTTTCATTCGTCTGCTCAACTCTTAAGCATATTAGCTGATACCTTCTCTATAAGGTGGTGGTTTATCCAGTGATGTTCACATTGTAATTGCTTTTCAGGAGCTTGCAAATTTGACGCACACTTTCAGTTTTTGGTCTCAGACCAAAAATACTTTCTATACTCTGCTTCCTTTTAAGTATGTGTTCCTCCCTATTAGGTGGTGGTTTTTCAAACCCGACAGTGTCGCTTATTACTGATAAATTCTCGAATAATGATGATTGAGGACAGCGAAGACTGAGCGGGACGAAAGAAGAAGCGGGAGAGAATTAGAGAGAAGCAAGCGGGGAGAAAGCGGAGCGCCACGTTGCTCTCTCGATATGTTGAATTGTTATTTAGGTGTTACAAAATGAGTTGGGGTTACTGTTACACCCCAACTAACTCCGGAATTCCGGAGTATTTCGTTTATGGTATTTTTTCTTTCTGAGCTTCTGATTACATCAGGTGTTCTCTATAGGCGCAGCCTATGGGGGATACGTGATGTAGTTTGATGCGGATTTGGTTGAAACCCCCGTCTTGTACTACGGGGGTACTTTCCACCTAACTATCAGCCTTCACCGCTTTTTTCTCTTGATTTTGCTTTAGTTAAGCTCCCTCCATTTCCATTTCCATTCCGTTAGCGTTCTTAGTCTGTTTTTTTATGGATCATGTCGTTCTTAGCTTCATTTAGGTACTTGTCGAATAGGAAGTTGGCAACGTCTGTCCATCTCACTGATTCTTTTGTTTCGTAACTTACGTCAATTGCAACTCTTTCAAGTTTCATCTTGGTTGCTTCACTAACTCTTAGTGATGTGTATTTCTTGGTCATATGAATACCGATTCGTGATGTTATCCATGTATTTTAGTATGCAAACATACCTTTACTCTCTGAATGCTTGCATACATGTATGGTTTGTGTGTATCTTTCTATTAAAATAACATTGTATGCATGTACGCAGGGTTTTTATGGAAAAGATTTATTACGACATTTTGCCTGATTACTCTGTCTCCGTTTACGTTTACGGTGATTGGGATTTGTTCAAGTCTTTCCATAACTTGGTTAGTTGGTGTGATTCTGAATTCGTTAAATACGAGCTTGTTGATATTACCGATACTACTTATCAGGAGCGCATTTCTATCATGGGGGTTCAATTATGAATCGTGCTTGTATGGATTGCGGTGAAGTCTATGAAGAGGTGCTGAGTGTTTGCTGTCCCGTTTGTGGCTCTGGTGTTCTGAATCAAATTTGTGTTGATGGGCATGACGTTTTTAAACGTAAGCATCCTTATAAAGTCGCACCTAAACATATTTATCGACCTAAGAAAGCAGGGCTTAAGCCTGAGTTTGTTCAACACTCATCTGAGGAATTTACTTTCATCGAGGACTACGAACAATCACCTGTGATTGTTGATTACCTTAGCTTTACGGTGAAACTGTCTGATTTTCGTTTCTGCAAAAAAGATGCGCCTTACTCTGGTATCCATTTTCCTGATGAGCCTGTTTTTTCCTCCCATACAGCAAAGACGTTTAAAGATGTCGAGGCTTACAATCATTATTTCGAGTCTGTTTACACTGAGTATCTTGAGGAAACGTTAAGACGTTTTATTCAATATGTTTTGGGTTTCAGTTATGGCTCTGTGCGTGGTAAAGGGTTCCAGTTCTATGAGGATTCGTTCGTCCTCACTTCTGATTCAGGGGATGACTATTGCGGTCAAGTGGGGATTGGAGGGAATAGGGATACTGTTCATTTTCAAATACCAGCACATGGTTGTAAGTATCTTTTTTCTAGTCGTTCGTGCCATTTTTTGCACCATTGGCTTTCTACCGTTCTTTGTGTCAAAGATTTAGCTCGTATCGATTTGGCTTTTGATGACTATGACAATGTTCATACCTGTGAGGCTGCTGAGCGAGCTGCGTTACTTGGTGGTTTTAAGCGTTCTCGTGGCTTTAGTCCAAAAGTGAAGATTGGTGATGAATATCAGTATGATTCTGATGGTAATAAGGTTTTTAGTCGTGAAGAGCGAGACATTGGCTCTCGTCAATCGCTTGTTTACTGGCGTATTTATAACAAGAAATTAGAACGCAATATTAAGGTTGATAACTTCTCTTGGTATCGCTCTGAGGTTGAACTTAAGAAGTACACCACTGACGTTCTCTTAAACCCTGTTGGGCATTTCATTGGTTTAAATGAATATGCCGCTTCAATTGTTCCTACCGATATTAAACCTGTTGTTAATAAAACTAAGGGGCGTAAGCGTGTCGCTTGTGATGTGCTTTCGGCTTCGTTCTGGGCTAAACGTCAGTATGGTCGTTTGGTGAACTCTTTACTTGAACTTTATCAGGGGGATTTTGAAAAAGTTGTTACCTCGTTGCTTAGGGATGATTCCGTTCTGGCTTATCCGTCTATGCATCAAAAATTGATTAATTCTTTGGAGTAATTTGTATGTCTGCTCGTATTTTTGTATTGGGTGTTGATTTTGTTTGGACTGCTTTTGGTGGCGAACAGGCTCATTTAAATATCTCACGTCCACTTCGTAATGTTGATACTGAGAACTATAAACGTCGCACTTTTGGTGAGTCTGGTGATGTGAATCAGAAGTATGACCAACCGCTTATGATTGACCGCGCTTATGCTGAAAAGTTAGAGAAAACGGGCGCTCTTGTTCCTCGTCGTGAGTATGAAGTGGAGCTTGGTTTGAATTTAAGTGATCCCTTAGCGGGCGCTATTGTGAATAAGCTGATTCCTGTCGATGATGAAATCAAAAAGCATTTTGAAGCATCAATGAAGTAGGTGGACTTTGTATTAATTTTTGCTCGGTTTTTTAATTTTATGGAAAGATTGGGCTTTTATTTTAAGAGATTGCGTTATGGCTAGAGCTTTTTTATTTGAATCTGAACATACAGATAAGGCGCTTACTGATTTTCAGATACTTCAGTTGACACTACCTACATATAAGACAGTTTTTGTTGGTCAGGGGGATAATACACATTTGCTGGTTTATTTAAATCGAGACCATGATTTACCATTTGTTCGTGTTCCTTGTGAAGTCTTACTTGCTGCGGTTAAAGCTTATGAAAGCACCCAATAGTTCTTTTGATGAGATTCATTTCTATACGTTGGATGAGCGTATAGAACGTGGAAAAAAGGGCTGTTTGGTCTCTGGCAGTAAGCCTTATAGCGATTTGGAGAATCAATTCTTGATTGATAACTTTAGTCGTCTTACTCAAGTTCAAATTGCTAAGCATATTGGTCGCAGGGTATGTTCGGTTAACAATCGAGTAAAGGCTCTCTTTAAGCTTGGTTTGCTAAAGGATAACCGCACTTGGCTTCGTGTTCCTTTTTCTAAGGAAGAGGATGACTTTATTATTGAGAATCGCGGGATTCTTTCCGTTCCTCAAGTTGCAAAGGTTTTAGGTCGTCCTGAAAGTTCGGTTCAGTATAGAGCTTCTAGGCTTAATGTTTCTTATCGTAAAATTTCTAATGAATCACCTGTGGCAAAGCTTTCATCTGAAGATGTGGAGTTAATACGTGAGCTGGTTGACTTGGGTTTAACTCATTCTGAGGTGGCGGATAAGTTTGATGTTGTTCGATCTCATGTGACTGATATTGTAAATTTTAATAGGCGGCTTTATAAGGATTTTCCTGATTATTTTGGTTGCCAGGCTAGACAGGTATCTGCCATCGATGGCCAGGACTAAATTGTTATTTATGGTTTTACCCCGTAGGGACAGAATAAGCGTAGCGAGTCTTTTGATCTAATACTCAAGTTTAGTGCTCCAGCTAATTCAATTAGAATTGGCTGATATTTGTAAAATCTTCCTTCCTGCTAGAATATCCCTTGCAGAGCCTCACAATACTAGTGGGGCTTTTTGCTACTGCAACCTTGATAACTTTCAACGTTAAGCTCTGCGAGTGCCGAGCAAGCTTACCTTTATGCTTAGTGCGTATTATGTATCTAGATTTATGTTGAGCGGTTTGCTGCAAGCCTGAGTGCATCAAAGGGTGGGCGAGAGAACTGCTCATTGTCGGAACTTGTTTCGTACATGCGAAGAACGAGAATCGCTTTTAAAATGAAGCCCGTAACATAAATTGTATAATGCGCATTAAGCTTGCGATTTATCTTCCATTAGATTGCTGTAAACACGTTGACAATATGCCAGTATTTTTACTAATATCAGTCTTAATGATATGGACCATTAAGGACCATAGTCATATGGGAGCACTAACTCCCATATTCAT
>NZ_JAKJTJ010000051.1:0-5604 GCF_050337905.1 Vibrio clamense | reverse complement strand
ATCTAAACCTTGATTCGAAAATGCCGCATATTCAGGACCATAATCAACAAATGACCAATCAAAGACAGAGCTGAAAAAAGCTTTCGTTGCAGCTAGATCCTTTGCTCCAAATTCAACGTAATTTAGCTTTTCATGTACATTCATATATTACTCCATTAATACTTGTGATCGAGAAAGCGACTAACGCCCTGTTAAGGGGTGAGCAACGCAATGCCGAAGCCGCAGCAAACCACCTTAATCACTAAAATCAACGCATAGTAAAAATGCCACGCGTTGCGAATCCCTCTTAAACAGTTTGTTATGCGATTTTTCAAAGGGTGCTATTAAGCCTTTGATTAAGCTCCCATAAGGCTATTCTGTTTGAGTCATATTCCAAAAATTCACTAGCCTCTTGAAAACCACACCACCGAAATTTTGTATGCTCATTTGATAGATGAGGCTCAGTAGACACCCGAACTGAAAAAGAATATTCAGGCACTACAAACCGATGATTAGTCCAATTTTCATGACCAGAATAGTACACTTTTGGGAGCATACACATTGAGTCCAATTGCTGCCAATCACAGCCAATTAAACCAGTTTCTTCTTTAAGTTCACGCTTTGCTGCCTCGATAATGGATTCACTATCTTCACCGCCCCCTGAAATAGCTTGCCATACACCATTATCACTTCGTTTTCCGATTAAGTAACGAGGCTGTTCATTGAGTATTTGATACGGAAATACTAATACTTGAAATGGTGCTCTCATTGGTTTTTCCTCTAATCGCATAACGCCCAATTAAGCTGCTGACCAACGCAATACTCAACTCAAAGCAACGCACCGATTACACCAAATTATTTGGAACTGAAAATGCCACGCGTTGGCAGTCTGCTTGAATTGTTTGTTAGTTTGCCTACATGATGCAGCCAAAGTTTAGTACCAAGGTGCTGAATTGGTTACAAAACTACTGGCTTTGAACGACAATGTAAAACTGAAAACTACAGAACTCAAACCTAGCCAACAAAACACACTTGGCTAAGAAGCGACATGCGATAAACAACCACAGTTTGAAGTACCTTAGCTGGCAAAGGATTCATTCGACAAACCTGACAACCAAGTACGACCAAGCCATTTGTTATCGAGTTAGATACCAAGAAAAAGAAACCGCGCAAAAGAACCATTACGAAACCGAGAGAACCAGTAAGCGACTAACCTGCCACAAACACTTCCAATATAGTGCCACCGGAAAGTTCGTGAGGTTGAGCAACGAACAGGTGTAAAACATAGAAACCAGACTAGGCTCTTTGACCAAAAACGCTTTTCTACTTTTGCAAACTAACGCCGCATTAAGTGGTGAGCAACGCAGGCCACTGAACTAAAAGTATGATGCCGTAAACACCAAAGTTAAAGCAAACCAAAAATGCCGAGCGTTGGGAATCCGCCTTAAATGCTTTGTTATGCCTGTCTTAAAACGCGCTCAATAAAAGCTGACTTTTTTCGACGATACTCTTCGTGAGTCCAGCCTGTACAAGACATTTTGAGTTCATTGTATTGTTGAACCAACTCAGGGCTTTCACGGAGCTTGTCCCTAAACCTCACAAAGAAGTCAAATTCTGAGCCATTTGCTATGACTTGAAAAGCGACATCTTCACCTGAGCTATTTTCTAGCATGCAAAGCTCTGGAGTTCTTAACGTATTGGATTTTTCGTTGAAACCTAAAGTAGAAAGTAACTTCACTGCTTTTTCTAGATCGTTACCGTTAACGCCAACAAGTATGTCTAGGTCTCCCTTAGATACAGCATTAGGGATAGAAGACGCTCCAACATGCTCAATTGTTGCGCCTGGAAGTAAAGCGACTATCTGAAGTTCATACTTACGATAGAGATTTTCACAAGAGACCTGATACTCATCTGGTTTGTAAAATTGCATATTTTCTCCCAAAAGGCATAACGCCCTGTTAAGGTGTGAGCAACGCAATACCGATACTTCCGTATACCACCTTAAACACAAAACGCAACGCATAGCAAAAATGCCAAGCGTTGCGAATCACTCTTAAACAGATTGTTAAATTAATTTATAAAGCGAGAGATAATCTGTTCCATCTCTTCATCGTCATCGCAATAAAACAGCCAGTAATATATCAAAGGCTTAACAATACGGTAGCTTTCACTCGTTAGTTCGAGTGAAAGCACTAACTCGTCATAGACCTTGTATTCACTAGCCTTCTCTACCCAAGCACCGATTTGAATGCCATCATGTGTTTGTTCTTCCTGAATTATCCGTAGTGACTTATTGATATCATGTAGTTGACAGTAAAAAATTGGATTTCCGTCAGTTTCCAAAGAGATGTTCGAAAACTGATGAACATCAACAAATCTACGTCGATTTCTAATTTTTGGAACGTGATAACGAATATTTTCGAAAATACCTTCTGTTGTTCGTTGTACTTCAGGGTCAAACGTCAAATTACTCAATAGTTGACGCCAAAAACGTTTAGCTTTTTCATAGCTCTCATAAGAGTCTATATCTGAAGGTAAGTTGGTTTCATCTCTCACGGTTGCACCTCATTGTCTTTTACGAAAGCGCGACCAGCACAGACTTCTATATCTACACGCTCTGATTTCGTATTTTTAACACGAAATGTCTTTGAAACTTGAGCTTGTACTCCGTTCGCACCTTGAACGTAAGACCTTGCTTTGGAAAACTCTCTTTTTCGAATTGAACGATCTTTACGGTTTAAGTTAGTTTCCAAGCTGTTCAATAAATCAATACTTTCAGTTACACCTAAGTCTCCATTTCTTGCCCATGGTTCAGACTCCTCTAATCTCATACCTTGCGCTTGGAAGCGCCCTCTATTTTTCATATTATTCCTATTAATTTAACGCCCAATTAAGGTGCGACAACGCTATAACACCCAAGCTAACCCATTGCACCGTAAACACAAATTTCAAATCGGAGTGAAATCGTCAAGCGTTAGGAGTCACTCTTAAATTGTTTGTTATATTGCCCGCACGACAGAGCCAAGTTTAGCGCCAAGATGCTGAATTGGTTACAAATCTACTGACTTTGAACTCAGAAGTAAAATGGACAGTTCGAAACTCAATCATAGACAACAAAACGCACTTGGCTAAGAAGCGAAATGAGCTAAAATTAGAGCCATTCGATTAGCCAGAATGACAAAGAATTCGCACGAGAAACCTGACAGCAAAGTGCGCTGAAGCCACGATTTTCAATTTAACTTCCACGAAAAAGAAGCCGCGCAAAATGAACTTGAGCCAGCGAAACTTACTAACGAGGAGACTTGCGTGACGTTGCACCTAATTAACCGCCACACTTTCTACGTGCGATGGTCATTTTGATGGCAACTTTCACGAAACGAGCAGGTGTGTAGCTCGAACGCAGAACAAAGATAAACGGATAATTTAACCCTTTGAATCTTATGCAATATAACGCCGCATTAAGTGGTGAGCAACGCTACCCACCCAATCTAAACCATTGTGACATAAACACTTAAACTAAAGTAAGCCGAAAGTGCCAAGCGTTGGGAATCCGTCTTAAATGCTTTGTTATATGCGTTGTCACCTAGGTAAGGTAGCTAAAATACTAGTAAGTAATGTATACATAGAGTTACCAGCCACACCATAAAATGTATTCTCTGCCAACATTTTCAACTTACTTGCCTGCCCTTGGGTTTTTACTTCCCTACGTATTTTTAGTTCAATAGAATCTTTTATATCTTGTGTCATATCCAATGAACCGTACTCTTTAAGCAGAGAAACCAATTCCAAAGGTAATTGATCTGATTGAGTCAATTGAATTTTTTGGAGCTCCTGTGATGTAACCAAACTATCACAGATAACCTTTTGAAGGTCTTCCATACGACTTTCTAGTGAGGAAATCCGCTGTCTATATTCACCAGTGACCGCCTCATAGTTAGCAATAAGCCTCGCGTTTTGTCGTAATTCAAGCTCGGCAAATTCAAGCTTCATTTGAAGCTTTTCTACATCCATCTTTGACTGAAGTACGTCACTAGGAGATTTCTTATTAACTACGACCAAGCCGAACTCATAAAGTGACTTCTCAATCTTTTCAACTTCCCCAGAGGCAGTTTCAACCACCAAAGTTATATTTGCACCTTCTTGCTTAATACTTACTTTAGCTTCAATACCTGCATATTGTTGATTAAGAAACTCATTAAAATACGAGAGTATTGATAGCCCAGCACTAGCTTGATGAGGCTCAAAAGCAATTGATTTTGATAACGTAACAGTGTCGAACAAGTCTTGTGAGATATTTTTATCGATCGGTAATTCTGGAAGTCCAGTTATAATTACTGTTACCTCAATAGATTCAACCATTTCAGGGTCTAAAGATGTTCCTATTACAACAACTGCATTATCATTCTCCATAATGTTTTTCACAGCATTGCCGACAGTTTCAAATTCATCTAAGCGCATATCTAGCCCAGCAGTGATATTAACTAAGCATCCTTGAGCCTTAGTTAAATCAACGCTACTCATAGCTGGAGAGGTCAATAAGTTTGCGACAGCATCAGCTGAGCGTTGTTCGCCTTGGTCAATACCATACCCGACTGTGGCTAGTCCCATATCAGAGAACATTGTACGGATGTCTTTTAAGTCAACATTGATCATTCCAGGGCGTGTGATTAACTCAGAAAGCCCCTTGATCACAGCCTTAAAGTGATTGTTTGAGTCATGGAAAATATCACCTGCAGTTTGTAACTTACTACTTTTAAGGTTTGAGTCGAGGAATCTATCGTTGTCGATACAAATAAGAGAGTCTGTATGTTCAGCTAACGATAAATACGCCTGTTGAGAGCGTTTCTTCTTGTAACGTCCTTCAAACTCAAATGGAAAAGAGCAAAGACCAACACAGAGTATATTTCTTTGTTTTACCAGCCTAGTAATATAGGGAGCAACAACACTGCCTGTTTCTCCACCAAGTCCAGCAACGACAAAAATAATATCTCGCTCTTTTACCCTGCCAATCAACTCTTGTTCGTAAAAGAACACCTGTTCGGATAGAAGTAGTGAATCACTAGCAGGGGAGCTATAGGAACACTCATTCAAGGCGACTTGAGATGTATGTATATAGAGCTTGTCAACATCAATGGTATCTTGAATTGACGATGTAATTCTACATCCTACAGTACCGACCCCAATCACGAGAACCGATACATCGGTGTCCATATCCATCATAGGTTCAAACATAAATCTCCCAATTTAATATTTCGTTGAAGCATATAACGCCGCGTTAAGTGGTGAGCAACGCAGACCACTGCACCTAAAGTATTGTGCCGTAAACACTAAATTCAAAGCAAACTAAAAATGCCGAGCGTTGGGAATCCGTCTTAAACGCTTTGTTAGGCATTAGCCCACCTTTGATTTCGGAGGGTTCTCTAAGTAAGCCGCCCGATACTCTTTGAAGTAGTACTTTTCCATTTCATTCGGATTATCGACAATAACAAAACCAAGCCTCAAACCACCATAGTTATCGATAATATAGCGATAAAAACAACCACTAGAACCTGTCGCTAAATGCTTTGCGTACTGAAGATATCTACCTTTAATAGATTGTAAGATATCTACCTTTAATAGATTGTT
>NZ_JAKJTJ010000050.1:0-6139 GCF_050337905.1 Vibrio clamense | reverse complement strand
TTGGTGTCGCACCAATAACAAGAGAGAGCGGCCGCTTCAAAGGCAAACGGATGATACAAGGAGGGCGAGCTCAAGTTAGGACAGTTATGTATATGGCGATGATGTCAGCTATTCAGTGTAACCCAGTTTTCAAGGTAACTTATGAACGATTACTTGCGGCAGGAAAACCAAAAAAAGTAGCGATAGTTGCTTGTATGAGGAAGATGGTTGTGATTTTAAATTCAATGCTGAGAGACGGTGTGATGTGGGATAAAAATAGCGTCAAAAATTAACTATTGACGCCATAGTCTCTTGTTAGGTATTTTCACGTTTGCCTAAGAAAAGCCACGACGCCAAAGCAAAGAGCCCCAATAGTTAACCATGTATCCATTAAAGAGCCCGCTATACCAATGAATTTAGATAACATCACTAACGGAAAACTTAGAAAAAATGCTGCTAATATATATCCAAAACATGGAGCCACAATATCCGCAACAAAATCCGATCGTTCGATTTTTTCACCATTAAGCTTCCGATGTTTCCATTCTTTGTAAGATGATGAAAGAAACCAAAATGCTAAAATGGAGGAAGCAATTGCACCCAGAACACTAAAGATACCGCTTCCGCCACCACTATGATATTCAGGATCATCATAGACCCCATACCTATCAGCGAAACTGTTAGCTGAACAAAGACTTAACATTACTGATGTGACAACTTTTTTCATTTGTATTCCTTATACCTAACGCCCAATTAAGGTGCGACAACGCTATAACACCAAACTAAACCATTGCACCGTAAACACAAATTTCAAACCGGAGTAAACTCGCCACGCGTTGGGAGTCACTCTTAAATTGTTTGTTATATTGCCCGCACGACGGAGCCAAGTTTAGCGCCAAGGTGCTGAATTRGTTACAAATCTACTGGCTTTGGACTCAGAAGTAAAACGGATAGTTCGAAACTCAATCATAGACAACAAAACGCACTTGGCTAAGAAGCGAAATAAATTGAAATTGGAGTTATTCGATTAACCAGAATGACAAAGAAGTCGAGCGAGRAACCTGACGACAAAGTGCGCTGAAGYCACAACTYYCAATGAAGYCCCCACGAAAGAGAAACCGCGCAAAATGAACTTGAGCCAGCAAAACTTACTAACGAGGAGACTTGCGTGACGTTGCACCTAATTAACCGATAAACATTCTACGTGCGATGGTCATTTTGATGGCAATTTTCACGAAAGAAACAGGTGTGTAGCTTGAGCGCAGAACAAAGATAAACGGATAATTTAACCCTTTGAATCTTATGCAATATAACGCCGCGTTAAGTAGTGAGCAACGCTACCACTAAACCTAAACCCTTGCACCGTAAACACCAAAATTCGATTTGAACCGAGAATGCCGAGCGTTGTGAATCTGTCTTAAACGCTTTGTTATGTTTCAGTTGTAACGTATGTCATTAATATTTCGTCATATGACTTCCCGTTGATTCTAAGTGCGTCAACCTCAGTGCCATATTTGCGAAAACCTAACTTTTCATACAACGAGATAGCCACCTCATTTTCGGAAGCTACTGTAAGTTGAATTTGTGAGATTTCAGTATTTTGAAAGGCAATCTGAACAAGCTTACTTAACAGGTCATTTGCAATATATTTACCGCGATGTTCTTGTTTTACAAAAATACCCCATAGGTAAGATTTATGCTTAATTTTTTCTTTGAGTGCTTGAGAAAAACCTGCAACTCCAATTAATACATCACCGTCAAATGCACCAATAATAAAGGCACTTTGAGTAGCAGTTACTCGAGAAATCCACTGCTCGTCCCTTAACGTAGATTCATCCTCAAAGCTGTTCTCAAAAGCTTCTGCAGACTGCACTAGGCTTAATAATCTCAACTCTTTGTACTGTTCCCAGTCACTTGCATCTAGTTTTCGATACTCCACATTTCCTCCTGAAACATAACGCCCGCTTAAGTGGTGAGCAACGCAATACCTAAGCTACCGCATGACACCTTAAACACCGAAAGCAACGCATAGTAAAAATGCCACGCGTTGCGAATCCGTCTTAAAGCGTTTGTTATGCAATTATCTCACGATCAGCTCGATGTAGACGCTCAAACAAACGCCTAAAGTGCATATGTTCTTCTTCAGACTTACAAGTATGCATAAGTTCGTCTGTATCTCTCACAAGCATACTTAGTCGATCCATCCGCTCTTCAACGGGGATTCTTTTCGATGCAATTAATTTATCCAATGAATTAGAAATTCGCTCAAATTCGATTGCAGCGATAGAGCTCTTTTTCGACATATTCCGTCCATTTAGGCTTGTAACTTCAAGCATTTGACGAATATTTCTCATTTCAGCATGCATAACTTCCAGCGCTAAACTGTCTTTACCATTTTCTAAATCTGGTATTTGTGCAGAGTTGCTTAGTGCTAGTAATTTAACTATCGAATTAACATTTGACGCATCGCTCTCTGCGCTTGCTGTAGCTTCTATTGCTTCTTTAAGCTTGTTCTGCATAGAAAGAACATCGTGATACTTCATTTCATTGGAATATTCTAAATATCTCAATGGGGCGATATCGAATATTTTAGGAGTACCTTCTTCTTGGATTAGAACTACTGGCTTGTCGAATGCCTGCCTAATGCCTAACTCAAATAAAACATTGGGGTTTCGATTTGATAAATCACAGATTGCAATAGGGGCTTCAATTAGTTTTTTAAGGATATCTAAATGGATCAGATTAGTTTCTTTAACTTCATCAGCTCTAACTGCATTGTAACCCGCCATTTCACATGATGGCTTTATTATATTCTCATATACATGACCGAAGTGCCCTTTGGGATATCCCTCGGCATCAGCAATCGGCATAATAATGAAACAGTCTTTTGCTGTATCTTTTGTATTTTTCCTAACCAAAATCAACCCTCTATATTACAAATAATTTCATAACGCCCAATTAAGGTGTGAAGCACGCTACCACGACACTTAAATTGACCACCCTAATCACTGAATTTGACTCGAACTAAAAATGCCAAGCGTGCTGAATCACTCTTAAATTGTTTGTTATGTGCGAACTCGACAGCTACGAATGATTTAAATTATTTATCCAATGAAACCAACCAGTAAGCCGATAATAGTTGCTACAATCGATCCTATTCCAACGATAGCTACTAACCGTTTGTTTCGACGATCATACTCAAACTTTAACCATTCATACGGTGAACTATCGTCGTAACCAACAAACATTGATTCACGTATAGCTTTACGGATATGGCTAGATTTGATTTTGTCTATTTCTTTTTCGTTTCGTGTACCCAGTTGTCTATAGACATCTTGTGTTTGTTCACTTAGATTTTCCCATGCAGACATCAACTACTCCTAAAGCCATATGGATAATTTTTGTTTAACGCGCCCCTCACTTGAGAAAGACGCCCTCTAACAATAACTTTTTCAAGACTGTAGCTTCATCTTCATAGCTCTTAACTAGAATCTCACTGACACTACCATTTTCGTCAATTACAGGGGTCGCTGCGAATATACTATTTTCAACGTTTTCAACTAACTTCTCTAATACATCGACTTGTTCATCACAAGCAGGAAATGACCATTCAAACACTTTCATATTGCACATTTAATTTCTAAAAATACTAGTTATAGTACGACATACACAGAAAAGTGCAACATAGCACATAACGCCCAATTAAGGTGCGACAACGCTATAACACCCAAACTAAACCGCTGCACCGTAAACACAAAATTCAAATCAGAGTGAAATCGACAAGCGTTAGGAGTCACTCTTAAATTGTTTGTTATATTGCCCGCACGACAGAGCCAAGTTTAGCGCCAAGGTGCTGAATTGGTTACAAATCTACTGGCTTTGAACTCAGAAGTAAAACGGATAGTTCGAAACTCAACCATAGACAACAAAACGCACTTGGCAAAGAAGCGAAATGAGCTGAAATTGGAGTCATTCGATTCGCCAGAATGACAAAGAATTCAAGCGAGAAACCTGACGACAAAGTGCGCTGAAGCCACAACTTTCAATGAAGTTCCCACGAAAAAGAAGCCGCGCAAAATGAACTTGAGCCAGCAAAACTTACTAACGAGGAGACTTGCGTGACGTTGCAGCTAATTAACCGATACACTTTCTACGTGCGATGGTTATTTTGATGGCAACTTTCACGAGACGAACAGGTGTGTAGCTCGAACGAAGAACAAAGATAAACGGATAATTTAACCCTTTGAATCTTATGCAATATAACGCCGCGTTAAGTGGTGAGCAACGCAGACTACTGCCCTTAAAGTATTGTGCCGTAAACACTTAACCCGAAGCAAACCAAAAATGCCGAGCGTTGGGAATCCGTCTTAAACGCTTTGTTAGTTGAACTGTTCGACCGACCTACATTTGGGAAATGCCGAACACCCCCAAAACTGTTTACCTTTATTTTCACCACGCTTAGTTTCACGAACAACCATTTCTGAGCCACAACGTGAGCACTGCTTTATAGCTTCTTTTGCTTCTACGATTTCTTTCACATGTTGACGATGCTTAATATCCGTAACAATGCCTTTTTTGAGCTTAACTTCGTTTATCGAGTACACAAATTGACTATATTCTGATTCAGAGAACACTGGTTGTTCAAACTTTTTGATGTATTCCAAGCAACCACGCGCATAAGTCACGTTTTCAGGCATATCAGTTTTAAAAGTACTGTCACCGATGAAAACAACTACTGAGTGTAGTTTTTCACTGCCTACAGCCAGTAAGGATTCAAGAGTCTTAACATGTTTGTAATTTTGGTGAAGTGGGTTTTGAAATTTTGATGAGTGACGATAGATTTTCTGAGTCCATTGCTTTTGGTTTTTAGATCCAAAGATCCAACCTTTCATGTTTTTGGTTTCCACAACGAAAATACCAAACCTTGAGACAACAATATGGTCGATTTGTGTTGTGCCGTCGTCTGTAGGTAGAGTTACATTCCTCACCAATGTGTAATCGGAATCAGGCAACTGAGATAGTAGTTTGTTTACCAAAAACTCGCCAAATACACCTTTAAACCACCGACTCTTGAATATCGAAACGACAATCAACAAAGGGATGATGTACCAAACCTGAACTAATGCACTTATTAATATTCCGAAAATATCCACTGAACTCTCCTTGTTCAACTAACGCCCAATTAAGGTGCGACAACGCTATAACACCCAAACTAAACCATTGCACCGTAAACACAAAATTCAAATCGGAGTGAAATTGCCACGTGTTGGGAGTCACTCTTAAATTGTTTGTTATATTGCCCGCACGACAGAGCTAAGTTTAGCGCCAAAATGCTGAATTAATTACAAATCTACTGGCTTTGAACTCAGAAGTAAAATGGATAGTTCGAAACTCAACCATAGGCAACATAACGCACTTGGCTAAGAAGCAAAATGAGCTGAAATTAGAATCATTCGATTAGCCTGAATGACAAAGAATTCGTGCGAGAAACCTGACGACAAAGTGCGCTGAAACCACTATCTTCAATGAAGTCCCCACGAAAAAGAAGCCGCGCAAAATGAACTTGAGCCAACAAAACTTACTAACGAGGAGACTTGCGTGACGTTGCAGCTAATTTGCCGACGCACTTTCTACGTGCGATGGTCATTTTGATGGCAACTTTCACGAAACGAACAGGTGTGTAGCTTGAACGAAGAACAAAGATAAACGGATAATTTAACCCTTTGAATCTTATGCAATATAACGCCCAATTAAGGTGCGATAACGCTATAAAACCCAAGCTAAACCATTGCACCGTAAACACAAATTTCAAACCGGAGTGAAATCGGCAAGCGTTAGGAGTCACTCTTAAATTGTTTGTTAGATTTTTTATTTCGTATCAATCAGTTAAAGTCAGGTAAATACGTGACTAACGAATTGATACACCCTCAATTTCAATAACTGAATTCGCATTGGCTCGTTCGATAATTTTAACCAAGGCAGATTGAATTACCTCATTTTCTCTAACATCAGTTTCACTTGAAAAACGCTCTTCTTGAACCTCTGATTCCTCGCCAAGAAGAAACTGAACAACCACTTCATTTGCAAAGTCAGACCTTTCACCGAAGTAAGATAATGTGATTTGAGGGTAACCTTTAAATCCTTTTTTGACCTGTTTCGC
>NZ_JAKJTJ010000049.1:0-6602 GCF_050337905.1 Vibrio clamense | reverse complement strand
TTCTTAGAATGATGGGGTGGTGATATGGCTGTTTCGTTTCGTCATGGCTCTAATGGTGCTTATAAAACTGCTTATTTAACTTGGTTTGAAATATTACCTGCTCTTCGTGAAGGTCGTATTGTTGTTACTAATATCGAAGGTATTAAACCGAAAGAATCTATTGAGAAATTGATTGGTGAAAAGTTTCCTGATGGTGCTCGTTTGATTCGTATATTTACACGTTCAAAAGAGGGGATTGAGCTTTGGCAAAATTGGTTTAGTTGGATGCCTATCGGGGCGTTTGTTGCTATTGATGAATGTCAGGATTTATATTGCCCTGAGGTTGGTTTTAAACGTGAAAAGTTTTTAGCTCGTCCGCTATCAGATTTTATTGATTTATTGCCCTCTGATTTTTCAGAGTTATTTTATTCTCGTTGGTTGCCTGTTGACCCTGATTCATTTGAAGACGGTGATACAGATGATTGTGAGCGTACTCAATTAGATGAAAATAACAGGTTGTTATATCCCGATAATTTTTACGGTGCTTTTATGCGTCACAGAAAATATCAATGGGATATTGTTTTATTAACTCCAGATTATACTTCTATTCCCACTTGGCTTCGTGGTTGTGCTGGTGAGGCTTATTCACACCGTTCTACTGATACGTTTTTTCGCAAACGTAGACCGCGCATTTTCAATCATCCTCCTAAATCTACTAAAACAGCTCCTAGCTCTAAGACTGATTTTGCTAGTTGCAGCTCTAAAAAGATTCCTGTTGATGTTTTCGCGCTTTATAAGTCCACAGGGACGGGCGGATTTAATGAAACTAAATCCGATATTTCTATCCTCAAATCGCCTAAATTTATTTTGGTTGTTCTTGTTGGCCTTCTTGCTATTGGTAAATTTTTTTGGGATTTAACAAATGTATTATCTGATTCTGATGTGGGTGAAGTTCAAAACGTTGTTGAGACTTCATCCAGTTCTAAGCAAAGTAATGTTTCTAGTTCGTCTAGTTCTTCAGTACCTCAAAGCAATCTTCAAGAAAATCGCTCGCGTTCTGATGGGTTGGGTTCTCGCGTTAATGCTTCTGAAACTGGTTTCGAAAGTGATCTTGTTGTTGATGATGTGAATCCGTTCTATGAGTCGTTTTCAATTTTCAATGGTTCTGATGCTGTTTATCTAACGTCTGTCGATATTCGTTATCGTAAGCACTTGGGTTTAAATCCGTTATCGAGCTTTGTTTTTCGTATCGATAAAGGTAGGGACACATTCTACCTTCGTTCTGATGTCTTGATGCGTTACGGCTATCGCTTCGAGTTGATAGATGATTGTTTGATTCAGGTGTCTTCGGTGAATGTAGCCAGGTTCTTAACGTGTCCACCAAACCAGAGTGATTTTGTACCTGATTTTAATGCTAAGGATTCGCAGCTGACCGATGTGAGGGAAGATGTGAATATTTTTGATTTGCCTAATGGTTAATGCCTTAGTGCGTATTATGTGCACCGATTTATGTTGAGTGGTTTGCTTTGCTTAACTGAATCAAAACGTGGGCGAGTGCGGTGCTCATTGTCGGAACTTGTTCCGTACATGCGGAAAGCGAGAATCGTTTTTAGAAGTTAACCCGTAACATAAATTGCATAATACGAATTAAGAATCGGAGTTTGTTATCCTATGACATACCAGTATGTCAAAAAATGACAAACTCTTTTGTTTTGAAATCTCTTCATCGTTACGTTCTTGGCTATGATGAAATTTTTTAGCCCCGCAGGGATAGACCCGCCAGAACTAGCAGCCCCACCAATTTTTTAAGCTACTGCATATATGATCATCTTTTAGATTTCGTTGTTGGCCATCCGTCCCAAACAGCAAACAAGCCGTTTTATCATTTCGATTCTAGTCCAGGTCAAAGAAAAATAGCTTCCGTCCTACCAGACCGCTTTTCATTCCTTTTTTATCCTCAAAAACTCGACGTTTGACGACGAAAAAGGACGGCGAAGACTGAGCAAGGACGTTGAGGAGGAATCGGAGAGTACACTATCTTTAATAGTGTACTCTTGTGCGGATTTCGCATATTTCGGGAATTTAAGGGATCTCTTTCCACGCTTTTTTGATAAGTGAATTAAGAGTTTTTTGTTTTTTTTACACGTTTGAAATCTTCTTCTTCAAATTTCTCTAACCCTAGTTTGATTAAGAAGTCTAGCATTTCGGTTTCTTTGATGTTTGTCATGGTTTTTACAACGGCTTTAACTGTCTTTTCCTCTACCTTTCTCCATGTGCTGTCTTTTATGTGTTTCGTTGCCATTCTTGTTCCTTATCTATGTTTTTTAATAATTATAAGCTTAGAAACTAATATTTGTTGACAATAAGATTCTAATTATTTATGTTTTTGGCTGAAAATAATTTCTTAGATTCTAAGGTTGATTGGGTATGATTGATAAGCTTAAGATCTCTATCCCGTTTAAGCGTGAGTTTGTTACTAATACTCGCGTTTCAAAGACAGGTGAGTGTATTGAGTATGTGAATATCATTGAATGCTCACTTCGTGGTATAGGTTTAGAAGCTAAGTCGGTTCATTACATGGGGGATGCTTTAGATAATCGTTATGAGGTTTCTGATTTACGTCACCCTTACGAGTCTTTACCAACTCACTTCACAGGTATGGCTTGTAAGATTTTTCAAGGCACCATTTGGCGCTCTCCGTGTATCGAATTGAAATGTTCTCCCGCAAAAATCATTCAAGGGCATAACGTTTTTGGTTCAACATCAATTGCGCTTGGTTCGGATGAAATGCTTGCTGCTTTAAATGAAACTTATCCTGCTGTTTATGACATGCTTGATATTCCCAACGCGACACTTGATGCTATCGATGCAACATATTCAGCTCGTGTAAAAAACGATCTTCAAGCTAAACAAGTGATCTCTTGTTTGAAAAATGTCTCTAATAATCAAATGAGAAAAAGCGTTCGCAATGAACATGAAACGACTTGTTATTTTACTCAAGGTTCTCGCCACTGTGACCGAAAGGTTTATTTGAAGTATCCAGAATTCAACAATCAGCTTTCAAAACTTCGTGCACTTCAATCTTCTGGTATTACTGAGTTTGACCGTGTTATCGACGTTATGTCTAATCCACAATTAATTAATTTTGCTCGCAATCTTGCACGTTTTGAAGCGGGTGCGCATCGTCGCTATCTTGATGCAATGGGAATACCTAAAAATTTATATCACGCAATTAAATATCAATACGAATATGAAAAAGACGGAAAATCACTAATACAAGACATTTGGTTAAAGGCATTTGCACCATTATTTCAAGCTTTGGAGGGACAGAGAATGGATATTTTTAATGATGAAGAGGTTCATAGCAAACTAAAACAAATTTATTTTCGTACTACTCCAAAAGGAAATGTTTCTTTTGCTAAGGCTGATAGGGTTTTTCGTTTTTATCGTTCTTTGGTTTCTGATGGTTATGAGGTAGTGAAAGATTCTTATTCTGCGCCTAGAACTTTTTATGATCATCTAAAGGATTTATTAGCTGTTGGTTTCAGTAAAGCTCAAATTCAGAATTTACAAGGGCAGGGTAAAGATAATGTTATTCCTCTCTTACAAGTAATTGATGTTGATTTTTCTAATCAGCGTCCAGATTGGTACGTCGAGCCAGAAGTCGGCATGTTAAGTGAAAAATACGGATTTAATACAGCAAACGTAGTTAGATTAATCGCATAGGAAATAAAAAAATGAAAAATGAATTATTGATTGAAGTGTTTAAAGAAAATGAGTGTTTAGACGTTCGTGAGGGTGTGACYGTTAAGGGTAAGCCTTGGAAAATGATTACTCAAATTGGTTATGCTCATACTGGTGGTAAATTCCCTATCGAGTTCAAAATCAAAATGTCTGAGGGTCAACCTGTTTGGCCTGCTGGTAAATATCATTTATCTGTAAATTCTTTGGTTRTTGGGATGCACGGCGATATTGAAGTCGGTCGTGAAATGTTCCTAATTCCTGYGAATGCTTAATTATGGATATACAGGATTTAATCKYTAAGTTGAGTTCTATGCTTGAGGTCTCCAAACAGGATGCTTTGAATGTTTTGAATTCTGGTGATTTAGATTCTGCATATCTTCTTGAACTTGCTTCACTTCGTAAACAAATAGAATTRTTRGTTTGTGATTTGGARGCTTTGGATTAAATATGTCTCTTTGCGTATCTGTTATAGATGGTGTTTTACAGCAGTCAGTTGGTGATAGTTGTGAATATATTTTGATGTCTACTGAACAGGTTACGCAGTTAGTTGATGGTCAATTTGATTGGTCATTGTTGGAATTTGACTCTGGTTTATATGAGTTTGTTATTAAGCAATCTCTTTTAACATTTATCGGTGGTCATGTGTTAGGTCGTGTACTTAAATATCTTGGAAAATAATAGGAAAYATTATGTTTAACAAAACTCGTAACATCTTAAATAACAAACTTCTTGCAGCTTCTGTTTTGGTTACTGCTTCTGGTTCTGCTTTTGCTGAAGGTTCAGCTAATGAAACGGCTATTACCKCTGCTATTAATGCKGGAAAAAGCATGGTTAGTGCTACTACTGCGGGTGTGATTGCGATTGCTGCGCTTGGTTTTGGTCTCGGTATGGTTGTTTCTTGGCTTCGTAAGTAATGGTAATAACCATTATCTTGGGGTCATTGATGTGTGGCTCCTTTCTATACGGGGTTTATACAGGGGTTATCTCTGGGTAATTAATAAGGGGCTTCGGCTCCTTTTTTTGTAGGTGTATTTTATGAGTATTAAACAAAGCATTGCCGCGTTCCTGTTACTTTTCAGCGTTTCGTTTAGTGCTTTTGCGGGCTTTACTGGTTATAAGCGTCTTTCGCATGTTTCATCTCTTGGTCTTACTTGTGGTATGTATGACGGGCAAGTTTTATATTTTAAAAATGACCTATCTTCTTTTTGTGCGGGTAGTAGTTCGGGTTATGACTTGTATGGTGTCGAAATTACAAAGTACGGCTTTAAATTGGCGTCATTTGGCCCACGGCCGTTTGATAGTTTGGCTACGTTGCATAATATTGATTCATGTCCAGAAGGTGAGGTTTTAAATGAAAAGACTGGTGAGTGTGAGTCTCCTTGTAAGAAATTAAAAGACGAGCGTACTGATAATATTTATTTTCCTGTGGGTACATCTAAAGTAAGTTCAGTTTGTATTAAATCTTGTCAGGCTACATTAAGAAACTCCGCTTTCTGGGTTTCTGGCACTGCGTCCGATCATAAGCCTTCTGGTTATTATAATTATACTGGTAAATTCTGTCAGGCTGGTGATAGCTCTGGTGGTTCAACATGTATTGATGGTTTTAATAATTGTACTCCTATCGGTGGTGACTCTGGCTCTGGTGGTGACTCTGGCTCTGGCGGTGGTGACTCTGGCGGTGGTGACTCTGGCGGTGGTGACTCTGGCGGTGGTTCTGGCTCTGGCGGTGACTCTGGCGGTGACTCTGGCGGTGGTTCTGGCTCTGGCGGTGGTGACTCTGGCTCTGGTGACTCTGGCTCTGGTGACTCTGGCGGTGGTGACTCTGGCGGTGGTGACTCTGGCGGTGACTCTGGTTCTGGCGGTGACTCTGGCGGTGGTTCTGGCTCTGGCGGTGGTTCTGGCGGTGGTGACGGGCGTTCTTTTATCACTCCAGGTAAGGGTGTCGGTTTTTCTGAGGGAACAATTTTAAGTGAATCTATTGATGGCTTGAAAACTGAAATTGTGGATTTAGAAACTAATTTTAAAGAGCTTGTTTCAAAGTCTCCAATCAATAACGGTACGATGAGTTTTCAACAGGGTTCTTATTCTGGTCGAGCTTTTACGCTTCATCATGCGTCGGGGGATATTAATGTTAGTTTTAATTTATTTGATTCTCTCGGTGATAATGTCGTTTCAATTCGTACTGTTATATTATTCATTGCTGCCTTGAGTGCTGCATTTATTATTATGTCGTCTGGTCGTAAGTCGTAGGGGGATTTATGGAGTTTATTTATAGTGCTTTTCAATATGTCGCTAATGTCTTTGGTTCTATTTCTGATTTCATTTCTACCATTCCAKATTTGATTGTTGARATTTTTTCTTATGCTTGGTTTTGGGCTATTAAGTTTTATATTACMTTTAAAATCCAAATGATAGAGCTTGCTTATTCTGTGGCGGTTATGGTTTTAAAAGACTATGAAGTTTATACGGTTTTAAATGCCGCCTTTAATAGTTTRCCGTCTGACTTGCGTTTTGCTGCTTATAATTTYGGGGTCGTTGATGCTGTTAGAATTGTTATTGATGCGTTTACAACTGCYTTTGTTCTTAGAATGATGGGGTGGTGATATGGCTGTTTCGTTTCGTCATGGCTCTAATGGTGCTTATAAAACTGCTTATTTAACTTGGTTTGAAATATTACCYGCTCTTCGTGAAGGTCGTATTGTTGTTACTAATATYGAAGGTATTAAACCSAAAGAATCTATTGAGAAATTGATTGGTGAAAAGTTTCCTGATGGTGCTCGTTTGATTCGTATATTTACACGTTCAAARGAGGGKATTGAGCTTTGGCAAAATTGGTTTAGTTGGATGCCTATCGGGGCGTTTGTTGCTATTGATGAATG
>NZ_JAKJTJ010000048.1:0-6825 GCF_050337905.1 Vibrio clamense | reverse complement strand
GAATAGCAAAGAATTCGAGCGAGAAACCTGACAACAAAGTGCGCTGAAGCCACGATTTTCAATGAAGTTCCCACCAAAAAGAAACCGCGCAAAATGAACTTGAGCCAACAAAACTTACTAACGAGGAGACTTGCGTGACGTTGCAGCTAATTAGCCGACAAACTTTCTACGTGCGATGGTCATTTTGATGGCATTTTTCACGAAAAGAACAGGTGTGTAGTTCGGACGCAGAACAAAGATAAACGGATAATTTAACCCTTTGAATCTTATGCAATATAACGCCCAATTAAGGTGCGACAACGCTGTAACACCCAAGCTAAGCCACTGCACCGTAAACACAAAATTCAAATCGGAGTGAAATCGGCAAGCGTTGGGAGTCACTCTTAAATTGTTTGTTAGACACAAATCACGTCCACTGTTTTTACTTGGTAAAGGACTGTATTTCTACGTCAGTCAAGTAGCGCCACTGCCCTACATCGACATCAAGATTAACCTTACCAATAGCTTCACGATGAAGTGATACCACTCGATTGCCAACAGCAGAAAACATCCGTTTTACCTGATGAAATTTACCTTCAGTAATCGTTAATAGAACCTCTCTAGAGCTAATGATTTCTAACGTTGCTGGGCGTGTCAGTTGCTGCTCACCTTGCAAATGAATGCCTTCTTTAAACTTGGCTTTTACATCGTCCGAAATTGGACGAGATAAACCCACACGATAAACTTTGCGGCATTCTTTCGTTGGTGTCGTGATATTAAACGACCAACGTCCATCGTCAGTAATTAACACCATACCTGTTGTATCCGCATCCAAACGACCCGCTATGTGAAGCTCCGAAACGTTATCAACGTTCAAATAATTGAACAGAGATGGATAAGCCTCATCAATATTAGAGCAAATAGTGCCCGCAGGCTTATGCATGAGAATATAGCGGAAATCACGAGCTTTTAACTTAACACCATTCAACAATACCGTATTATTTTCATGAACTTGAGTTGCCTCATTCATAACAACATCGTCATTGACCATAACCCGGCCAGAATTAATCTGATGGATAGCTTCGTTTTTTGTTAACTCAGTGCTTTTACACACAAATTTATCAAGGCGCATTATCAGCAACATTTAGAGTAAAGAAGATCCCGACATTATCCTTTCTCACTGCAAATAAGCAACAATCGACTAATAAATAGGTAATTTATGAGCCTTTGTGTATAACGCCCAATTAAGGTGCGACAACGCTATAACACCCAAACTAAACCATTGCACCGTAAACACAAATTTCAAACCGGAGTGAAATCGCCAAGCGTTAGGAGTCACTCTTAAATTGTTTGTTATATTGCCCGCACGATAGAGCCAAGTTTAGCGCCAAGGTGCTGAATTGGCTACAAATCTACTGGCTTTGAACTCAGAAGTAAAACGGATAGTTCGAAACTCAACTATAGACAACGAAATGCACTTGGCTAAGAAGCGAAATGAGCTGAAATTAGCGTCATTCGATTAGCCTAAATGACAAAGAATTCGAGCGACAAACCTGACGGCAAAGTCCGCTGAAGCCACAATTTTCAATGCAGCACCCACGAAAAAGAAGCCGCGCAAAATGAACTTGAGCCAGCGAAACTTACTAACGAGGAGACTTGCGTGACGTTGCTGCTAATTAACCGACACTCTTTCTACGTGCGATGGTCATTTTGGTGGCAACTTTCACGAGACGAACAGGTGTGTAGTTCGAACGCAGAACAAAGATAAACGGATAATTTAACCCTTTGAATCCTATGCAATATAACGCCGCGTTAAGTGGCGAGCAACGCTACCACTGCACTCAAGACATTATGCCATAAACACTGATGCATATCTTTGAACTAAAGCCACCAAGTGTTGGGAGTCCGTCTTAAACGCTTTGTTATATTGCCCGCACGACAGAGCCAAGTTTAGCGCCAAGGTGCTGAATTTACTACAAATCTACTGGCTTTGAACTCAGAAGTAAAATGGATAGTTCGAAACTCAATCATAGACAATAAAACGCACTTGGCTAAGAAGCGAAATGAGCTGAAATTGGAGAAATTTGAGTAGCCTGAGTGACACAGAATTCGAACGAGAAACCTGACGACAAAGCGCGCTGAAACCACAATTTTCAGTGAAGTTTCCACGAAAAAGAAGCCGCGCAAAATGAACTTGAGCCAGCAAAACTTACTAACGAGGAGACTTGCGTGACGTTGCAGCTAATTAGCCGACAAACATTCTACGTGCGATGGTCGTTTTGATGGCATTTTTCACGGAACGAACAGGTGTGTAGCTTGAACGCAGAACAAAGATAAACGGATAATTTAACCCTTTGAATCTTATGCAATATAACGCCCAATTAAGTTGCAGACCAACGCAAACCTGAACCCAAAGCAACGCACCGATTACACCCAAACCATTTGGAACTAAAAATGCCACGCGTTGGCTGTCAGCTTGAATTGTTTGTTAGGTGATTAATTTAACACCTGATTTTACCAACAAAAAAGACGCTTAGAGTAGCTTTACGCTCTGAATGAGAAGGGACGCCCTTTTCTCTTTTACTGCTGCCTATGAATGAAAAACCGATAAATTCAAATTAGAACGATTTCAAAGCAAAAATACCACGCTGTAGCATGTCCGCGAAATTCACCCACTGAAGGTTATTTTGACGATTGACTCGCAGCTAATAGAAGCTGAACTTGCACTCAAAACTGTAAAAATACGCCTTTTAACATTCATAATTTCAGATTCAAAAACCACGATTCATTGAGCCAACTAACAGCATCAAAACCAGTAGAAACTCTTGGGAAAGACCATTTCACCAGACCACACCTAACGCCGCATTAAGGTGTGAGCCACGCAACAACAAAACTCAACTTTAACACCGTAATCACTGAACTCAACCCAGACCAAAAATGCCAAGCGTGGGGAATCAATCTTAAATGCTTTGTTATGTTTTTTAGCCTGAGATAAATTATTCTTGATTGAGTTTTCTGCCTAGATTAAACGCAATTAATGGTAGAAACAGTAAAAACATGAAAAATGTTAGATAAATAGCCGTTCCAAGCGGGGAAAATATCAAATCTAGCGCTTTGTTATGCCAACTAACACCGTGTCTCTTAACTAAAGCCTCATAGTCTAGTCCTCTGATATCTGAGTCAATTGAAACGATCATTTGCTCATACGCTTTCGCCTCAACAAGCTCAACCAGAAATTCGTCAATTCTACTTGAATGTTTTTCAAACATTTTGATAGCATATTTACAGTATCTTTCTTCATATTTATGGGAATTTTTGATCGAAGCTATACATAACTCTAAAGAATCCTTTGCGATTAACATTCGGTTATGGTTACCAATATCTCCCGTTTTATTT
This sequence comes from Vibrio clamense, assembly GCF_050337905.1. Lineage (NCBI taxonomy): Bacteria > Pseudomonadati > Pseudomonadota > Gammaproteobacteria > Vibrionales > Vibrionaceae > Vibrio > Vibrio clamense. The sequence continues at coordinate 3,450 of NZ_JAKJTJ010000048.1, read as the reverse complement.
AAGTACTCTTCACTATGCTTTTCAGAAGCATTTTGGAGATATAGAGGCGTACCGACAGCAAAGGCTACTATGAGAGCCCACCAAAAAACATAAATAAAACCTCTCTTCCAGAATGGTCCATTACCTAATGAACTGACTTTTTTCATAATCGAGACGAAAGCGCTAGCCTCTTCTTCTGCTTTTTTGAACATACCCAAACCTCCAAGTGTCACCTGACGAAAAAATTAAGTCAGCTATCACATTGAAACCCAAAAGAACTGTATGCACAACCATACTGTACATAAAATCAGCTTGAATTTCCTGGATTGAGAAATTCCTCACAAGTTGTGATCGTTATCTGAAACTGGTGTACCCCACAAAAAGTAGACAGTACATAACTACATACTTTCGTACTCAACGGGACTGACATGCCCCAACGCTGAGTGTCTTCTTTTTCGATTGTAGAACACCTCGATATATTCGAAGATCCCCATTCGGGCTTCTTCGATAGTTTGATAATCTTCTGCGTAAATCAATTCGACTTTCAGTCGACTGAAAAACGACTCCATTACCGCATTGTCCCAACAGTTACCCTTACGGCTCATGCTTGGCACGCCTCCATGCTTTCGCATGAAGTCCTGATACTTATAAGCTCTGTATTGTACACCACGGTCTGAGTGAACTAAGACGCCTTTCGGCGGCTTGCGTGACTTAAACGCCATTTTCAAAGCGTTGGTGATGAGCAGCTCTGTCATRTTGATATCTAATGACCAGCCCACAATGCGTCTCGAGTGAAGGTCTAACACTGTCGCGAGGTAGAGCCAACGGCTCTTTACCCAGATATAGGTGATATCGGTGACCCACTTCTGATTGGGACTCTCGGCTTCAAAGTCTCTACGCAATAAATTATCGGCGACATTCGTCATCGCCGCGACATCTTTACTGTATTTAAACCCTTTTCCATTGCGAGCCTTAATACCCTTTTTCGCCATAATATCAGCAATATAATTCAMACTGCAGGCATAGCCTGCTTTGTTTAACTCTTCAGCTAAACGAACTGAACCATACCTAGCTCGATACTCGGCAAAGGTACACATAACTAGCTGTTCAAAGCGGCTTCGGCGCTTTGCTCGCTCGCTAAGCGAGCGAYCTAACCATTTGTAATAACCACTCGGGGACACACCTAATGCACAACACATAAGAACAACGGCATACTCACCCACATAACTTTCGATAAACTCGTACTTCACTCTTGCTGCTTCGCGAAGTACGCCGAGACCTTCTTTAGGAATTCCATTTCATCTTTAAGTCGCTTGTTCTCGCGCTTAAGCGCTCGTAGTTCTTCGGATTCTTTCTTAGAATAATCAACACCGTCTAAGGTGTTAAACTGTTTATCAGACAAGCGGTTAAATTGACGCTTCCAGTTAGCAATCTGCTGGGCGCTGACGCCCAACTCTTTTGCAACGGATGTGGCTGTGCGACCTGAAAGCTCGGACAGACGAACTGCTTCTTTGCGGAATTCTTCAGTGTACGCTGGATTACGATGTTTAGCCATAAATCACCTCTCAATTAGACCCTAGATCTAACTTAGTAAAGTGTCTACTAAACGTGGGGTACTCGGAAACATAACGCCCAATTAAGGTGCGACAACGCTATAACACCCAAGCTAAACCATTGCACCGTAAACACAAATTTCAAATCGAAGTGAATCTGCCAAGCGTTGGGAGTCACTCTTAAATTGTTTGTTAGATTTTTTATTTCGTATCAATCAGTTAAAGTCAGATAAATACGAAACTAACGAATTGATACACCCTCAATTTCAATAACTGAATTCGCATTGGCTCGTTCGATAATTTTAACCAAGGCAGATTGAATTACCTCGTTTTCTCTAGCATCAGTTTCACTTGAAAAACGCTCTTCTTGAACCTCTGATTCCTCGCCAAGAAGAAACTGAACAACCACTTCATTTGCAAAGTCAGACCTTTCACCGAAGTAAGATAATGTGATTTGAGGGTAACCTTTAAAGCCTTTTTTGACCTGTTTCGCGATACGTTTCTTAGCTTTATCCAAATTCATATTAAATCCTTGTAAACACTGAAACTGAAAAAAATATAACGCCGCATTAAGGGGTGAACAACGCTGCCACCCAACCTAAAGCATTGTACCGTAAACACTAAATCTGAAGTATAAGCAAAAATGCCAAGCGTTGAGAATCCCTCTTAAATGCTTTGTTATATTGCCCGCACGACAGAGCTAAGTTTAACGCCAAGGTGCTGAATTAGTTACAAATCTGCTGATTTTAAACTCAGAAGTAAAATGGATAGCTCGAAACTCAATCATAGACAACAAAACGCACTTGGCTAAGAAATGAAATTAGGTAAATTAGAGCCATTCGATTAGCCAGAATGACAAAGAATTCGAACGAGAAACCTGACAGCAAAGTGCGCTGAAGCCACAATTTTCAATAAAACCCCCACCAAAAAGAAGCCGCGCAAAATGAACTTGAGCCAGCAAAACTTACTAACGAGGAGACTTGCATGACGTTGCAGCTAATTAACCGACATATGTTCTACGTGCGATGGTCATTTTGATGGCAACTTTCTCGAAACAAACAGGTGTGTAGCTCGGACGCAGAACAAAGATAAACGGATAATTTAACCCTTTGAATCATATGCAATATAACGCCCAATTAAGGTGCGACAACGCTGTAACACCCAAGCTAAACCATTGCACCGTAAACACAAAACTCAAATCGGAGTGAAATCGGTAAGCGTTAGGAGTCACTCTTAAATTGTTTGTTAGGGCTAAATTTCGTAAGCCTCAAACCAACGACATTTAAGGTTTGGCTTCTTGCTCTTTAAAGAAGAGAAGTGCTCTTTCGTTGTAAACCTAGCGCAAGATAATACACGTATCTTAGGTAAATCTGCTAAGCACAGTATTGATTTATCTGTAAGGCTCACTGACGTTAAAAACAATGCTTCTAAATTTTGCAATGTACTGATTGGCTGCAAAGATAAGACCTTTTGATTTGTATACATCGTCCCTTCAACACCTAAACTTATGAGCTCTGTAAAACCCGATAGACATTCTAAATTGTTTAGTTTTTTCGCACCCTCTATAAATAGATAGCGCAAATTAGGTAGGCTTGCTAAAACCTCAAAATTTTCAGCCTTGCTGACTCCTGAAATTTTAAGCGTTTCCAACTTATTCAAATTAATCAATGGAAGTAACGTGTCTGACGATAGCCTCTCAATTTCCAAATATTCTAAGTTTTGCAGTTCTGCTATTTCACTAAGGAATTCACCGTTTACCTGCTTGGCTGACAAACGTGTAATTTGTTGTGAAAATGAACTGATGCCTTTGTGTGATTTTCCTTCACGATAAAATGAAACCCAACGCCAATCTAACTCAATGTCATTTATGTTGGTGACACAACGAGACCATTCCGACCAGTTCTGATTACATCTATAC
>NZ_JAKJTJ010000047.1:0-7296 GCF_050337905.1 Vibrio clamense | reverse complement strand
TCCCATGCCGAACTCAGAAGTGAAACGCAGTAGCGCCGATGGTAGTGTGGGGTTTCCCCATGTGAGAGTAGGACATCGCCAGGCTTTAAATTAAATCTTTAGGTTGACCGACCTGGAGATATGGACGCTCACATAGTGAGTTGACCACTGCGGAGTGGTAGTTCAGTTGGTTAGAATACCGGCCTGTCACGCCGGGGGTCGCGGGTTCGAGTCCCGTCCACTCCGCCACTTATTCAAAAAAGCCCTAATCGAAAGATTAGGGCTTTTTTACGTTTGCCGTTTGGGAAAGTAATTGATACCAACCGGAAAACACTCTGAGCACCTCTATCCAGTCTCTACTGCACATTTTGGTCATGCGATTTATGCATTACAAAAAGCTATTCCAAGCACTACATGCCTGAGAAACAATGTCGTCATTATCATTGAAACTTTGGTTTGCTAGAAAGCGCTGCCTCAACCCACTCCAAACTTGTTCTATAGGGTTAAGCTCGGGAGAATAAGGGGGATATGGATAACGGTGAGGCTCTCAAATTCATCTGCAAGATAGCTCTGATACCAACTCGCTTGATCCATGATAATACCAATCCGGAAAATTAACTGATCAGCTCTATCAAGTCTCTACTGCAGATTCTGGTCACACGATCACTGCACTTCAAAAAGACATTCCAAGCTCGACATACCTGAGAAACGATGTCGTCATAATCATTGAAACTTTGGTTTGCTAGAAAGTGCTGCCTCAATCCACTCCAAACTTGTTCAATAGGGTTCAGCGGAAGTTTAATGACACTGACATTATTAAATTCATTGCCAATATCATAGGCATACCAGCTCGCATTATCCATTATCACGATGGCATTCGGTGGCTTTCGAAAATCTGTTTTAATGCATAACTTGATTTCTTTACTCACCCAAGGAGCAACCATTGCCTCACAAATGTCCTTTGCAAGACAGACAGAACCTTCTGCAGTCTCACCACGGTAGGGTGGGCCCAAAGGTGCATGATTGTGTTTCTGACCGAGCTAGATTCATCTTGAAAACAAACATCAACCTATTCAAGTATTGTATGTCCTGGAGCGAACTTAAAGTATGCAAAAGCTAGCAGTCACATTTCCATTTGAATTATTTTTTGTTGGTTCACAAGTTTTTTGATATCAGTATTATACCAATCACAGTAAGTAGATGGTCATAAAAAGCGCAGGAAAAATGCTTGAGAACAAGGCAGAAATTTTCGATAAGTAGTTATACTACAATCAAAATTTCTAACACCGTTATCGAGTATTTTAACAAGCTAGGATGACCAGTTATTTACTACGATTGGTATTATTATGCCTATCCATTACTATTCAATCCTTAGTTAGCTCTAACTAGAGCATATTGGTATAAGTTAATTAATAGCATTGGCATAAAAAAGCACCAAACTTGTAAGTTTAGTGCTTCTGTTTACGTTGGATATTTCGTCTAGAGGATTTGTTTTAAAACTCGGTCTGCTTTTACCCGAGTGACTTTTTTAATTAGTTTCTGTACTGTATCTGGATAATGCTCAACTTTGTCTAGCTGACGATAAGTACAAATTAACTGGGTATGCTGCAAAATATTGTCAACTTCAGAGCCAAACTTGTCAACTAGATGCTGATGGTGATCTTGAATTAAAATGCCATTTTCTAAATCTAGCTTCCAAGCTCGTGGGTTTAAATTATTCCCTGTGAGTAGCATGTAGCGTTTATCTATCCACAAACCTTTAAGGTGGAAACTGTTCTCTTCATGTTTCCATAAATGTATGGAAAGATTACGACTGGCAATGTGAGCTTCATTGGCTTTGGCAAAACTACGAAGATTTACTTCATACAGATAAGGCAATCCGCCAATTGTCTTAAAATCTTCCTCAGGAGAAATAAAGAAATCATTAGCTGTTTTATCTCCTACAACTATGGTGACTTTTACACCACGTTTTAGGGCCTTTTTCACTTCTTTTGCGATGCTTTTAGGGAAATTGAAGTATGGAGTACAGATGAATACTTCATCTTTAGCTTCCGCTATCAAATGATTTATTGTCTGGTTTAACTTATTGCGTCTTTTTCCAACGCCAACAAGAGGCGTTACCGCAATTTCATTTTCACCAGTTGGTTGATGTGCAAATTTATACTCAGAGTTTGCTAGTGACGCTCTAAGTTGGCGGATATCAGCCTTAATCTCTTTGGTACTTGGTTTATCTCGATCGGTTAAATCATTAACTGCAGAGTTTGCGATCATTTCAGATTGGACGAACTCTACCATACTGTTTGCTAGATCTTTATTCTCAAAGGTATGGTAACGGTCGAATCGGTAGCGTTCTTGGTAATTTAAATAAATATTATTCAAGCTTGCACCGCTATATATAACAGCGTCATCAATAATAAAGCCTTTTAAATGTAAAACGCCAAAGACTTCTCTACCTCGAACTGGAACACCGTAAACAGGCACTTTATGTTCGTATTTTTCGCTGAAAGATTTGTACATTGCCGCATTGCCATCGGACGAATCCGCGCCAATAAGACCACGTTGCGCTCGGTGCCAGTCAACACAAACATTGATATCCAAACCTGGGTTTTGCTGTTTGGCTTCGTACAGAGCAGTCAGAATTTCTCTACCAGCTTCATCATCCTCTAAATACAATGCAATAAGATAGATACGACTTTTTGCAGTCTTAATTGCATCTAATAAACGAATTCTAAAGTCTCTAGCGGATAGAATTACTTCAAACTTGTTAGGGTCTTGCGCGATAGTTGGCAAGTGTTCGAATGGATTTCTATTAGCGATCATCTTGAATTTTTTACCTTAGAGATATGCAAAATTGCGAACCTTCAATTTTACCAAAAACTACTAGCATATGACTAGTAAAGCGGGTTGTATCTTTATTTTTATCCTACAAATTGCATTGGAATGAGATCTTTCCCACTGTTTACATATCGGAGAAAGAGGCATTTTACCGAGTTTGGCATGTCATCAACTTCTACCCGAATAAAAGAATGCTTTTGGTAAAAGAGTTCAAGGTGGCTGTATGCGAAACAATAATCAGATCGTGTGAGAATATTTGACTTGCAATGCGCCATCAACTTATTCGCTAGACCCATTCCTCTTTTTTCTGGAATCGTGAGCATGCCAGTTAGCAGACGGAAATGTTCGATCTCTCTAAACCTCACGACACCACTAAGTTGGTTTGATTCTGAAATGGTGATGATAAGTTCACTTTTCTTTGCTTTAGCTGAAGGGTAGTGATCCTTATACAATTTCTTGATCAGTGGAATTTTGATTGGGTCGAGCTGTTCTATCTTTACTTCTGACATTCAGTCACTGCGCTATTGGTTAGAGTCATGTAGAATTGAAAGAGTGTAAGTTAACTCATAAAGACCATGCAATCATATCCTGACGTAAATTTAGAAAAATATCATACATTCGGCATTAAGCAGAAAGCTCGTTTTCTGGTAGAAGTGACATCAATAAAACAATTAATTGATGTTTTTCAAAACCCTGAATGGGAGGCGTTACCTAAGCTTGTTTTAGGTAAAGGGAGTAACGTTCTTTTTACCGATTATTTTGATGGTGTAGTGATCGTAAATCGAATCTTGGGGCGAGATATTAGTCGTGATGAAAATGATCTTTACTTACACGTTGGTGCAGGGGAAGACTGGCCAACACTGGTAAAATGGACAATCGAGCAATCTATTGGTGGTCTGGAGAACTTAGCATTAATACCAGGGTGTGCGGGATCTGCGCCTGTTCAAAATATAGGCGCTTATGGTATTGAGCTAAAAGATGTCTGTACGTATGTTGATGTTCTTTGCCTTGATACATTTAAGATCAAACGCCTAACAAATGAAGAATGTAAGTTTGGGTATCGTGAGTCTATTTTCAAACATGAATTATACCAAAAGGCTGTTGTCGTCGCGCTAGGTATTTGTCTATCGAAACGATGGGTGCCAAATAATCAATATGGCCCACTTCAAAAGATACCGGTAGACGAATTATCACCTAAAGCTATTTTCGATGAAGTATGTCGAGTGCGTATGGAAAAGTTACCGAACCCTGCGCTGCAAGGTAATGCTGGAAGCTTTTTTAAGAACCCGGTTATTAGCCGTGAAAAATACGAAGGCTTGTTAAGTCAATTTCCTTTGTTAGTGGCTTATCCGTTCGATAATCAATTTAAAGTTGCGGCAGGGTGGCTGATTGATCAATGTGCGTTCAAAGGCGTTGTATGCGGTGGTGCTCAAGTCCATCCTAAACAAGCCCTGGTTTTAGTTAACTCTGATAATGCAAGTGCCGATGATATTGTAAAGCTTGCTGCGAACATTTATCAAACAGTCAAGGATACGTTTGGTATAGAGTTGGAACATGAAGTTCGTTTCATTGGTCGGCAGAGAGAAGTGACACTAACTGAAATCGCGAGTATTCATACATGAAAGAGCACCAAGTTAAATTATCAATATTGAATTCACTTGCCGATGGAAAATTTTATTCAGGTGAAACACTTGGTGAGCTTTTGGGTATTTCGCGCGCAGCGATTAGTAAACATATCAATGGGATCCAGGAGTGGGGGCTTGATATATATCGTGTTCAAGGAAAAGGTTACTGTCTATCTAAGCCGCTAAACCTACTAAATCGAGAGCTATTATCGGAAGGGTTAATTCAGCCTTTCGAGTTGGTACCTATCATCGACTCAACAAATCAGTACTTATTAAATCAAGTTGGAAGCATTGATTCAGGAACAGTTTGTCTTGCAGAGTATCAATCGCAAGGGCGTGGCCGAAGAGGACGGCAATGGATATCGCCTTTCGGTAGTAACCTTTATTTATCAATGTACTGGCGTCTTGATGCAGGTATGGCAGCAGCGATGGGGCTGAGCCTTGTTATTGGTATCGCAGCGGTTGAAGCTCTTGAACAGTTGGGTTTCGAAGGGATTAAACTAAAATGGCCAAATGACCTGTATTACCAAGATAAAAAACTTGGTGGAATATTAGTAGAAATGTCAGGGCAAGCAGGCGGAGCGGCGCATATAGTGCTAGGGATGGGGCTTAATATCTCAATGCGACCTGATATCGATGGTATTGATCAACCTTGGACATCTCTAGATGAACTCGCAGAGTCTCAGTTAGTGGATAGAAATATACTTGCATCCACTCTGATTGGTTCTTGGACAAGCGCACTAAGCGAATATGAACAGTTCGGAATGAAGGGATTTGTAGAACGATGGAATCGATTGGATAACTTTGTTGGAAGAAGCGTTCGCTTGCTTATTGGACCAAGGGAAGTGACAGGTGTTGTAAAAGGAATCGATGACCGTGGCGCTGTGTTACTTGAGACAGAAAATGGAATAGAACCCTATATCGGTGGTGAAATATCGTTAAGAAAGCACGAGATATAAGGTTTAACTGATTATTGTCTGCAAGCTCTACTTACGTAATAAAACTTGCTCTACCGTATGGTTTTTTCCTTTACGCAAAATAAGGTGGGCTCTCTCTCTTGTGGGTTGAATATTTTCTGAAAGGTTCTTACCGTTAATGGATTGCCAAATGTTTCGGGCTTTCAATTCCGCATCTTGTTTAGTGAGTTGAGTGTAATGACTAAAATAAGATCCCGGTTTCGCAAATGCACCTTCTCTGAATTTCATAAATCGCTCGATGTACCACTGTTCAATCAGAGTGCTATCAGCATCGACATAAAGAGAGAAATCCAAAAAATCTGATATAAACACGTGATTGGCCGATTGGACCTGCTCAGGTCCACCCTGCAACACATTTAACCCTTCAATAATTAACACATCGGGTAAATCAACATTTTTCACTTCTGCTGTAATGTCATACGTTAAATGTGAGTAGATCGGCGCTTGCACATTGCGTTTACAAGCCTTCACATCAGAGACAAATTGGATGAGGCGTTTAGTATTATAAGACTCTGGAAATCCTTTTTTGCTCATCAAATTGCGTTGCTCAAGCACCTTGTTTGGATATAGAAATCCATCCGTTGTGATGAGTTCAACTTTTGGGTGGTTTTCCCAGCGAGACAAAAGAGCGCACAATAGTCGAGCGGTTGTACTTTTCCCTACCGCAACACTGCCAGCAATGCCAATGACAAATGGTGGTGCGTGCCCTGTATTGCCGAGAAACTGGTCTAGTACTGAATTACGATTCTGACGAGCGGCAACGTATAGGTTGAGTAGCCTTGATAGTGGAAGATAGATATCAACGGCTTCTTTCATGGTTAAGTTTTCATTGATACCTTGTAGCTCGGCTAAGTCATCCTCTGAAAGTGTCATTGGTACTGAGTTTCTTAACTCCGTCCATTGGCAACGGTCAAAAGACATAAATGGGCTCATATCAACTCTTTAGATAAATGAAAACGTAGAGAATGGAAAATACATCAAGAAGAGCAGAATGAAAATAATAATGCGCCTAGAATTTCTATGAAACGCTTGAATTGGTAAAAAATAAGCCGTATCAGAAGAAACTCGGAAAAAATATTATTTTTTTTCGCTTTAGCTATTGCAAGGTGGAAAATCATTCAATAGAATGCGCCCCACTTGTGCCGACTTAGCTCAGTAGGTAGAGCAACTGACTTGTAATCAGTAGGTCACCAGTTCGACTCCGGTAGTCGGCACCACTTTTTCCTTTATTGAGAAAAAGCTAAAAAATTTGGAGGGGTTCCCGAGTGGCCAAAGGGATCAGACTGTAAATCTGACGGCACTGCCTTCGATGGTTCGAATCCGTCCCCCTCCACCATATTCTAAAGGTAAAATAGCTCCAAAGAGTTGCGTATCGCGTGCATCGTATAATGGCTATTACCTCAGCCTTCCAAGCTGATGATGCGGGTTCGATTCCCGCTGCACGCTCCAATTCTAACGCGCTGGTTTGCTTAGTTGTTTATTTGTCCTTTTCAATAATGGCAAATAAACCTCAATACTGAGTCATTAATATCAGCGCGCTTTTAGCAAACTTTTCCTTTTGATATATACTTAATTGCCATATTTTTTGGTTACGTGGTCGTCAAAGCCACTTATATCCGTACCTAGAGGGACTATTCATGTCTAAAGAAAAATTTGAACGTACGAAACCGCACGTAAACGTTGGTACTATCGGCCACGTTGACCACGGTAAAACAACTCTAACTGCTGCTATCTGTACTACACTTTCAAAAGTGTACGGTGGTGAAGCTAAAGACTTCGCATCTATCGATAACGCTCCAGAAGAGCGTGAGCGCGGTATCACAATCGCAACTTCTCACGTTGAGTACGATACTCCAGAACGTCACTACGCACACGTAGAT
>NZ_JAKJTJ010000046.1:0-8581 GCF_050337905.1 Vibrio clamense | reverse complement strand
CAAAAATGCCAAGCGTTGAGAATCCCTCTTAAATGCTTTGTTATATTGCCCGCACGACAGAGCCAAGTTTAGCGCCAAGGTGCTGAATTGGTTACAAATCTACTGGCTTTGAACTCAGATGTAAAACGGATAGTTCGAAACTCAATCATAAACAACAAAACGCACTTGGCTTAGAAGCGAAATGAGTTGAAATTGGAGTATTTCGATTAGCTAGAATGACAAAGGATTCGAGCAAGAAACCTGACAGCAAAGTGCGCATAAGTAACTATTTTCAATAAAGTCCCCATCAAAAAAGAAGCCGCGCAAAATGAACTTGAGCTAGCAAAACTTACTAATGAGGGGACTTGCGTGACGTTGCAGCTAATTAACCGACAAACATTCTACGTGCGATGGTCATTTTGCTGGCAACATTCACGAAACGAACAGGTGTGTAGCTAGAACGCAGAACAAAGATAAACGGATAATTTAACCCTTTGGATCTTATGCAATATAACGCCGCGTTAAGTGGTGAACAGCGCGACCACTGCACTCAAGACATTATGCCATAAACACTGATGCATATCTTTAAACTGAAGCCGCCAAACGTTGTGAATCCGTCTTAAACGCTTTGTTATATGCAAACTCCCACGCCAAATGCAGAGCTAATTTCACTATTGATGATAGACTCAATCAATAGCCTTCTAATTCAAAGTAAACACCATGAAAGACTGCAACCAATGTGGGAAATGCTGCATCAAATATGGCGATGGTGATTTAGCAGCCACGCAGGAAGAAATAGACCTGTGGGAGCTGTTTAATCCAGATATCTTTGAATATGTGAAAGATGGGAAAATCTGGTTTRATCCAGAAACCAGAGAACAATTAAACCATTGTCCATTTTTGGAGTTAGTGCCGAAGTCAAAGCCAGAAGAGAAAGATAAATATACATGCAGTATTTACTTCGACCGACCAGAAGATTGTCGCCACTACCCTAGCCTTATCAACGAAATGGTTCGAGACGAATGTGAAATGATAGAAATTACTGACTTAGAAAACCCTAAGAAAGCTCAGAAAGAACTCGATAAGCTGATGAGTTCAAGCCGACCTTCGAGCTATTCCTAGGTTGATTTAGGCAATTGCATATAACGCCCAATTAAGTTGCAGACCAACGCAAACCTGAACCTAAAGCAACGCACCGATTACACCCAAACCAATTGGAACTGAAAATGCCACGCGTTGGCTGTCATCTTGAATTGCTTGTTATATTTTACATCAATAGGTTGATTTGCTTGATAAAGAATTGCGATTTAACTTGGTTTTCTAACTCAACTCACTCGCTGTAATTGAAAATGACGCTTAAAAACAGAAAATCACTTCGATAAGAAGGAAATCCAATATTCACTGTTAAAAACCTTCGAAATCAATGATATCGATTCTAAAGTCCTCAGGTATAGCTATAGCTTTATATAAATTAATATTTCGTCCTTCTATAGCTTTCCGAACCCTTAAAATGTCTTTGTTTAACATTTTTTCACCAATTATAATTGATCTAATTACGTCATTACCTAACTGATATTGATTACCTGGCATCTTACTATTTTTAGAAACTAACCTGAACTCTTGTTCGTATTTCCAAACATCATTTTTAGTTGCAAATATTTCTTCGCTATAATCTGAAATATTTTTTTGATTATTAAGCATTTCAAGTATATTTATGGCATATGGTTTGGCATCATATCTAACAGGACAATAACCAATATTTAAAGGCTCTAGCTGCTTATTTAAGTCATATTCAATGCACATCCCTTTTAAACCATTAGCATAATGTCCCCACAATAATGGATGATCATTTACGAACGATAAACTGAATATCTTATTATCATTTCTCACCTCATTAATTTTCTGCATTTGTAGTGGTAAAATTTCAGCGGCAATCGAATCAATAATTATACGACGTTGTTCCGGCGCTGATTCCGAAATTATACTCAAAAGCATATCTTTCGGTATAGGTAAACTGTTGCCTTCTTCTTCTCTTTTGGAAAGATAAAGGCCTAAGGATTGAGTAAAATTATCTGAATTTATCCCTGCGGTTACTTTATAGTAAAGCTCAAAAGGATCATTAAAATCATCAACATGAGAAAACCATATAGTATTCTCAACTATTGAATTAATACTATAGTCGTTGACTTCCCGAAATTTATATAATGGATAAAACTTATTCAATTCTCACCTCAGAAATATAACGCCGCGTTAAGTGGTGAGCAACGCTACCACCCTACCTAAACCATTGTGACATAATCACTTAACCCAAAGTAAGCCGAAACCGCCAAGCGTTGGGAATCCGTCTTAAACGCTTTGTTATGTTTGGATTTAAAGGGATAGACTTAACTCTATTTCACGCCCTTCAACTAAGTTACCTGTTGATACAAAACCACAATTTTCGTAGAAACCTTGAGGGCTTTCAGGACTTGAAACAACACTTGTATATAGAGCCGATACTTCGAATTCATTAACCAGTGCTGATTTCAACAAATCGATAGCAAGACGACCATAACCCTTTGACTGTTGAGATTCATCGAGCATGAACCGCCAAAGCTCAAATTTACTTGAAACTGTGTCTGCATTGACTAAAACAAAGCCAATTGGATTATTGTCGGAATAGATACCTTTGAACCAAGGGAAGCTCATAAAGTTTGCTTCAGCCAATGAAATAGCGTTGCTATCAACATGATTTAGCTGATGTTGAGCCACCTGTAACTGGAAAATCTCATAGAAATTCGTTTCGTCTATATTTCTTAGTTCGAGGCTCATACTACCAATTTCCTTCGAAAACATAACGCCCAATTAAGTTGCAGACCAACGCAAACCTGAACCCAAAGCAACGCACCGATTACACCCAAACTAATTGGAACTGAAAATGCCGCGCGTTGGCTGTCAGCTTGAATTGTTTGTTATATGTTACGATCAACCCTATTACGTCAGATCCAATTTCCAATCAATCTTCCAGCAAACCACGTAACAAAACTAGTCATTAGTGAACCCCACTTACGACTTTATAATACGCCACACCAAGTGTGGCCAGCAAAAACCAAACCTGCTTTCAACAATTTAAGCCACATACAAATCATTGACCTCACCTCGAGTTAACTAAAAAATGATTGCAAAAATTGAACTATAAATCCGAAAGCAGGTGCAAACAAGCACAAGATAGCAAGCACAAATAGAGCAACAATTCGTTTCCACGACTTTGCCGCTTCTTGGGCTGTTTTTACAGCAAACCAAGAGTCAGAAGCTACCAACATTGCGTCTTCTTGCTCTTTATTCACTCTACCTTTTTCATACAAACTCATACTATTATAACTCCTCACCAGAACATCATATAACGCCGCGTTAAGTGGTGAGCAACGCTACCACTGCACTCAAGACATTATGCCATAAACACTGACGCATATCTTTAAACTGAAGCCGCCAAGCGTTGCGAATCCGTCTTAAACGCTTTGTTATATTGCCCGCACGACAAAGCCAAGTTTAGCGCCAAGGTGCTGAATTGGTTACAAATCTACTGGCTTTGAACCCAGAAGTAAAACGGATAATTCGAAACTCAATCATAGACAACAAAACGCACTTGGCTAAGAAACGAAATTAGGCAAATTTGAGCAATTCGATTAGCTAGAATGACAAAGAATTTGAGCGAGAACCCTGACGACAAAGTGCGCTGAAACCACGATTTTCAATTTARCTTCCACGAAAAAGAAGCCGCGCAAAATGAACTTGAGCCAGCAAAACTTAGTAACGAGGAGACTTGCGTGACGTTGCAGCTAATTAACCGACACACTTTCTACGTGCGATGGTTATTTTGATGGCAACTTTCACGAGACGAACAGGTGTATAGCTCGAACGCAGAACAAAGATAAACGGATAATTTAACCCTTTGAATCTTATGCAATATAACGCCCAATTAAGGTGCGACAACGCTATAACACCCAATCTAAACCATTGCGCCGTAAACACAAATTTCAAACCGGAGTGAACTCGCCAAGCGTTAGGAGTCACTCTTAAATTGTTTGTTATATTGCCCGCACGACAGAGCCAAGTTTAGCGCCAAGGTGCTGAATTGACTACAAATCTACTGGCTTTGAACCCAGAAGTAAAATGGATAGTTCGAAACTCAATCATAGACAACAAAACGCACTTGGCTAAAAAGCGAAATGAGTTGAAATTGGAGTCATTCGATTAGCCAGAATGACAAAGAATTCGAGCGAGAAACCTGACAGCAAAGTACGCTGAAGCCACAATTTTCAATGAAGTTTCCACGAAAAAGAAGCCGCGCAAAATGAACTTGAGCCAACAAAACTTACTAACGAGGAGACTTGCGTGACGTTGCAGCTAATTAGCCGACAAATTTTCTACGTGCGATGGTCATTTTGATGGCATTTTTCACGAAACGAACAGGTGTGTAGCTCGAACTCAGAACAAAGATAAACGGATAATTTAACCCTTTGAATCTTATGCAATATAACGCCCAATTAAGGTGCGACAACGCTATGATACCCAAGCTAAACCATTGCACCGTAAACACAAAATTCAAATCGAAGTAAACTCGCCAAGCGTTAGGAGTCACTCTTAAATTGTTTGTTATGTGAATTTTTAATCGTACTTTTTACCGTTGTGCTTTAACCAACCATGCGAATGTCTATTGTTAGGATCGTGGTGTGTCCAGTGCATTACACCACCCTTTTTATTCCATTCATATTCACCGTAAAACTGAACTCGATCGCCTACCCTTAAGTTAGAAACTCTAGGCGCAAGATCGATATTGTGAGCAACAAGTAAGGTTTGTTTACTTTTCAGTCTTATGATGAATTTTTGATGTCGACTTCCATCATTATCATCGGGTAACAAACGAATTACAGTGCCAACCCCCTGAACTTGAAAATCACTTTGATGGTTTTCATATGCCTGTTTCAATTTATGATCATTGGCTTGCGCACCAACTGAAATCAGGCACAAAGCTGCCACAAATATTACTAAAAACTTCTTCATATACTCAAATCCTTTGGATTCACATAACGCCCAATTAAGGTGCGACAACGCTATAACACCCAAGCTAAACCATTGCGCCGTAAACACAAAACTCAAATCGAAGTGAATCCGCCAAGCGTTAGGAGTCACTCTTAAATTGTTTGTTAGGCCGCAATGTTATCACTGTCAATTTCTCTTGGAAGAACTGCTGCTAAACCATTTAGAGATGCTTTAAACTTTTCCGCTGGCCCACGAGTTGATAATTGAATTAACTCATTAAGACCTGATTGGCTTGTAAATGACATTTCCTGATACAGGCAAATTGGTAGCTCATGGTTATCTTTAAATCTACGGTCTGGCCCACCGGATTTATTTACGTATTTCCACGTTTTATCAACGATCAATGCATCAGCAGGAACTGACTCGTCTTCGATAAATTTTTTATCTCCGACCATCACAACCAAATCTTGGTAACTCACAGCTCCAACACCTGTAGTATCATAGACCAACACTCGATCAGGAAAAAAATGTAGTGTTTGACGACCTACTGCAATAGAAACTGTCTTCACATTTGTTTTTAATCGAGGTGGTTCAGAGATCATAATCAATGTCGGCTTTCGATCTATAAGATTGCTTGCACCCGCATGATATTTTTTATCAAGGACTTTGCCTGAAGCTGATATATGCCAACATTTATTGGCTTTTACCATTTGTTCTGCTGCCGAAAACAGCTTGTCATAAGCACATTCCATTTCGGAGTCAAAGTCATAGAAAAGTACTGTCGTCTTAGCTAACGTGTCTCTCGTATAACAAATCCAAGTAGAAACAATCCCCAATACAGCAGTCAAAGCGACAACCCACTTAGGGAGTTCGGCATTATTAATTCCAAAAGCAACAGCAAAGAATAGAATAAAAATAAAAGGCCATGAACTGGACTTTTTCTGTTTTTCATTAAGCTCCTTTAGCAGCTCTGCTGAAGAAGAGTCTACTATCTGCGAAACATGTGCTGACTCAATTTCTTTCAGTGGTTCATGAGTCGGTGCTTCGAATGACTCTTGATAGTTGGGCTGAATAGTGTTGCCGACCATTCTTTCCTGTGAACCAACCGGAATAGTCGAGCGATAATAAATACCATTTGATCCAATATGGACATAGTTACCTCTTGGACCAGTTCCGACTCTTAGACCTTTAACACCGGCTGAAACACCCAATCCAGATTTTGACAAATTGAAACGAAATGGACCAACGCTAATACTCTTTCTTATGTAGAGCCCCATATATTCTCCTAACCTAAATTGACACTCTTGCGGCATAACGCCCAATTAAGGTGCGACAACGCTATAACACCCAAGCTAAACCATTGCACCGTAAACACAAATTTCAAACCAGAGTAAACTCGCCACGCGTTGGGAGTCACTCTTAAATTGTTTGTTATATTGCCCGTACGACAGAGCCAAGTTTAGCGCCAAGGTGCTGAATTGGTTACAAATCTACTGGTTCTGAACTCAGAAGTAAAATGGACAGTTCGAAACTCAATCATAGACAATAAAACGCACTTGGCTAAGAAACGAAATGAGTTGAGATTGGAGAAGTTCGATTAGCCAAAGTGACAAAGAATTCGAGCGAGAAACTTGACGGCAAAGTGCACTGAAACCACAACTTTCAATGAAGTCCTCACGGAAAAGAAGCCGCGAAAAATGAACTTGAGCCAGCAAAACTTACTAATGAGGAGACTTGCGTGACGTTGCAGCTAATTAACCGACAAACATTCTACGTGCGATGGTCATTTTGATGGCATTTTTCACGAAAAGAACAGGTGTGTAGTTCGGACGCAGAACAAAGATAAACGGATAATTTAACCCTTTGAATCTTATGCAATATAACGCCCAATTAAGGTGTGAGCCACGCTACCACGGCACCCAATTTGAACGCCGTAAACACTAAGCTAGACCCAAACCAAAAATGCCAAGCGTGGGGAATCACTCTTAAATTGTTTGTTAGCTTTATGCAGCCCTCGACTCTAGAATCGCTCTAACTATTTTCATATCTGACTCAGCCCTATTTCGATCTCGTATTTGTCCATTATTTTCCATCACGCGAGTTAGTCGACGAATTTGCTCTTCATCCATTGAGTCAAGGTTAGGACGTATTAGCTCACTAAAGTAACTGTCTGCCATATCAAAGCTCCATACTTTAGAGAAACCGTGTATAGCAATTTCATTACACAAGTATAACCAGTCAGAATCATTGGATATAAGCTGCAAATTCTTCAAGTAACTAGCGCGTTTAGAATTTGAAGTATTACCATCCAACGCAACTAGCTGAGGAAACTCCTTAATCGTTTTATCATTTACGAACCAACTGTTGGAGTTGACCTGATTAGATAAGTTTCTTTTAGCCTGCCTAGCATTGGACAAAATCTTACTTAACCGTTGATATTTTGACTTTAGCTCTGCGAATTCCCCGCGCGCTGTTGCTAAGTTCACTGATAACTCTGACTTTTCACTTTCTAATTCTGTCTTTTCTTCTATGAGCTTCAAATTACCATCATTAATTGCGTTAGCAGACCTATCTTTAGATTCAAGCTGACGTTTGTATTCGTTTATTTCTTCTTCTTTGTTTTTTAAGACCTCTTGGTGAAACTGTTGAACTTTTTGAACTGAAGCCCTCAGTTCGTTACTTTGTTCTAATGTAAGCATTGTTTCACTTGAATATTTATCGCGTTTTTTCAAGCCTTCACTGCGGTTCCATTCAGTGTATATAAAGACAAATCGTTGCAGTAAAGGCTGTATAACAAGTAATGATGCCGTGATTAATAGTGGGACTATAATCGTGTTGTACTCGAAACCTGACGCCTCCGGCGATATCCCTGATTTAAAGGCAACAACACGCTCGTCAATCGTTTTCGTCCCTAGAATCAATGGGAGAACTAACTCCCAATTATAAAGAAGCCATGAACAAATATATGTACCGTAAAGCGGACTGCTAACTCTCTGGTATAGCGCTGCTTTAATGGAGTTTGTTATCTCTTTAATCATTTGAAACCTAAATAATTTTAATAATAAAGCTAACGCCGCATTAAGGGGTGAACAACGCCTCCACCCGACCTAAAGTATTGTACCGTAAACACTAAATTTGAAGTAGATACAAAAATGCCAAGCGTTGAGAATCCCTCTTAAATGCTTTGTTATATTGCCCGCACGACAGAGCCAAGTTTAGCGCCAAGGTGTTGAATTAGTTACAAATCTACTGGTTCTTAATTCAGAAGTAAAACGGATAGTTCGAAACTCAACCATAGACAACAAAACGCACTTGGCTAAGAAACGAAATGAGCTGAAATTGGAGTCATTCGAAGAGCCAGAATAGCAAAGAATTCGAGCGAGAAACCTGACAACAAAGTGCGCTGAAGCCACGATTTTCAATGAAGTTCCCACCAAAAAGAAACCGCGCAAAATGAACTTGAGCCAACAAAACTTACTAACGAGGAGACTTGCGTGACGTTGCAGCTAATTAGCCGACAAACTTTCTACGTGCGATGGTCATTTTGATGGCATTTTTCACGAAAAGAACAGGTGTGTAG
>NZ_JAKJTJ010000045.1:0-9097 GCF_050337905.1 Vibrio clamense | reverse complement strand
GCTCTGGAGTTCTTAACGTATTGGATTTTTCGTTGAAACCTAAAGTAGAAAGTAACTTCACTGCTTTTTCTAGATCGTTACCGTTAACGCCAACAAGTATGTCTAGGTCTCCCTTAGATACAGCATTAGGGATAGAAGACGCTCCAACATGCTCAATTGTTGCGCCTGGAAGTAAAGCGACTATCTGAAGTTCATACTTACGATAGAGATTTTCACAAGAGACCTGATACTCATCTGGTTTGTAAAATTGCATATTTTCTCCCAAAAGGCATAACGCCGCGTTAAGTGGTGACCAATGCTACAACTGCACTCAAGACATTATGCCATAAACACTGATGCATATATTTGAACTGAAACCGGCAAGCGTTGGGAATCCGTCTTAAACGCTTTGTTATGGCGCAACTCGCAACACCTGTGGTAATCTACTACACTATAGATCCAAACCTAGTTAGAGGACATATTATGGCTACTGCAAGTGTACGCATTGACCAAGATCTTTTTGATAAAGCAGCGATCATGGCTAAAGCACTAAACCGCACTACACCAAAGCAAATCGAGCATTGGGCTAAGATTGGCGAAATGATGGAAGATAATCCAGATCTACCCTATGAATTTGTTAAACAGGCTGTTATCGCAAAAGCTGAAAAAGAAGCCGGGAAGTTAGAGGCTTACTCTTTTGACTAAGATTACTAGCATTCTTCAGACACCTACTTTTAAGAAAGCAGTCAAGAAACTACACAAGAACCAAAAAACGGATCTAGATAATGCTATTCGAGCACTTATGGAAGATCCGTATCTTGGCGAGCAAAAGAAAGGTGACTTATCATTCTTGCGAGTACATAAATTCAAGATGGTGAAGCAATTAACTCTACTCGGCTATAGCTATGAAGATGGCACTGTAACTCTTGAACTAATGGCTCTCGGTTCTCATGAAAACTTCTACCGAGATATGAAAAAAATATATTAATTCAGTGTGTTGGAGATTGCAGCACACTACTTACATTCTGCTCGAAATTATCATTTTTCGCCTGCGCCATAACGCCCAATTAAGGGGTGAGCGACGCTACCACCCAACCTAAAGCATTGTACCGTAATCGCTAAAATTGAAGTAGAAGCAAAAATTCCAAGCGTTGGGAATCCCTCTTAAATTGTTTGTTATAAATTTTTCTCCACACCTTCAGCTTTAACTTTATCTAGTAATTCAAAAACTTCGGACACTTCTACAGAATAAATACTGTCTAAACTGTTTAGGGATCCTTTCAACTTCTCAATAAAATATGGTTTTAGTGTAGGGTTGCCTTCTTTAGTGATCTTCTCTAAAGTTTTGAGTGTTCGTTTAAGTATGAGTTTTATACGATACCCATATTCACTACCTAATTCACGAGCAGCATCTAAACCTTGAGCCTGAGTTAATAGAATATTTGCGTAAACGCCTTTGAGATCCCAAACCCTTTCCTCGATATCAAACACATCTGATTCAAGCTTGGTTTGATTAACGCTCAATTTCGACGTCAATTGAGCCAAAGTGTCTACTCTCTCAGATAATTTTTCATTGCTGTTTTTCGATTCACCAAATAGCTTCTCTAGTTTTTCGTCAAAAGACTTTTCTGCTTCTTTCACCTGTTCGTCGACGCGAATAAGCCTATTGTCAATGGTTTTAGACTGTTCGCTTATAACGTCTGCATTATCTAACTTTATCCTTACTTCCCACTCACCTAACAAGTTAGTTATTTCTTGCTTAAGTTCCTGTTTATCTTTTTCATGCACCTTGGAGTTTGACCACCACCCATAACCAATTAGCAATACAGTAATCCCTCCCAGGAAACTCAAAGACCAGTGTATAGTTGATAGCAAAGAAGACTGATGTTTTTCAAGCAAGTCATTTCTAATTTTCATTTCTTGTAGTTGAGCTTTTAGCTCAATTACAACCTTCTGATTAACACCCGCCGTTTCTTCGATTTTATTTTTAGAAACGATGTCTTCTGCATAACTTCCAATCGGAAATAGAAAGGAGAGTATCAATAATATTCTTGTGACCACTTGTAGTACCTTAAAAAATTTATAACGCCCTGTTAAGGTGTGAGCAACGCAATATAAAAGCCGCCGCATACCACCTTAAACACTAAATGAAACGCATAGCAAAAATGCCAAGCGTTGCGAATCACTCTTAAACAGATTGTTAGGTTTGTTCATCACGCTCATTACCAGGAGTCAGATTGAATACTTCATCAACTATATCTGATTCCAGTGCTGCACTCATTTTGAGCTTAACATACTGAGTAACACCTAGGATGATGTTATCTTTGAGGGCATCCTTAACTTGGGTTTCATATACATCTGGTGTTTTTAGTAGTTCGTCGCGATAAACATAAATTGCGCCTTTCCATTTGCGATTTACTAACTTCGCGCCTAGGAAACGATCGCGCTTCCCAGTGCAATTAGGGAAAGACATACGATGGTAATAGGCGGAATCGACTCTGAACGGTTCACGCTCACCTTCAAAGAATTCCGGCAATAAGAAAGGAAGCTCGATTGACTCTAAACTTTCCCCCTCTAATTCGCCTTTTAACTCCGCTTCAATTTCAAACACATACCATGAATGAGGATTACTTTCGGCTAACTTCGTAATCTCAAACGATACGTCTAAGATAAGGTCACTCAGAGAATGGCGAGCAACATACACATCAACTAGCTTTCTTACAACAGCGCTAGGTGTTGTGTTATCCCACTCACATAGTTGCTTTAACTTTGCTTCAACATCACGATCTATTCTGACACGAATAGATGAATCTTTATTGTTTTTCATAACTCACTCCGTAGTACGAACTAAAAATGTACCACAACAATAAGACACAAAAACAATTGTGCCACGTTTTATTTTTGTCCCACAAAAACAAACCTAACGCCTGCAATAAGGTGTGCCCCACTGAACCAACAAAGCACTCTGAATTCCGCACCAAAACCGCCGAGTGTAACGCATCACCTTGATTGCTTTGTTATGTTCGAGTCATCAGCCTGTGGGATACCATACTCTTGTCGAAGCCTTTTATGCCTCAATTTCATAGCTAACAAAATCACATTGATTAAAAAGACAAAGCCACCAAACACTAAGAATGTAGGCATTAAAGAGTAAAATACTTTTGAAAAAATCGTACCAGTACTTGATGACTTTAAAGTTGAAAGCAATGTTGCAAAAGCAGTAAACAAACCGATAGTTACGCTAAACATCATTATCATTTTTTCTCGGTATTCTACTTTAGCTACAAATTTTTCGTTGTTCTTTTGCTCCTCTACTTCACTAACATTAATATCTTCATCAGGTATTAACTGATTCAGAGATTCACAGTATGACTTCTTCGTCTCTGCTGAAATGAAACTTGAATCCATTATTTCTTTGATTAACTCTTCCGCAACTGCCTTTTGGTTATATAAACGTTTTGCTTCAAGTTTATACTTTCTAGCTGTGGAGTTGATTAAAGCATCAAGTACTTTACTATTAGGTGTATACCCCTCTGAAATATCAGGACGCAATGCATATAACACTTCACGATTAGCACTTTCAATTTTTTGTGCAATTTCTCTTTCATCACCTTTTGAGAATATTTTCCGAGTAATAAAAGTAGCTATTACACCACTAAAAACCCCAGTACCAATGCCAATAATCCATGAATTATTTAATATTTCGAACATATTTCTCCTTTAGAACATAACGCCGCCATAATTTGTGCCACGGCACACCAACCAAACCCGCCAGACTTCAAACCAAAAATGCGCAGTCAAACGCATCAAGTTAATGGCTTTGTTAGCTGACAAACTCGTTGAAAACACATCACTTAACGCTACCACAGAAGCCAAAGTGACTCGCCTAGCAACCACTCAATTTACATTGTTCATCACAACTGACGCGCCTTTCACCTGTTGAGTTTCTGCATACACTGCGACAAGCTGACGGCTGCCATTACGCATGACGAAAACCCAAACTGTGCCACCCACTTTATTAAGCACATGGACTGTTCAACGCATGGGCTGCGGTAGTGATTGAGGCGGCGCGTGATTGTCGATTGAAACGCTGGAATGCGAACCGCCGAGGTAATAAAACAAACCGCCTGAGAAATGGCTGTTAATGAAACCAACCTACTTCAACGCGTCCAAATGCGATATCGAATGGCAGACTTACGGGGAAAATTGAAAGCTACCGCAAGCGCCCATGCCAGCGTGGAGCCGAAGGAGCGCTGAAATATAACCAAACGCCGGACTCAAACCCGACAAAGAATAGACAGCTAACGCCGCATTAAGGTGTGAGCGACGCTTGGCTATACTTGAGCGAAGCGAAAATGCCGAGCGTTGCGAATCACTCTTAAATGCTTTGTTAGCTTTTTTTGCCGCCGACATCTGCTATAACCTTAACACCCAACATATTCTTAAGTGGGATCAATTCTTTGGGAAAACTAGATTCTAGAACAAGTAAAGTTTGAACATTTTGTGGTTTTCCTTGTGTTCCCAGCATAGCCTCTGTTACAGCTTGATATTTAACGCATTGGAATAGACCTCGGTTTATATCTGCTACATCCGAGATTCTTGACTTCACTTCAACAGCGACCATTTGTTTTCTATAGGAAAACATTACATCAACCGAATCACCTGAAGGCAAACCGAACTCTGTCTCTCCTATCGGCCAGCTGTCAGACAACCCAATAGCATTAGGGTTACTTGCAATATACTCTTTTAGTTCTTTATGTAGCTGACCTTCACCACCACCTTTTGGGCTTTTTCTAAACTTTGGCAATTCTGGGAAATCTGGACGTTCAATTTCAAGCTCATCTAAAACCCATAACCAATCAGGATATGAAAAAATCTTAGAAAGCTGACTATCGACAACAACCTTTTTCTGTTTTTTACTTAACTTCTTAAACTCCTTTTCGGAAATAAACCAGCCAATTCCTTCACCCGGCAATTCCGTCGCTTTATTGACAACCAAGCACTGAATTGGGGGAATTTTCTGGCCTACTCTTTCTGAAAGTTCAATTAGAGTTGTACCAATACAACCCAATACGTAATTGAGATTTCTGGCATTTGGCATTTCTAGCTCATCAGCAAGATCAGAATAGTATATTTTCTCTCCTATTATTGCTTGCCTTACAATCAATGGAAGAGCTTTTCTTGCTCTCTGTTGATAGAGCTTATCACCCCAAAAACTTTCAGATACTTCTGCTGTTTCCATCTTTTATATACTCCTTTGAAAAGCTAACGCCGCCATAATTTGTGCCACGGCACGCTTACAAAGCCAGCCAGACTTCAGACCAAAAATGCGCAGTCAAACGCATCAATTTGATGGCTTTGTTAGCTGACAAACTCTGTGAAAACACATCACTTAACGCTACCACAGAAGCCAAAGTGACTCGCCTAGCAACCACTCAATTTACGTTGTTCATCACAACTGACGCGCCTTTCACCTGCTGCGTTTCTGCATACTCTGCGACAGAGCAAACGACTGCCATTTCGCATGACGAAAACCCAAACCATGCCACCTACTTTGTTAAGCACATGGACTGTTCAACGCATGGGCTGCGGTAGAAATTGAGGCGGCGCGAGAATGTCGATTGAAACACTAAAATGCGAACCGCCGAGGCAATAAGACAAACAGCCTGAGAAATGGCCGTTAATGAAACCACCCTACTTCAACGCATCCAAATGCGATATTGAAATGGCAGACTTACGGGGAGATTGAAAGCTACCGCAAACACCCATGCCAGCGTGGAGCCGAAGGAGCGCTGAAATATAACCAAGCGCCGAACTCAAACCCGACAAAGAATAGACAGCTAACGCCGCCATAATTTGTGCCACGGCACACCAACCAAACCCGCCAGACTTCAGACCAAAAATGCGCAGTCAAACGCATCAATTTGATGGCTTTGTTAGCTGACAAACTCTTTGAAAAAACATCACTTAACGCTACCACAGAAGCCCAAGTGACTCGCCTAGCAACCACTCAATTTACGTTGTTCATCACAACTGACGCGCCTTTCACCGGCTGAGTTTCTGCATACATTGCGACAACGCTTACGGCTGCCATTTCGCATGACGAAAACCCAAACTGTGCCACCCACTTTTTAAGCACATGGACTGTTCAACGCATGGGCTGCGGTAATGATTGAGGCGGCGCGTGATTGTAAATTGAAACGCAGGAATGCGAACCGCCGAGGCAATAAAACAAAGTGCCTGAGAAATGGCTGTTAATGAAACCACCCACTTCAACGCGTTCAAATGCGATATTGAATGGCAGACTTACGGGGTAATTGAAAGCTACCGCAAGCACCCATGCCAGCGTAGAGCGAAGAAACGCTGAAATATAACCAAGCGCCGAACTCAAACCCGACAAAGAATAGACAGCTAACGCCCAATTAAGTTGCAGACCAACGCAAACCTGAACCTAAAGCAACGCACCGATTACACCCAAACTGTTTGGAGCTGAGAATGCCACGCGTTGGCTGTCAGCTTAAATTGTTTGTTAGGTTAATTCTGATAGGTTCCCATCTTAGCTGTTAGCTTACAGTCTCCATAGCCACCCACTGCTACTGTTGCTTCGGTAGGTGTTTTCGTATGCTGGAAAACAATATCAAGCCAAGACACTGTGTAGTTAGACATTGTAGATACAACATTGTCTTTGAACGAAACTACTACATATTCATCTGCGAGATCACCAGTTTTGCAGTAATGCCACTCTTCGGACGAATCAAGAATTTCCTTTAGTGCAGGATTACCAAATACATTGGTAACTTGCTCTTTATTCATACCACGCTCGACCAACAGAGATTTAGTTAAATCTTGCTGTGTATAAATACTTAGATCGACTGGTTCTGGCCGTTTTTCTTCGGGCAATACCATTGCTATAACTACTATCAACAAGGCAACATTCAGCGCTACTGAAACATATAGCGGTTTAATTTTGTTCATTATTTCCTCGATTAACCTAACGCCGCGTTAAGTGGTGAGCAACGCAGACCACTGCACTTAAAGTATTGTGCCGTAAACACTTAACCTGAAGCAAACCCAAAATGCCGAGCGTTGGGAATCCGTCTTAAACGCTTTGTTAGGCAATAAGTTAAATCTAACTCCCGAACTTATAGTACTTTCGAAGAGGATTTTTAGTATGTTCCCACTCTTCTTTTAAAAGCTCCCTAGCCTCAGAAACGACACCATCGGATAGTTGTCGCCACTTAGCATATGAGCTATTTCTATCAACTCCAAATTTAGAAGGATCTAATAAATCTAAAAGGTGCGAGAGTAGTTTATTCGCTTTATCATCTTGAGGCTTAAAGCGAAGAGATATTCTGCTGTGAATATGAAGTGCATCATATTTTAAACGATCAAGTTTTGGGGCTGTCTTTCGCTTTTCTTCTTGATCGACACAATCATTAGACTCTAAATACAAGTCAATCCACTCATGAGCTTTACTAGTATATTCTGAGATATCAGTTCTCAGACCGTCGATCCAAGCTTGCCTAAACTCCGATATTTTCACGCCTCTCGCAATAAAAGCCGCAGTAATGACCCCAAGTGCAACCCAAAGTGTAGCTGATAACATAATATGTCCTCATATTGCCTAACGCCCAATTAAGGTGCGACAACGCTATAACACCCAAACTAAACCATTGCACCGTAAACACTAAATTCAAATCGAAGTGAACTCGCCAAGCGTTAGAAGTCACTCTTAAATTGCTTGTTATATTGCCCGCACGACAGAGCCAAGTTTAGCGCCAAGGTGCTGAATTGGTTACAAATCTACTGGCTTTGAACTCAGAAGTAAAATGGACAGATCCAAACTCAATCATAGACAACAGAACGCACTTGGCTAAGAAGCGAAATGAGCTGAAATTAGAATCATTCGATTAGCCTGAATGACAAAGAATTCGAGCGAAAAACCTGACAGCAAAATGCGCTGAAGCCACAAATTTCAATGAAGTCCCCACGAAAAAGAAGCCGCGCAAGATGAACTTGAGCCAGCGAAATTTACTAACGAGGAGACTTGCGTGACGTTGCAGCTAATTAACCAACGCACTTTCTACGTGCGATGGTCATTTTGCTGGCAACTTTCACAAAACGAACAGGTGTATAGCTCGAACGCAGAACAAAGATAAACGGATAATTTAACCCTTTGAATCTTATGCAATATAACGCCCAATTAACTTGCGCAGCAACGCAATACAAAGGTTCTGCATTGCACCTTAACCACTAAACCTGATTAGAAGTAAAACTGCCACGCGTTGCAAGTCAGGTTAAATTGTTTGTTAGCTGCAAACTCCACCATCAAAGATTAAACTCTGAGTTATAAACTTTGAAGACATTTACTAAAGGCTCTTCCCAACCTAAGCACACTCGAAGCTGATCAACTATAGGTTTCACTTGGTTCTTTGACACATTAATTTCTACTTTTAACAATGGGTAGTTTTCTACTTTTCCTTTGTTTCCGAATACGGGAGTTGAGCCATCTAGAGCTCGATGAGAGCCTATAACTGAGCCAATAGCCCAACAATGGTCATAGTTTCCGATTTTATCGACACCTGACTCATGTAAAGTACTAAGAACTTGGTCTTGTTGCTCTGGTGTACAGAAAATTTCTAATTTATACATCTGGTTTAAACTCCAAAATACCGATTGCAGCTAACGCCCAATTAAGGTGCGACAACGCTATAAAACCTGAGCTAAACCATTGCACCGTAAACACAATTTCAAATCGAAGTGAAATCGGCAAGCGTTAGGAGTCACTCTTAAATTGTTTGTTAKAAGCGTACTAATGTTTTCCAATAATCATAAAGACCATCGATATTTGAAGAACACATTAAGCTCATAGCTCCCTTAACTTGTTCRTCGCTCCATTCCCACCAYTTCATTTCTAACAACTKAGATATCTCAGCCTCTGTGAACCTGTAACGTATATGTTTGGCTGGGTTTGAGCCGACTATTGAATAAGGAGCGACATCTTTGGTAACGACTGCACGACTTGCGATAATTGCACCATCGCCGACAGATACACCACTCATAATCATGGCTTCAGTGCCAATCCATACATCATTACCAATAACCGTGTTACCCGAAC
>NZ_JAKJTJ010000044.1:0-9125 GCF_050337905.1 Vibrio clamense | reverse complement strand
GTACCAACTCTCCGACCTGAGTCAGAGCTTTATGAAAAACCCAAAATTTCTCAGTATCCCAAACACCACATTCCGCTAGGCAACCATAAAATGTATTTTCCCACTCGGCACTGCCGTCACTAGGCATATTTTTTAAAACTTCTTCAATCGGATTATTGTTCATGCTTTTTCCAACGTCTCGATAAGAGGATTAAAGCTGCGGAATGCAGTGAATACTAAAATGCCTAACGCCGCGTTAAGTGGTGAGCAACGCAGGCCACTGCACTTAAAGTATTGCGCCGTAAACACTTAACCCGAAGCAAACCAAAAATGCCGAGCGTTGGGAATCCGTCTTAAACGCTTTGTTAGGCGCGTTTTTCGAACTCTACAGCCTCGACACTACGATCTTTAGGGCGAATTACTACAGTACTGGCAATCATGTCGTGCCAACCTTGTTTTTTACCGTTGAAAGCTACCCAGATAAAACCCAAACACAGAGGAATGGTACTAACGTAATATGCAACATACCTAAGAATTGATTTACTCGTTGAAAGTGCTTCACCAGTTTTCGCATCCACAACTTTCAACTTTAACGCAATTTTACCAGGTGTCGCAGAGCGATATACCCAAAATAGTACTGTGGCTATGAATGGAAACAGCCAATTAAGTAAAAGGTCCCAGCCACCCAGAATGAAGCTTTCAGATTCGAAGTAATAATTACCATATATCCAATATAGTAGTGGCATGGTCAACATAAGAAATAAAATTGTATCTATTAAAGCCGCTCCCAATCTTACCCAAAAACCTGCATATTCAAACTGATTACTATATTCCATTACTTTTCCTATTTTCTAATATGGGCTGAATAGCTGATAACCGCCTAACGCCCAATTAAGTTGCAGACCAACGCAAACCTGAACTCAAAGCAACGCACCGATTACACCCAAACCAATTGGWGCTGAAAATGCCACGCGTTGGCTGTCAGCTTGAATTGCTTGTTATATTGCCCGCACGATGAAGTTAAGTTTAGCGCCAAGATGCTGAATTGGTTACAAATCTACTGGCTTTGAACTCAGATGTAAAACGGATAGTTCGAAACTCAACCATAGACAACAAAACGCACTTGGCTAAGAAGMGAAATGAGCTGAAATTAGAGAAATTTGATTAGCCTGAGTGACAAAGAATTCGAACGAGAAACCTGACGACAAAGTGCGCTGAAACTACGATTTTAATTTAGCACCCACGAAAAAGAAGCCACGCAAAATGAACGTGAGCCAGCAAAACTTACTAGCGAGGAGACTTGCGTGACGTTGCAGCTAATTAACCGACACACTTTCTACGTGCGATGGGCATTTTGATGGCATTTTTCACGAAAAGAACAGGTGTGTAGTTCGGACGCAGAACAAAGATAAACGGATAATTTAACCCTTTGAACCTTATGCAATATAACGCCGCATTAAGGGGTGAACAACGCCTCCTCCCGACCTAAAGTATTGTACCGTAAACACTAAATTTGAAGTAGATACAAAAATGCCAAGCGTTGAGAATCCCTCTTAAATGCTTTGTTATATTGCCCGCACGACAGAGCTAAGTTTAGCGCCAAGGTGCTGAATTGGTTACAAATCTACTGGCTTTGAACTCAGATGTAAAATGGATAGTTCAAAACTCAATCATAGACAATAAAACGCACTTGGCTAAGAAGCGAAATGAGCTGAAATTAGCGTCATTCGATTAGCCTAAATGACAAAGAATTCGAGCGACAAACCTGACGGCAAAGTCCGCTGAAGCCACAATTTTCAATGCAGCACCCACGAAAAAGAAGCCGCGCAAAATGAACTTGAGCCAGCAAAACTTACTAACGAGGAGACTTGCGTGACGTTGCTGCTAATTAACCGACACGCATTCTACGTGCGATGGTCATTTTGATGGCAACTTTCACGAAACGAACAGGTATGTAGCTCGAACGCAGAACAAAGATAAACGGATATTTTAACCCTTTAAATCTTATGCAATATAACGCCCAATTAAGGTGCGACAACGCTATAAAAACCAAGCTAAACCATTGCACCGTAAACACAAATTTCAAACCGGAGTGAAATCGCTAAGCGTTAGGAGTCACTCTTAAATTGTTTGTTAGGCCACTGTACAACCGCTGTTCTATTAGTAAAAAACACTCGATATTCTTTGAATCAAAGTGATACCTGAGGGAGTAAAAGTCCAAAGAAATGCACTGATATTTAAGATTATAGTGATCCACAAAATTGCTTTGAACGGCTGCTTCTTCGATTTATGGCGTAGCTGATTTTGTGCGAACAATGCTCCAGGCCAGCCACCAAACAACGATAACATATGAAGTGAATTTTCTGGCGTTCTCCACTTCCCAGTTTGAGCTGCTTTTTTGTCCACTGAAAACATTACATACGTAATGAGACTTATACCGATATAAAGTGGAATTATAAATAATGGTCGACCAAAAACGATAAGCGCGGCACACGCGAAAACTAAATATGAACAACCAAATAATACGGTCAAAGGAAGTGCTTGCTTGCCTTCTATTGTTACATCAACGGCATTAAATCGCCCACGATTATCTTCGCTAACTTCAAACGTTACTTCATCGTTTAACCTAGGTCGATGATTGCTATTTTTCACTGATGAAGCATGAATAAAAACTCTCAGATTACCATTCAACGCTGATATAAAACCGTAACCTTTTGAGTCATTCCATTCTGTAATCTTACCTTTCACGACCTTTTCCTATTGATAAAGTAACTTACGTGGCCTAACGCCGTGTTAAGTGGTGAGCAGCGCTACCACCAAAATTCAAGACATTGTGCCATAAACACATATGCAAAACTTTGAACTGAAACCACCGAGCGTTGCGAATCCGTCTTAAACACCTTGTTATACCGCTTGTTTGCGATTAAAATGACCATATCAAAGACCGCTTTAAGGAGCTTTTAAATGACCGCTAGAATATTAGCTGATGTTGCTGCAAGTATTACTGAATTTAAAGCGAACCCAATGAAGGTTGCTTCAAGCGCTTATGGTGCTCCAGTCGCCGTACTAAACCGAAATGAACCTGCATTTTACTGTGTACCTGCTGCTGCATACGAAATGATGATGGACAAACTTGAAGATATTGAGCTACTTGCTTTAGATAAAGAGCGAGAATCTGAAGCAAGCATTTCGGTGAGTATCGATGACTTATAATCTTGAATTTAAAAGTAGCGCACTTAAAGAGTGGAAAAAACTCGGCGCTACTTTGCAACAGCAATTTAAGAAGAAACTGATTGAGCGCTTAGCTAACCCACACGTTCCGGCTTCCAAATTATCCGGCGCAGACAACATGTATAAGATCAAATTACGCCAATCTGGCTATCGCTTAGTATACAAAGTGCAAGACGACGTAGTTATTGTTACCGTTTTAGCCGTAGGTAAGCGCGAACGTAGCGATGTGTACAGGAAAGCGATGACAAGGCTCAACGACTGATTGCGGTATAACGCCCAATTAAGGTGCGACAACGCTATAACACCCAACCTAAACCATTGCACCGTAAACACAAATTTCAAATCGGAGTGAAATCGACAAGCGTTAGGAGTCACTCTTAAATTGTTTGTTAGGCTAATACGTACTCACTAATGATGCGGTTGAATTGAACAATGTCAAAAGTACCTCTAATTTCGAACCTAACACGACCCACTTCACTCAAATACAATTCGATTTCACAGTCCAAGTCAAACGTACCTGATGTTTCAACTGAGAATGCATTAACTTTACTAAATGGCAGTGACGTATAGTCAACCTTTGAACCAGTGATGCCTTGAACATTTGCAGCAATTACGCGCTTATTTGTAAATATAACTTGGTCACGTACTGTCTTAAATGCTGCAAGAATACTTTCACCATCAATCAGAAATTTTTGAAAATCTTCTCTAGCATCAGAAATATCAATGGGTTTGAGTTTGAATACTGATGAATTTTTGAAATCAATCATATAGATACCTTATTCTAATTATTCGATTTTAGCCTAACGCCCAATTAAGGTGCGATAACGCTGTAACACCCAAGCTAAACCATTGCACCGTAAACACAAATTTCAAATCGGAGTGAAATCGGCAAGCGTTAGGAGTCACTCTTAAATTGTTTGTTAAGTTTATTTTATTTCTTCCATTTTAATAAAGTGTACATTACTCTCGGAAAGCCCCAACGCCATTGCAGCTTGAGATAAGCAGATTTTGTCTTCTAGCTTATAAAAACTAATATACCAGTTTGTATCAAATTTAACCTGACTAGCAATTATTCTGAAATACTCAAGGTCCACAGATGACATTGAATGTCCAAGTATATAAATATCTTTCATACCCGATAGACTAGCGAAAAATCGCTCATTTTTTCTTAGAACACTGCTTGTGGATTTATAAGTATGGCTAAAGTATTCATCTACGACTTGATAGCCAGAAGCAATTCGAGTGTCTGTATTTTCATCTATGTAAGTTGTTAGCTGTGTTCTATCTTCGGGAGCCCATCCGTGCCCAAGGACAATCTCGTTGGCTGGCTCATCAATTGAACCATGTATGTGTAACACATTTATTTTGGGAACGTTATACAATCCCGTCAACGTTTGTGTATAGTTAAACGTTAGAAAACGAGCATGTAATTTCAAATTGAGAAGCGTTGGGTTATTAGGTATATCAACCGTATTTATCCACTCGCAAAAGCATTCATATAGCTCAGATGACAATGCTTCTACATTTTTGGTAAGTTCATATTCGTAGTCATGGTGTCCTGAATCACTCCAGTCATCATCACCATATGATGGTAAACAATTCGATGCATCATCTTCTAAGAGGTCAACATCCAAGTTACCTAATACTTCTTCAAAATCTGACCACTTTTCATCGATACTTAAAAATTTTTCAACAGTATCAAAAACAAGTCCATGCTTTCTCTGCAAGTACAACTTAAAGCTTTCGTAACTAGTTTGCATTCCATGGTGGAGGTCAAAGCCATTTCCAATAATATATAAAGTATCAGGCACCGCTATCTCCCAAAAATAAACTTAACGCCCAATTAAGTTGCAGACCAACGCAAACCTGAACCTAAAGCAACGCACCGATTACACCCAAACCATTTGGAACTGAAAATGCCACGCGTTGGCTGTCAGCTTAAATTGTTTGTTAGTTGCCCTTATCCATTTTCCCCTTTGTTGTTTAATTCATCAGGGTTTGCTAAATACATTTTAACTAATTCCAGTTTATTTAGTCCTTTATTACTTAGACCAATATCAGCTCGTATAGCTTTATGTATATTATTTACCGCAATAAAGATATTGCCTCCATTTTGTGAGACACGCTGAAATTCCAATTGCATTTTTATTACTTCTGGAGAACCCCACAGAATAATTTCRGATTTAAATTTAACAAGATAATCCACTAATTCCTGATTTGATGGAGCTTCGATAGAGACATTTTCATTCGCTCCAGACATCATGGCTTGAATTGTTTCTAAATATTTTTCATATATTTCAACCTTTTTTGACCTGTGAGCCTCTTCTCTATCGCGCAACTTTATTTGATTCTGCGTGATAATCACTGCTGTTAAACCAACAAATATCGTTGCCATTGCACCAAGAATCGCAGCTGCTATTTTTGGATCAGAACTGGCTAACGCATCAATGAAAAAACCAAATGCAATCCACACCCCGTAAATAGTAAACCCTATGATGGTAAAACCTAAAATACCTAACCAAAACTCTTTTTTTAACATTGTAAATCTCCATTGGGCAACTAACGCCCAATTAAGGTGCGACAACGCTATAAAACCTGAGCTAAACCATTGCACCGTAAACACAAAGTTCAAATCGGAGTAAAATCGGCAAGCGTTAGGAGTCACTCTTAAATTGTTTGTTAGTTTTTTGTCTGCATGACCATGTTTATTCCTGTCGCTTTAAAGCCAATTTCCTTATAAAGCTTAAAAGCTCGCTCATTATCGTAAGCCACTAATAATTCAACCTGTTCAATTCCACTACCAGTCCAAAATTCATTCAATTCTTGAAATATGCGGCTGCCATAACCTTTACCTTGATACTCAGGGAAAACTTGAAAGTCATAAATGAATGCTGAGGTTTCTGCTAAAAAATACCAGAAATAACCAATTACATATGTAATACCATTCAATTTAACTTCGAGACACAGAAGAGTATTATTTTCTGTTTTTAACCCCTGAGGTAAACAGTCATCAAGTTCCATGTTTGCCAACTGCACCCCTTTAGCATGGGATACTTGCTTTGCGGCAGCGAGTTCTTGCCCTCTAAATTCATTGGAATACAACCTATAACACTGAAATTCTTCTTCAGTCATATTTCTATATAAGACCATCTTCAACCTTTATGCGATTTTCTTGAGAAAAACTAACGCCCAATTAACTTGCGCAGCAACGTAATACAAAGGTTCTGCATTGCGCCATAATCACTAAACCTAACTAGAAATAAAACTGCCACGCGTTGCAAGTCAGGTTAAATTGCTTGTTAGTTTGTTGTAAAACCGTAAACAACACAGCTCAACCTTTACCGCCAAACAAAACTAAGCTCACATTTTCACTTAGAATACTATATTTACCTTGATTAGAAACACCTCATATGACAAAAGTATTCCAGTTTAATATCAAAATAAAAATGAATTAATTAACATATAAGTAAATAAGGTATACCAATGTCAGAAAATAACAAAATTGAAAAAGATCTACCCGAAATAAAAGCTTCTAACGTAGCACTACCTGATGTAAATAATAAGAATATAAAAAATATAGATTTATCAATGATTATTTCGGCAGTAGTTCTTAGTGGTGCGTTAATGGTTTCTGCATCTACGATCAATAGTGATGAGAAACCATCTAACATAATTGAATATATCGGTGGTAAAGTTGAAATGGGAAAAGTGATAGCAGAAAAAGCTAGTTTCAATTTCTCATTATATACAGAGGACAGTAATCGACCATACACAGCAACTGCTTCATCTTCTGATGAGCTAGTTAGAACTGTAACGGCATTCTTTAAAAATACCCTAGATGATGAAAATGAAGAAATAGATCGAAGTAATAAACGTAAGCAAGATCGTTTTGAAAGTGCGATGATACGATATAAACGAAATCTAGAAACATATAACAAGCATCTAGCTTCTCTTGAGAAAGGTGAACAACCGGGCTATGACGCACCAGAAAGACCAATATTAGAAGGTCTTAAAGAAAATAAGCTCTTCGACGATATGGTATTAACTGTTGATGGCAAAGCCGTAGTTTCTGGTGAAGTAAAATACAATGGTACAATCACGCCTCAATTCACACTTAAACTAGAAAAAAGAGAGAAAAAATTCACGGTAAAAGATAATTTCTCTTTACCAGATCTTATTGAGTACATCGAAGACAATGCAGATGATCTTTATTCTGATTATGAAGATGAATCTCTTGTCGGCTAAACGCTAACCTCGGTACAGCCTCTCAGAATTTAAACTGCACAACGAGAGGCTATCCTACACTGCAAATTAAACAAACTAACGCCCTGTTAAGGTGTGAGCAACGCAATACAAAAGCCTCCGCAGAACACCTTAAACACAAAAACGCAACGCATAGTAAAAATGCCACGCGTTGCGAATCACTCTTAAACAGTTTGTTATACGCTTTTCTCACAATCTAAAGTGAAGCGTATATCAAGCAAGCTAAAGCTCACAATAAATGCGGCTCATACCACGATCACCGCGCTTATAGCCTTCGGCAGCTGAATCAAAGTGCGTGGTAGCCTTTAGACCAACCATTTTGTTTACTGTCATCAAATGCCACCCCGGAACTGTACCCGAAGCACTGCCGCCAGAGATCTGATAACACCGAACGGCATCATTACCAGCAGTAGTCATGCCATAACAATGTGGTAAAACTTCTCTCGGGTATCCGTCGTAAGTAAACTCAAGTTTTAACTTCTCTTGAATTGCACGAACAATTAGCTCATTCATAACTATACACTCATATTTAAGTAACTAGAGAGCAAGAACATACTCACTCTAATGCATAATCTATGACCAACTCGGAATCCATACAACAAAATTCAAACTTTAGTTGCAAATTGTGCTTACGGTACTGGCAGAATAAGAAAAATGTTTTTAAAAGAACTGGAATATTGATATTAATCATTGAGATAAATGACTTTATTAGGCGTATAACGCCCAATTAAGGTGCGACAACGCTATRACACCCAAGCTTAACCATTGCACCGTAAACACTAAATTCAAATCAGAGTGAAATCGGCAAGCGTTGGGAGTCACTCTTAAATTGTTTGTTATAAGCGTGTTTCGTTTACCACGTTCTATCTAAATCCTCGGCGTACAAAGAAATAGCGCGTTTATACTCTATTATTGCGTAACTACTAGTGGTTGAAACTAGCAACTCAAGAAGCAAAGACGTCGCTTCTTTATGACGCCCTAGGTTGTAGAGGCACATTGCATAGAAAGGCTGAACCTCCATAGCATCAGGGTACTCGTTCAGAGTTTGCTCGAAATACGTAAGCGCATCTGAGTAGTTACCAAGACTTCGATAGGTGCTCGCCAAGCCAAATAAAGCATCGAACCGTTCTACTGACGATAGTAAACCCGACAGAGATGACAGATAATGACCAACTGCTTCTTGCTCTTTACCTTCATTATCATATGACCACGCAATTTGCAGGTGAGCCTTAGCTACATAGTTTTCATCGTTCAATAACGTTGAAAGCAAAGCTCTAGACTCTTGATATCGAGCTTCTTTGCGCAATTCAATGGCTTGTTTGATGATGGCTTCCATAGTTTTCCTCGAAAGCTTATAACGCCGCGTTAAGGTGTGATGCACGCTTGGCTATACTTGAGCGAAGCGAAACTGCCAAGCGTGAGGAATCACTCTTAAACGCTTTGTTATGTGCTATTTTTGACCATCGTACGCCAGTACTGCACTCTTCAGTTGCTGAATGTCCGAGGCACACAGATACCGCTTTAATACTTCGAACTTCTCCAAAGGCCAGTCATAAATTCGCATTTTCAGAAGCTCAGCAATAATCGATTCATCAAAGCGATATTTAACTAATTTCGCGGGCGTTCCTCCAACAACACTATAGGGAGCGACA
>NZ_JAKJTJ010000043.1:0-9403 GCF_050337905.1 Vibrio clamense | reverse complement strand
GTTGGCCGCGCATTGAAAGACTTTTCTAACGACAACATGGAAATCAAAGCTGCGGGTTACTTTGACAGTATTGAAGAGTTTGAAAAGAACCGCTTTAAACATTTGGCTATTGAGGAAGTTTACGCTGAGAAAGTCATTAACAGCCGCGCTTTCGTTCCTTATCAGCAATATGAATTACGCACTGCGCCTATGCCTGATAACCCAATGCAATCGCACGTTGTTGAGATCATTCCGGTTGATGCAGAAGTTAAAAAACACTTCATGGAATCCATGAAACAAACACCAACTAAATAAAATTCACATTGGGAGCTAATTATGATTTGTGCAAAGGTTGTTTCTAACACTCTTCAAGTTATTGATTTAGCTCCCGGTGAAGCTTGCCAATTCGTCACTCTGTTACAACAGTCTGATTTTGCAAACCCAGAAGCATTCCTTACTAAAGAGATTGTTTTCACTTTGCTTTCTGCGGCTGCTGGCGTTTATGGATTGGTTTTCGTGATTAATATATCACTTCGTCAACTTGGTTTTAGAGGATAAAACTATGAAAAAACTACTTGTAGGTGTTGCACTTACTGCCGTTGCATCAACTCCAGCTTTTGCGGCTATTGATGTTTCTGCTGCGACTACAGCTATCACCACTGATGGTACTGCGGCAGTTACCTCAATCGGTCAGGCTTTAATCGGTCTAGCTGGTGTTGCTGTTGTCTTTAAATGGGCTAAAGGTTCAATTTTCGGTTAAACCTTTATGTGAAATCGGGGGCTTCGGCTCCCTTTTTTTAGGATTTAATTATGCCTCTTTATTTAACACCTCAAGACCTTATCTGGGGCTTCGTTCTCTTTATTCTTTTGGATGCCCTTCGTCGTTTATTTTAATTGGATTTAATTATGAGTATTAAACAAAGCATTACTTTTTTATTTTTATTCTTAGGTGTTTCGTTTAATGCTTTAGCTGGCTTTACTGGTTATAAACAACTTTCAAATGTTAGTGCTACGGGCAAGCTTTGTAGTATGTACAATGGGCAGATTTTATATTTCACTAATGATTTATCAACTTATTGTTCAGGCTCTTCTTCAGGCTACGATTTGTATGGTGTCCAAATTAGTAGGTATGGCTTTAAAATGGCCTCGTATAGTTCTCGCCCTTGGGATAATTTAGCCACATTAACGACGGTACAATCTTGTGCTCCAGACGAAGAACTTGATCCTGTAACTGGTCAATGTGTAAAACCACCTCCTGTATGTACAGATGATGAAGTTTTAGATCCAGACACTGGTGAGTGCAAAGAGATTCCTTTTTGTGAACGTCAATCTACTTTAGATGCTATTTTTTCTGAGGAACAAGCTTGTGCGGCTTCAAAAGGTATTTTTAATCATAGCTGTGATGAATTCCTTGATAAGTTAGAAATGAAATGCACACAGCCTACTGAGTGTGTCATTGGCATGCCAAACTATCCTGATTGTTTGGGTGATTTAAACCCTACAGACCCACTTACACCGCCTGACGATTTTAACCCTGACCCTTCGAACCCTTCTACTCCTGCGCCTCCATCATTTGATAAAGATGAACCCGATTCAGTTACGCCAGATGACACCACTGATAAGGCTGTATTAACGGCTTTACAAAATTTGAATCGTGATAATAACAAAGCTTTTACAGCATTAAATACAGATTTGAATACTG
This sequence comes from Vibrio clamense, assembly GCF_050337905.1. Taxonomy (NCBI): domain Bacteria; kingdom Pseudomonadati; phylum Pseudomonadota; class Gammaproteobacteria; order Vibrionales; family Vibrionaceae; genus Vibrio; species Vibrio clamense. The sequence goes on along the minus strand of NZ_JAKJTJ010000043.1, from coordinate 7,722 downwards.
GCTTTACCTCGTTAGATAACAAACTTAAAACACTGAATAAATCCAATGATGCAATTGGTAAAGCAATCAAAGAGCAATCACAACAAGATGTTGCCATTCATAACGCTCAAACCTTATTAATGACTCAACAAACTGGCGCCATTATGAATGGTACTACACAGGTAGTTCAGGGGCTTAATACTCAAACAACACAGCTAAAAGGTTCTCTTGACGGTGTTGCTCAAGCTATTGGCAATTTACCGTCACAACTAAATGGTGATGTTACTAGTCAAGGTTGTTCTTCTTTTAATTGTACTGGTAGTGCTCCCAGTTGTTTTCTAGCTAAAGAACGTTGGAGAGTTAATTGTGATGAATTAAAGAATGAAGAATCTGCAACTGAGCAAGGTGCTTTGTTGACTGATACTTTTCAGGCGTTAACTGAATCAGCTACTGATGAACATGGTGCCTATACCAGTGTATTTACTGATGCTAATGGTTCTGTTGATGAAATGCTTGATGCTTATACATCTGATAATGGTTTCAGCTTTTCTTCTGGTTGTCCTTCACCTCGCACGTATGATTTAAAAATTGCGGTTTGGTCAATTGATTACACTCCTTTTTGTACACTAGCTCTCGTATTTCGTGGGCTTCTTTTAGCTTCCGCCTCAATAGCTTCTTTTTTAATGGTAGCTAAATTCATGTAATAAAAATAACTCATAGGTGATTTTTATGGGATTCGTATATGGTGCCCTCTCTCTTGTTTTTACTTGGTTACGCAGTGCAATGCCTTGGCTTCTCGGTGCTGTCGGTGCTTCATTTTCTAACTGGATTGTAAGCGCGGGGTTTGGTGTCGTTGTCTTCTCTGGCTTTAATATTTTGACTAGTCGCCTCATTGGTACGGCTGTCAACTCGCTGAACGGCCTTGGTGATATTGGTGGGTTTGGTGCTGATATTGTTATGCTTCTCGGCTATATGTGGCTAGATAAAGCTCTTAACCTTGTTATTTCAACGGGTGCTTTTTTAATGGCGATTAAAGGCGTTCGTCAAGGTATTGCTATGCGTCAAGCTTGGTGGAAACCAGGTCAGAAAACTGGAGGAATGGAAGGTTGATTTATTTAAGAACTGGATTGCCAGGGGCGTCTAAAACTCTTAACTCTTTACGTGAAATTGTGCTTTCTCACGATTCGGGGCGTGAGTATTACTATACAAACATCAAATTACTTATGTTGGATATTGATGTTGCCTGCTCGTTTTCTGGTTGGTATTACGGCTGGTATTTTCCAAACTTAAAAGACAAGGCTAGTATTCGTAAATTATCTAAGATAATGAAACCAATTCACGATGATGGCGAATTTATCACTCTAAATGATGTTCCTTGGCTTCGCTCTCAATATGATAGCCACAATCATTTTGAGACTTGGCTTTACTGGGTGCGTCGTGTTTATCCCAAGAAGAAACTTGAGAAGCTAGAATCTATTCTTGATGCTGCTCCTGAAGATACACAAGATAAGTTTGATTTAGTTCGACCTCTTAACCTTGATTTTAGAAACTTTCCAGACCCAAATGACTGGCCTACTTTACCTAAGCGTTCAGTCATTCTGGTTGATGAGGTTCAACAATTCTTTCCACCTCGTGGTGTTGGTTCTCGCGTACCAAAGGCTATAGCAGCCCTTGAGACTCATCGACATGGTGGTTATGACCTTCATTTTGTCACACAAGACAGAACCCTTTGTGATGCTAATTTACGTAAATTAGTTGGTCGCCATGTTCATTACTTCAATGCTCTTGGTGGTAAAAAGGTAACCCGCAAAGAAGCACCTAAATGTTTTGATCCTAATGATTATCATCAGTCTCAAACTGCTTCCAAAAAAATGATTAGCCATGATAAAAAGTTCTATGGTGTTTATTGGTCTGCTGAAATACATACCCATAAGTTCAAATTTCCATTCATGGGCTTTGTTGCTATTTTCTTTTTATGTTTGATCCTTTATTCCGCTTATTCTCTATCATCTCAATTATTTGGAGGTTCAGACTCCAGCTCTCCAGCTGCGCCAACTCAACCAACGCCAATACAAACTGATTCACCTGACATAACAGAAAATCCTGTTGCGGATTTTGTTGATGAGTTATTAACTGACGTTTATATATCAGGCTCTGTTGTAGAACAGTTCTCTGATGATGTTGTTTATCACTATACATTTGTACGGAGTTCTGACGGTGCTGTTTTCTATCCCGAAGCAATGGAATTAACACTTGATCCATTAACGCCATGTTTAGCGAATATTAGAATTGGTGAATTGATACGGCCTGTTACTTGTAATCCGTTTTATGTTCGTGATTCATGGAAAGATGAAGACATTGAAGATTCAGAAGATGGACAAGCAATTGCCAGTGCTGAGAGTTCAGAGAAATACAAACCCAATATTAAACTATTCTAATTGCGCTCAGAAGCGCACCCAATGAACCTACCTACAAATGCGGATTAGCCCCGCAGGGATAAGCAATGCACGTAGTGCAAGCGAAGCACCAAGCCGCCCGACTTTGTTAACTGTGCCGTATGTCTAATCGGTGCGGTTAGCTTCACTATCCTTTGACCGTCCCACTCCCCACACCCTGCCAGAATGCTTTTAGTCTTTTAAAGGCTTGCGAGTGTCGAGCATGTCTTAGTGATTTTTGTATTGGTTTGCGTGCGTGAGCGAGGGATGGGAAAAGCGGAGCGCCGCCCTGCTCACGCCAACCCCCGTCATGTATTACGGGGGTACTATCCACGGAACTTTCAACCTCCCCCGACTATTCGCAAGTGTAACGCGCCAGTGTTTGAGCGTTAGCGAGTCTATATCACAAGCATAAAAAAACCGCCCAATTGGGCGGCAGACTTCAAGCAAAGGTGTTCAAATTCTTAGAGTTACGTAAACTGAACAAGCTTTACGTTACAGAGCAATACTGGTTTTCTCAACTCTTAACATCAATAATTAACACTCTCTCGCAGTTCTTTGCAATTGATATGCTTCTTAGTAATTTTGAGCTCTTAACTGTGCAATCTTTCTTGCATACTCAGCATCAATTCTGTGAATTTCTCGATCCCTTTCACGCTGTAGTCTTTTTATCTCTCGATTAATGTTCACGTAATTATCTGCTTGGTACTGGATATCACATCTGCTACTTACATCATTAATCGCTTTGTTCGAACCTGACAAATTGAATGATGTATTCATCTCACGAGCTCCAAAGACATGAACCTGCACATAAGCAGTTGTACCTTGTTTTAATTCGTAAAGAATGCGCTTATCTACATTTCTAATCGCTCCTCCTTTATAAGAGGATGTGAACATATTCCCTTTCAAGTTGTACACTCGGCCATTATCAATTTTAATTCTAAAATCGACACTTTGATTTGGTGTCGCAATATTATCTTTACCTGAAAAAGTTAGAAACAAATCTTTATCATAACGCCCCGAATCACAACGAAAACCCAACGAATTACCATGTGCATAGGTTGTACGCTCATACACCTGCTTGTTATTCATATTATCAAAACGCATGGTTTCATTGAAAGATGCATTTGCGGCACCTGAAACAGCCAACCCCATAAGTCCTAAACTCAACCATTTATTCAATTTACTTCCCTCACCATAGAGCAATTGGTTGCATTCTATGATTTTAAAGACATTCCTTATGCGATTAACGTCAAGAATCAATCAATATGTGGTATCAACGAAACTTGCAACCTTCCAATACTATTCGCAAGTCCCTATCGATCGGTTGCATGATTACGTCTATCGATTTAACTGGTAGTCAAAAAGGTGCATAATAGCTAGTAATGATAACTTCTACCTTATTTATTTTTTATCTTAATAAGATGCTATGACTAAAAGGAAAATTGATGGCTGAATATGCACTTTTAAACGATGTTATTGACTGTATGGAAAAGAACGGGTGTACATACAAAACAGTACAATTAAATATAGATGAAGACTTGGTAAACGAAATTAATGAAAATAATAAAAAATGTTTTACATTAGAGCAATTGCAGAAAGGCGCTGATAAATGCCTTGCACATGAGTGGTTAAAGAGAACTCACCTCGGCGGCAATCACTACTTTAACTTGCAAATTACCCCTAAAGGAGTTGGTGCAATTCGTTCAAAAAATAGGGCTGAGGAGCTTAAAGCGAATCGCTCGATGATGAAAAAAATATCCGATTATATTGAGGATCATAAGGGTCTCTTTTTAATGTTTGGTTTTTTAATTGCAGCATCAACACTAGCATTAAAATTTATAGGTGATAAATAATGAGTGAATCAAGTTTTACAATAGATCTTAGATGCCTTTTTTGTGACAGTGTATTGGAAGGTGATGACAAAACAGAATTTGCTTCTGGTGACATGATTAAATGTCAAAATTGTAATGAGCTCAATGATTATGATGCTCTTATAGACGTAGCAAGAGATGAGGGGTTGGCACTAGTTAAGAGCGAATTTGATGACCAACTTAAAAGAATATTTGGTAAGCGGTTCAAGAAGTAGTTGCATAGATAAGTTATTAATATCTTCAGTGCGTATAAATCAAGGCCGAGTTCGGCCTTTTTATTACATGATTTTTCTCAATGCTCTTGCGTACTTCAATAGTCTTGATGTCATTTTCAAGTCTGATACACAACCTATCTCAATGAGAGCAATACCAGTTAAGATTTCTTGTGCGCTGACGGGCCTCCCTGTTGGTAATGCTAGTTTATTGCCCACAATTTTAAACCCTTCCCAATCATCACCAACGCCCAGCTCTCTATTGCAATAGAACCTCATCAGTCTCTTGCACTCTGGCGGTATCGGCTTCCCTGAATCCCACAATTTGACCGTCCTCACACTTTTAAAACATAGTTCAGCGGTCTTTTCTACACTCATTCCACAAACCAATTCACGAAAAATATAATTTTTAGTCATTTCGTGGTACTTCATTGATGTCACTCTCAAAAGAGAATGATATACCAAAGAGTGCGTATGCAACTTGATTTACCATAAAGGCAAATAATACGCACCGAGATAGCGGAGAAGATTCGGCCTCAAACGCTGCTAAACTTAGTACCAATGTCCCACAAGCCATTGAAATTCCAGACAATCCAAGACCATTATACTTTTTTGCTATGCTTTCCCACATGCCCTTAATCGTCGGGTTTTCATTGCGGTCTGCGTGACATCCTAACAATGCCAATTCTGGATCTATTCCTGCACCTTCAGCTAAAAAAATTGCTTCTTCATCAGTAAGTTGGCGAACACCTTTTCTAATTTTACTAATCTTATTAGCCTGTAACGCTAAGTCATGCGCTATCTGTTTATCTTGTATGTAGTTTTGAGCCTTTTTGTAGGCATCTAATAAATCATTCGAGTACATGAGCACCTCCATATATCTCCTAATAATAGCCTGAAACCTCCGATTTATCGCACTTTACAACTCCGATGAATCGCATCTATAGTTGCGACATATCGGATTTAACCCATTTGGTTTAAAGATTACTTCTCTCTAGGCCATTCGGGTTCTCTTTTGACTGCCTTGGGCGTTTAGCCCTTGAAGCTTGCGCTCTCGGTGGTCACTCAACTGTTCAAGGTGGTTGTAATGGAAATTAAAGTAAACCCTCATAATTCAGAAATTAAACATTTGGTTCATGGTGATATTAAATTCGATTATTTACCGATTTCTGGTTTTGCTATTTTTCTTACTTTTTTTGAATCGACTGTTTCCACTTACATCAATCTTCCTCTAAATCCTAAAACGCTTGATGTTGTTCCTACTACAGATTGGCACTCTGACGGCCTCAATAGAATTCCTGCTGTTTCTTGTAATTTTGATAATGAATTTAAGGTGATTTTAGAAACTCATTCGGATTACTTAGTTTTCTGTCAGTTCTTTGGTGTTGAGCCTCTTCCGCTTATCTCTGACCATTTCCATCTCTTCAATGCTAATGCGTTGGAGGCTTAATCATGGCCAGCCCTTATGCGAACGGTGAAATTTACTACGACAACGAACCTAACGTTGGTGTGAATGCCTATTTCTCATGGGGGCATCATTTCTTTGCGTGTATGTCTGACTTCCGCGCTCACGTTGAACTGTCTCAAGCTCCAAACAGCTATGAACTGATTGAAATCACCGACGATAACTATCGTTCACTTTGTCGAATTGGAGTGTTTGCTCATGTCTGCTGATAAATTCGATAAATCCATTCGAGCGGTTAAACCTTACAAGCCACGCGATAAGCATCAATTCAAAGTTGATCACAAAGCATTAAGTGACACTGTGACACCTGTTTTTATTGACCACTTAGCATGGTCGATGCCGATTCGTTCACTTTCTTATTTAGATGGTGCTTTAGACAAAGATTATGTCCCTTACATGATGCCTGTCTTCCATCAACCGAAAGGTTTAACGGCAGACCAACAAAACGAATATGTAAAACGCTATCAGCAAGAATTCTATTTACGAATGAATGTGTGCTTTGAACTCTTCATGCAAAAAGAGTTTGGAATGTTCCTTTCTCCTATGCGTGGTCGTGGTCTTCATGGTTACGAGGATTCAATGACAATTTTTGACATCACCAGAACGCATGAACTGGGCTTTGTTGGAATCGGTGGTAACAACGACACCATATACATTCAGATCAATGGTACTGGTTGCCAATACCTTTTTAATAAGACAACACCAGCTCGTGTTCATTGGTTACTCACTGAGATTTTTGCTGTGTCTTCCCTATCCCGCCTTGATTTGGCTGTGGATGATTTCACTGGAAATTTCGACGCTAAATACGCTGAACGCTGTTGGTATGAAAAAGCCTTTAAGTCTTCGCCTGACGCTCGTCGCCAAGGTTCAATGACACCTCACGTTAAGTATAACGATGGCGGTTCATTGGATGAGGAAGCCACTTTAATTGGTAGCCGTTCTTCTACTCGCTACTGGCGTATCTATAACAAAAAGTTTGAAAGAAAAATCACTGACCCTGATGTGGTTTGGTATCGAAATGAAGTGGAGCTTAAAAAAATCTCTGTCGATTTTCTATCGGACATTTCAGCGTCGTTCGCGGGTCTTTGTGACTTCGCAGCCTCTATTGAAGCAACACCGCCTAAACGTCACGACACCATAAAGAAAAAAGCCATTTTGGAAATTATGGGAAAAGTGGCGTGGGCAAGAAAGCAATGCGGAAAAACCCTTTCAGAAGTTATCGATTTTTATAACGGTGACTTAGAAAAAGCGTTTGGTCACTTAGTGCCTGACAAATACAAGACAAGAACGATTGATATGCCAGACGTTCATAAATCATTGGTTCAAGCGCATCTAGGCATAATCGACGCCCCTTTTTAATCGGAGAAACACACTATGAGTACAGCAACTGCCTTTTTCGTACATGGCATTAAACACACTATCTTCAAGAATTCGGGCAATGCATCGGCTTCCATCTATGTTGGCCGCGCATTGAAAGACTTTTCTAACGACAACATGGAAATCAAAGCTGCGGGTTACTTTGACAGTATTGAAGAGTTTGAAAAGAACCGCTTTAAACATTTGGCTATTGAGGAAGTTTACGCTGAGAAAGTCATTAACAGCCGCGCTTTCGTTCCTTATCAGCAATATGAATTACGCACTGCGCCTATGCCTGATAACCCAATGCAATCGCACGTTGTTGAGATCATTCCGGTTGATGCAGAAGTTAAAAAACACTTCATGGAATCCATGAAACAAACACCAACTAAATAAAATTC
>NZ_JAKJTJ010000042.1:0-9730 GCF_050337905.1 Vibrio clamense | reverse complement strand
ACAATACAGAGCTTATAAGTATCAGGACTTCATGCGAAAGCATGGAGGAGTACCAAGCATGAGCCGTCAGGGTAACTGTTGGGACAATGCGGTAATGGAGTCGTTCTTCAGTCGACTGAAAGTCGAATTGATTTACGCAGAAGATTATCAAACAATCGAAGAAGCCCGAATGGGGATCTTCGAATATATCGAAGTGTTCTACAATCGAAAGAGAAGACACTCAGCGTTGGGGCATGTCAGTCCCGTTGAGTACGAAAGTATGTAGTTATGTACTGTCTACTTTTTGTGGGGTACACCAACCTCTGAAGGAGAAAAAAATTGAGTGAATATTTTGAAATTGCCTACGCTGCAGTATCAAATAGGTTGTGTCTATTTACAGGAACGGGCTTTTCTAAGTCAGTAACTGATAATCAAGCCCCGAGTTGGCAAGGGCTTTTAGAATCAGTTTGTGATGAAGTAGCTCAAGGTGTTTCATTAAAAGCGAGCTTATTTCCATCTAATGGGAAAAATCCTTTAAGCCTTGAAGAAGCTGCACAAGTTATTTCAATTGAATTGATGAAAGAAGATAAAAGTATTCATAATGAAATAGCAAAATTAATTAAGCCTATTGATCTCCACGGTGATAACAGTCCAATTTCTGATTTTTTGTCATCAAGAAGCTTAAGAGTGGTTACTACAAATTATGATAAACTTGTTGAAAAGTTATCAGGTGAGTCTGATTGCCATTCTTTAACTCCTGGTCTCCCAATACCACGCTCACCATCAAGGATAAAAGTATATCATGTTCACGGCTCTGTAGACTCACCGGATAATATGGTAGTCACGTCAGATGATTACTTTAAATTTATAAATGGTACATCTTATTTTTCAAGAAAGTTGAGCACTGTACTTCACGAAAATACAGTTGTGATTTTAGGTTACTCTCTAGGTGATACAAATTTAAAAGCAATCATTAGTGACTATAAAGGTTTTTCTCGTAGTCATGTGATCGGGTCAAATATTTTTTTAGTATCTCGCTCTTCTGTTGATCAGCCTGTAAAAGATTATTACTCTCACTGTTATGGAATAAGAGTAATCGATGATACTAGTGTTCATGACTTCTTCAGTCAATTAAATGACACAATTCCTAGTGCAGAAAAATGTGCAGAATCATCACTAGAAAATATAAGAAAAGTTGTTTTCCAAAATGCTTATTTTACTAAAAATTTTTTGCGGATTGAAAATAATTTTTATGAAATTATTTCGTCAATAGCAGCTATTGGAGTAAGTATTGACGATGCTCGAGTAGTGAGAGCTTTGGGGCAAATTATTGAGAAAAAAATTGAGCTGACAGGTGAAAATTGTGCTTGGGAACAGTATGAGCACTTAGCTAGATGGCTGATTTATCTAGCAAGTATTCTTGAGCTCAAGGGGACTTCAATTGAAGACGTATATCTTAAAGCCACGCTTACTTCAATGACCACTATGAGAAAAGAGCTTTATACTGGCTATTCATGGCATGCTTATAAATCTTGGAGTTATCGCTGGTCAGGAATCATCGCATCGAATAGATCTTTAATTAAAAAATATATCGAGGAAAAAAGTACGTGGCCTGATGCACTATCTGTTGTGCGAAATGGCTAACTTCCTCGAAAACTCATCGGTATAACAAACTGTTTAAGAGTGATTCGCAACGCGTGGCATTTTCACCATGCGTTGCGCTTTGTGATTAAGGTGGCTTGCGGTGGCTTTAGTATTGCGTTGCTCACACCTTAACAGGGCGTTATAAGCACGACTTAACATAGGAGTTTTGATGGAAAGTGAAAGGCTCAAATTGGTAGCTCCGTCATTAGATTTTATCGATGCTATGTATACAGTTATTGATGAGTGTAGGTCAGAATTTTATGAATTTTTGCCTTGGGTTTCAGATGCTTTAACGAAAAAAGCTCTTGAGCAAAACATTCAGGAAGCTGTGATCAATTTCTCCAATTTTTCAGGAGAATTTTGGTTTAACATTATCGAAAAGAAAACGGGATCATTTATTGGTGCTGTGGGTTTTATCGTTAGAGATGAATCCGTGCCGTATTTTGAAATTGGCTATTGGTTGCAAACGTCAAAGGTAGGCTCTGGCTACATAACTGAAGCTATTAGTTTGGTAGAACAGTATGCATTTAATGATAAAGGTGCCATGAGAGTAGAAATTAAGATGGCAGCWACAAACTTAAAGAGTCAGGCGGTTGCAAAGCGATGCGGCTATGGGCTTGAAGGGCAGCTAGTTAATGCAAGGCGTTTGCCATCAGGYGAACTCGATAGTACGGTGATTTATTCGAAAACGTGCTTCTAACAAACAATTTAAGAGTGACTCCTAACGCTTGCCGATTTCACTCCGGTTTGAAATTTGTGTTTACGGCGCAATGGTTTAGCTTAGGTTTTTTAGCGTTGTCGCACCTTAATTGGGCGTTAAGTTTTAGGAGGTATAGGTGTCTCAATTACTAGAAAAAATCAAAGGGCAAAGCTCTAGGATCAAAGAAAAAAGAGCAGAAGTGCTCAATAAGTTAGAGAAGCTCGAAGAAGCGTTAACGGAATCTCTCGACGGTATTGATATTTGGGCTCGTTCAGCCCAAGAAACGTTGCAAATGATCGGACCTGATGACTGGGTTTATGGTTATCTTCAATTTAGTGATGGGGAATTAGAGGTTGCATATCGCTCGACTGAAGACGATTTTGTTGACTCTATGAATCAAGTCCCAGAGGACTATCAATCTTTTAAATGTAAGGGCATAAAGTCATGTTCAGTTGAATGGCTTGAGCGATTGTCTAAAGACATTCAGATTAACTCGCTGTTAGGAAATATTGAGTATGCACTCGCGTCAATTGAGAATAATACATCTGAATCGATTGACTCGTTAAACAAAGCATTAGACTCACAATCTGAAGATATTGCTTCTGAGGCGATTAGCGCACTTAAGGATGTAAACTCTGATGAATTAATTAAAGCTTGGATTAAATCTCGGAATACGATCCAGTCAGACCCATCAGACTCGATTACTAGGTCATCTAGTTATTTAGAGTCGGTATGTCGCCTTATCCTAAAGGATACTGGTGAACCATTACCGGCTAAGAAAGACATTACAAATCTTATAGGTGCAGCAATAAAGGCTCTGGATTTATCTACAGATCAGGAAGCTAACAGGGATATGACACAACTGTATGGTGGAATCAAAAGTATTTTTCAAGCAGTTGGGGCGATGAGAACTCATTTTGGTACAGCGCATGGTTTTACCCCAGGGGATTATGTAGCCCCCGAGCACTATGCAAGATTAGTTAGTGACGCTTCCGCTACAGCAAGCACCTATTTATTGCGTAGGTTGAAACAAAAAACTTAACAAACGCTTTAAGACGGATTCGCAACGCGTGGCATTTTACCATGCGTTGATTTTTGTGATTAAGGTGGTGTGCTGAAACATCGTATTGCGTTGCTCACCACTTAAGCGGGCGTTAGGGCTCAGTATTAGCTTGGTCGAAAATAATATGATTAATGATAAGTATAGATGTAATCAGAACTGGTCGGAATGGTCTCGTTGTGTCACCAACATAAATGACATTGAGTTAGATTGGCGTTGGGTTTCATTTTATCGTGAAGGAAAATCACACAAAGGCATCAGTTCATTTTCACAACAAATTACACGTTTGTCAGCCAAGCAGGTAAACGGTGAATTCCTTAGTGAAATAGCAGAACTGCAAAACTTAGAATATTTGGAAATTGAGAGGCTATCGTCAGACACGCTACTTCCATTGATTAATTTGAATAAGTTGGAAACGCTTAAAATTTCAGGAGTCAGCAAGGCTGAGAATTTTGAGGTTTTAGCAAGCCTACCTAATTTGCGCTATCTATTTATAGAGGGCGCGAAAAAACTAAACAATTTAGAATGTCTATCGGGTTTTACAGAGCTCATAAGTTTAGGTGTTGAAGGGACGATGTATACAAATCAAAAGGTCTTATCTTTGCTGCCAATCAGTACATTGCCAAATTTAGAAGCATTGTTTTTAACGTCAGTGAGCCTAACGGATAAATCAATATTGTGCTTAGCAGATTTATCTAAGATACGTGTATTATCTTGCGCTAGGTTTACAACGAAAGAGCACTTCTCTTCTTTAAAGAGCAAAAAGCCAAACCTTAAATGTCGTTGGTTTGAGGCTTACGAAATTTAGCCCTAACAAACAATTTAAGAGTGACTCCTAACGCTTGGCGAGTTCACTTCGGTTTGAAATTTGTGTTTACGGCGCAATGGTTTAGTGTGGTGTAATAGCGTTGTCGCACCTTAATTGGGCGTTAGCTATCAAGGAGGTAAATTTGAGTTCATCAAACCGTATTGAAGGATTAAGAAATAAGGTTAATAGTCTGTTTCCGGTCTACGAAAGCAGTTTATATCGATATTCTTTACTAGCATACTCAAGAAGTTTATTGGACTTAGCCGATGCAATAATCACTTTATCTGATGCTGGAAAGTTGTCAGGGATTCCAATTTTATATCGTACCTTTTCTGAAACCTTTGTAGACTTTCATAATCTATCGACTGATAAGCTCTATGGGTATCGTTTGCAGTCGAACCGATTGAAAGAATGGATAAAGGTGTTAGATAACCTAGATCCAAAGCATCTCTCATGGCTCAAGGAGTCAGCTGAATTAGATGATTTGGGCGGTTTTAAGGAACAATTACTTAAAGAAAAATCTGATCTTAATGAGAAGTATAAACCAATCAAAATCGGCGCGAAATTTGAATTGGCAGGTTTAAAAGATTTCTATGATACGGTTTATAACGAACTGTGTAGCGATTCACATTCCAATCTTAGATCTGTTTTTAGTCGGCTGAATTTGGACGAAAGTGATTTAAAGGTTCAGCTATGCATTGCAACTATCCCACAGGCGTTAAAAGAGCTAGAAGACACTCTTGCGCAAGTCTTTAGAGTTGATAGCTAACAAACAATTTAAGAGTGATTCGGCACGCGTGGCATTTTTACTATGCGTTGGTCTTAGTGATTAAGGTGGTATGCGGGAGCATTGGTATTGCGTGCCTCACACCTTAATTGGGCGTTAGGTGCTATTCAATAGAATGAGATGTAGTGAAATGACAATAATAAAAAATGGTATATTTAGTATTCCGCTTTATCACGGAACCACAAGTGCTTTTGTAGACTCGATCAAAGAGCATGGTTTAGGTGGTGTTGACCATTTGGAGAAAATCGGCGCAAAATCTTTGATGCAAGACCTATTTAATCTTGCTGAGAAGCAAAGGTGGACGGATGAAAGTTGGTTAAAGCAGCGAAAACTACTGGAACCTCTTGTTATTCAAGAACGAAATCAAGTCTACAACTTTCAACATGGTGGAGCATACTTAACTTATTCAAAAGAACTTGCTAAGAAATATGCTTTAGATAATCCGTTTGGTTGTGAGTATTTGCAGTATTTAAGGGTATTCATTCAAATACTTGTACAAAGGGACGTCAATGAAGTTGAAAAGTACTTTGACCATCCTGTATTTGATCTGTGGCAAAAACCGAATGACCCTTATCTCATTACTCTAGATCAAGTTGAGCTTGAAAACGTTGAGCCAGAGAACGATGTTAACCTTGAAACACAAATCGCTAGTATCGAGTCTCAAATAAAACAGGGCAACTATAATGCTCAAAGTTTTAAGCTAATTGTTCCCGTTTCTCATGAAAGGCTTGTAATAACCAATTTGGGACACTGGAACTCAACAGCAACGGAACTGCTTTAGGACTTAACTGGTGAATTTTGAGGTTCGCACCTAACAAATAATTTAAGAGTGATTCAGCACGCTTGGCATTTTTGGTTTGAGTTAAGTTCAGTGATTACGGTGGTCAATTTAAGTGTCGTGGTAGCGTGCTCCACACCTTAATTGGGCGTTATATTGCATAAGATTCAAAGGGTTAAATTATCCGTTTATCTTTGTTCTGCGTTCAAGCTACACACCTGTTCGTTCCGTGAAAAATGCCATCAAAATGCCCATCGCACGTAGAAAGTGTGTCGGTTAATTAGCTGCAACGTCACGCAAGTCTCCTCGCTAGTAAGCTTTGCTGGCTCACGTTCATTTTGCGCGGCTTCTTTTTCGTGGGGACTTCATTGAAAGTTGTGGCTTCAGCGCACTTTGCCGTCAGGTTTCTCGCTCGAATTCTTTGTCACTTTGGCTAATCGAATTTCTCCAATCTCAACTCATTTCGCTTCTTAGCCAAGTGCGTTTTATTGTCTATGATTGAGTTTCGAACTATCCATTTTACTTCTGAGCTCAAAGCCAGTAGATTTGTAACTAATTCAGCACCTTGGCGCTAAACTTGGCTCTGTCGTGCGGGCAATATAACAAACAATTTAAGAGTGACTCCTAACGCTTGTCGATTTCACTTCGATTTGAATTTTGTGTTTACGGTGCAATGGTTTAGCTTGGGTGTTACAGCGTTGTCGCACCTTAATTGGGCGTTATATTGCATAAGATTCAAAGGGTTAAATTATTCGCTTATCTTTGTTTTGCGTCCGAGCTACACACCTGTTCGTTCCGTGAAAGATACCATCAAAATGCCCATCGCACGTAGAAAGTTTGTCGGCTAATTAGCTGCAACGTCACGCAAGTCTCCTCGTTAGTAAGTTTTGTTGGCTCTAGTTCATTTTGCGCGGTTTCTTTTTGGTGGGGATTTCATTGAAAATCGTGGCTTCAGCGCACTTTGCTGTCAGGTTACTCGCTCGAATTCTTTGCTATTCTGGCTCTTCGAATGACTCCAATTTCAGCTCATTTCGTTTCTTAGCCAAGTGCGATTTGTTGTCTATGGTTGAGTTTCGAACTATCCATTTTACTTCTGAGTTCAAAGCCAGTAGATTTGTTTTCAATTCAGCACCTTGGCGCTAAACTTAGCTCTGTCGTGCGGGCAATATAACAAAGCATTTAAGAGGGATTCTCAACGCTTGGCATTTTTGCATCTACTTCAAATTTAGTGTTTACGGTACAATGCTTTAGGTTGGGTGGAGGCGTTGTTCACCCCTTAATGCGGCGTTAGTAGGCTGGTCAATGTTGCGCTACAACAATGATTTAGGTTGCATAATGGTTTAATATGGGGCGATATCCTGTTTTGAGTTATTATTAATGATTACTGATTCAATTAAGCAAGCCATCGAAAATCGAAGGTTAATGGTATTTGTCGGTCTGTTTTTTCTTGGTATTGCCCTTGCTACTTACTATTTTGCTGACTTTAGGTTCTATATATCGAGCATTTTTCGTATAACCTCAGACAATGACTTTGTAACTTTTACATCTTTTTTGTTGGCAATACTGTCATTTGGTTTGGTTTATCTACAGTCGGGAGGCAATGAAACGCTAGAAGATAAATCATACAATCAGTTGATGAATAAGATTAAAAATCAGACTCGTCACTATTCCTCGATTACAAAAGATATTTCCGAGTATAAAGAAGAAGTAAGTAATAGCTTAGAAGCCACAAGAAAGGATAGCGAAAAATCTAAGTTAGACATCGAAGAAATTCTAGAAAGACTAAATAACTTCGAGCTTAGCGCGAACCTCACAGATGATGATAAAACTAAAATATTAGAATCAATTATTGAACGTTCGAGTGAGCAGAGTATTAAGGACATATTCAACAGTGAAACTAAATTACTTCGCTCCGAAGTAAAAAAGAGTCTAGCCTATGAAAACCTTTCAAAGGACTCTCGTGTAATAGTGCAACGCCTGTTTAGGGAAATTTCTGACTTGAGGTTACGTGCAAACATAAACCTCTTGATCGGTATGGCTATAACCGCGGGTGGTCTATATCTTCTATGGACAACGGTATCAATGGTTGATTCATCTGAGCTATTAAAGCAACTGGCCTCCGAAGGGTCTGAATCAAATACTAAGTTTATCAAAAACTTAGTATTACCAATACTTCCTCGAATAATGTTGATTATCTTCATAGAAATATTTGCGTATTTTTTTCTTAGATTATACAAAAATGGACTTGCCGAAATTAAGTACTTTCAAAATGAACTTACAAATGTGGAGTCAAAGTTGTCTGCCGTTAATTACGCTTTAGCAACTGGTAACGACGATGCGTTGCAGATTTCAATCAGTTCGTTGGCGAATACGGAGCGAAACTTTATTTTGGAGAAAGGGCAGACAACTGTTGAACTTGAGAAAGCTAAGTCAGAATCTGAACTAACTCGAAATATTATCAAGACGGTTCCCAACCTCTTTAAGCAAAGTGGAAAATAGCCTACTAACAAAGCGTTTAAGACAGATTCCCAACGCTTGGCATTTTCAGTTCAAGGTTGGGTTTTGTGTTTACGGTGCAATAGTTTAGGTTCGGTGGTTAGCGTTGCTCACTACTTAACGCGGCGTTAGCAATCAATGGAGAAATTGAATTGAGTGATTATCAATCAAATTTGGAAAGTCAGTTGAACATGCTTGATGAGACTTGGTCATCACTATTAAGAAATGAAGTCACAAGTGAAACAGAAGTAGTTCTAAATTTTAATTATTTATGTCCGAGTAAAACGTCAGCAATTAAACTGAACGACGCTTTGGGAAACTATGAGACACTAATTAGAAGTGAAGGGTTTATTAGTCGTTCGTGGTTTGTTGAAGGGTATTCTCATCCAACATCCGTTACCAAGGAAATTCTCGCCCAATGGCTAGATTTTATGGTTTCACTGGGCTGGGAGTATCAATGTGTTTTTGAAGGTTTTGGTGCTTCGTTTAGTTAAATTGCTAACAAACAATTTAAGCTGACAGCCAACGCGCGGCATTTTCAGTTCCAATAGGTTTGGGTGTAATCGGTGCGTTGCTTTGGGTTCAGGTTTGCGTTGGTCTGCAACTTAATTGGGCGTTATATTGCATAAGATTCAAAGGGTTAAATTATCCGTTTATCTTTGTTCTGCGTCCGAACTACACACCTGTTCTTTTCGTGAAAAATGCCATCAAAATGGCCATCGCACGTAGAATGTTTGTCGGTTAATTAGCTGCAACGTCACGCAAGTCTCCTCGTTAGTAAGTTTTGCTGGCTCAAGTTCATTTTGCGCGGCTTCTTTTCGTGGGTACTTCATTGAGAATTGTGGCTTCAGCGCACTTTGTTGTCAGGTTTCTCGCTCGAATTCTTTGCTATTCTGGCTCTTCGAATGACTCCAATTTCAGCTCATTTCGTTTCTTAGCCAAGTGCGTTTTGTTGTCTATGATTGAGTTTCGAACTATCCGTTTTACTTCTGAGTCCAAAGCCAGTAGATTTGTAACCAATTCAGCACCTTGGCGCTAAACTTGGCTCTGTCGTGCGGGCAATATAACAAACAATTTAAGAGTGACTCCTAACGCGTGGCGAGTTTACTCCGGTTTGAAATTTGTGTTTACGGTGCAATGGTTTAGCTTGGGTGTTATAGCGTTATCGCACCTTAATTGGGCGTTAGGTTAAAGGTTGTAGTGACTAGTTTCACGATATTATTGGAAAAAATGATGAAGGCTGTTGAGTACAGAATTGAAAATATATCAGAATTTTTGGACGTATTTAGAAAAAATCCACCAGAGTTATTTAGGGGGCAGGCAGAAGATTGGCCTTTGATACCTTCACTTGGTCGAGTTACTTTGAGTGTATTTGAAGGTATTCTAGAGATTGAGGAAGATATCATTTCTGAATTTAAGAAATATGGTTATCCATATTTCGATGGGGCGAGTTTGTCATATACTGATTGGATACTTTA
>NZ_JAKJTJ010000041.1:0-11193 GCF_050337905.1 Vibrio clamense | reverse complement strand
GCCATTGCGTATATACAGAATCACAATGAGATGACATATATGCCTGCCAGTCAACTTGAGCGACTTTGATTGCTTTAACTAATTCTGGGTCATATGAATTATGTTCAAAGCTAGCGTCCAAGTATTTGGAAAGATCTTCTTTTGCTGATTCGAGTTCTACTGATGCACACTGGTTGATTTGGAGTGTATTTAAAGCATTATCGCAATCTATCGGGGCATTTTCACCTGCAATAGAAGTGATAGAAACCATGCAAGATAAAGCTAAAATTAGTCGACTTTTCATCATTTTCCTCTAAAGCACATAACGCCCAATTAAGGTGCGATAACGCTATAAAACCTGAGCTAAACCATTACGCCGTAAACACAAAATTCAAATCGGAGTAAAATCGGCAAGCGTTAGGAGTCACTCTTAAATTGTTTGTTAGGCTTTGATCCTACCGTTATTCAATAACCCCAGTCATAACCATCAGAAGAATAGGCCCTAGTAAAACAACCACACTAGCAAGCAAACAAAGTAATGAAATACCAAATACTCGCCAATTTGAATGAAACTCAAATTCGCTCGAAGCATTAATGTCATTTTTTTCCATTTGGTAAGTCTTAACAACATACCGTGCAATTACGATATAGACAGCCGTAAACGCTGAGCTCGGTACATTTTCTGGTAAGAATGGCATTAAAATGGCCAGTGCGAAAATGAATAACGCGCCATATTTTAAAGTGTTTTTTCGACCACTTTCATTTTTCAGAGCGATAAAATTGGCATAAATAAAATACACAAGACCAACAGGACCACCTAAAGTACCACACGCCACCTGAGTTGGTGAGTAGAGTCTTTTTGCGCCTTCAATGTTATAACTTGAATTAACCAAACTGTTTGATGTATCCATATACATAATCCTTTACTTCACTAACCTCTCATTTCACCGTACGACCTTGTGCCAATTTTTAAATGAAGGTGCTACTGCTACGATAAAATATAAAGACAGAATACTCGCATAGGATAGACACACCAAATGTGACACCTGCTAACTTATTAATTATTAATATGAAACTTTAGATTGCGTAAAAGCCTAACGCCCAATTAAGGTGCGACAACGCTATAACACCCAAGATAAACCATTGCACCGTAAACACAAATTTCAAATCGGAGTAAAACCGGCAAGCGTTAGGAGTCACTCTTAAATTGTTTGTTATGGGGCGACTCACAACTTACATACACAACATGTGCAACCTGTGAGTTATGTGAAACATTACACATAACAATAACAGTATTAGAGTTACGTTTATCGAGAAATTTAACGTTTACGGAGAAAATAATGCCATATTTCATTATTAACAAAAACCCACAACAAAATGGTGACCATGAAGTGCACGAAAAAGACGCAGGCTGTCAGCACTTCCCAAATACTGAAAATCAAATTGACTTAGGTTTTCATCCATCCTGTCAGAGTGCTGTAGCAGACGCCAAAACTCGCTGGCCGAATAATAGAATTAATGGCTGTTACTACTGTTGCCGACCATGCCATACTAGCTAAGACAAGTATACAATGGGGCTACGATAGCCCCATAACGCCCAATTAAGGTGCGACAACGCTATAACACCCAAGCTAAACCACTACACCGTAAACACAAATTTCAAATCGGAGTGAAATCGGCAAGCGTTAGGAGTCACTCTTAAATTGTTTGTTAGAAGCCACTATCAACACAAATATGGGACTAACATCACATTTAAATAGAATGAAAGACTGTAAGCCTGTATTATGGCGGAAATTTTTTAGAAGACCTATCTACATGAAAAAAATACTACCTACAGTAATCGCTCTTTCTATCACTGGTTGTTCTACCATTTTCAATGGCTCAACAGACGATGTAAACCTTCGAGCTCTAGGCACTGATGATCGCACAACAGAATGCATAATTAAATCTAATGGTGCGGAATATTTTGCAAATGGTCGTGTTGACTCTGTATCAGTCGACCGTGATTCTGATGATTTATTTATCCGTTGTAACAACGAAACGCAAGAAGGTATTGAAACAGTTGAGCCTGAATTTATGGGCGGATACCTATTCCTCGATATCTTATGGGATGCTTGTATATTAACACTTTCATGCCCAATCGATTTAGCAACTGGTAATTTCTATGATTACCCAGACAACATCTCAGTTGAGATGAAAAATAAAGATGGTTCAGAAAACAGCTTGCTGCTTGCTCATAAGGAAGAAGAAGCCATAAGAATAGAGAAAGAAAAGGCTGAAAAGAAGCAGAAATCCGAACAAAACCGTAACCGAAGTCGTGGTCACTAGTATAAACGAATACTCCTATGTGGTTATATCACGTCGATATAACCATTGTGGCTTATAACGCCCAATTAAGGTGCGACAACGCTATAAAACCTGAGCTAAACCATTGCACCGTAAACACTAATTTCAAATCGGAGTGAAATCGCCATGCGTTGGGAGTCACTCTTAAATTGTTTGTTATGTTTATTTAGCCTAAGGCTTCAGGCACTTAATTGCGTCACTTACCGTCTCAAATTGAATTTTAGTCAAACAGACTTCAGCAAGACAAAATTCGTGACATTGAATCAATCTAGATGCATCTTCTGCTGAGATCTGGACTGAGTTTCCAACCAAGTTAACCACTGTTGAAGCATCTGAAATCAATGAATATACAAAGCCTTCAGAATCGATTACTCGATCATCTGAGCTAAAAATCAGCCCCACACATTCACAGTTCAAGTCAGTTTCTGAGCCCAAATAAATGAGCTCATCGTCACCATCCAACTTCAGGATACAAGGCCAATTGACCATGAATTTCTCCAATAAACATAACGCCGCGTTAAGTAGTGAGCAACGCTACCACCTGACTTAAACCATTGCACCGTAAACACAAAACTCAACTTAGACTAAAAATGCCAAGCGTTGAGAATCTGTCTTAAACGCTTTGTTATGGCTCATTTTTTGCGATTGAATATGAGTAAATATTACCTTGCAGCTTGAGTTCCTCATAACCACCATCGCATACAACACCAGTAATTCCATCAAGTTCTAGTGAAATATCTATGCCATAGAATTGGAGAATTTCGCGAGCAATAGTATCGGCTGACTGTCCAACCCAATTAGGATTATTTTTACGAATAGGAAACTCTTGCCCAGAGTGCTCTTTCAACACATATTCAGAATTCGCTGGAATTATATATTCAAAGTTAAATAATCGTGATATTCGGTCTGCAAATGCTATATAAGATATGAAATGATTAACATTGCGCCCTTTGTCTGCATGCTTAAAGCCATTATTTACCATAGCTGTAAAATTATTGTAATGGTGAACAAAGTCAGCCTCAACCTTAATTCGTTCAAGTAAAGTTCCTCGCTGCAAAAAGCAAACACCATGAGCGCGCTCTAAACTATCGAGCAACTTATAAAACTCTTCCAAGCGATATTGATTAGACTGCACTGAATATGAATTATTGGCAACTTTCACCGCTTTGACTGACGAGATTGCAGCTAAACAAGTAAACACGGCTGTCAATAATGTAGCAATTGATACAATCAAGTTATCCATAGCCAAGACGAGTTCTATATTTTCTATTACAAGTTTCAAGTAAACCTCTACCTTCTGAGCCATAACGCCGCGTTAAGTGGTGAGCAACGCCAACCACCCTGCCTAAACCATTGTGACATAAACACTTAAATTGAAGTAAGCCGAAAACGCCATGCGTTGGGAATCCGTCTTAAACGCTTTGTTATATGCCTTGTTTTACGCCAATTTCTTTATGCATATTGTAGCTCATTACTTGATAGCCAACGCTTGAATATAGTGACTTAGCAGATGAATTGTGATTAAAAACGTGCAGCCCTAAGCTTGTTGCACCGAGGTCAGCTGATACAATTTCAATACAGCTAAGGGCTGCTTTGGCATAGCCCTTCCGACGATAGCCCTCGTATATTCCGATATCATATATAAATGCTGATTTCGTATGGCTATGAGTTTCGATTTTCACCCAAATATAACCCACATTGCTACTAGTCTTATCTACAACAATGTTAAATAGGTAGTTTCCCTCGCTATTTAGACCATCAGGTAAAAGACGCGCGTAAGCCTTTTTGGAACGTTCCAAAGCTTCGGATTTATCCCACCAACCGGATTTTACATTGTCATTCGCATAGGAAGGGATAACCATTTCCAAATATTCTGAGAATGTCTCTGAATTCATAGCTTTTAGCGAAACTTCCATACTATCCACTTTCTCCAATCTGCATATAACGCCCAATTAAGGTGCGACAACGCTATAAAACCCAAGCTAACCCACTGCACCGTAAACACAAATTTCAAACCGGAGTGAACTCGCCAAGCGTTAGGAGTCACTCTTAAATTGTTTGTTAGTTTTGCGTGCCAAAGTTACACAATGATTGCTTAACGCTCATTTTAAGACCATAATACACATGTGACATTTTGACACAAAAGGAAATTACATTATGGCGACTACTTTGCCCCGCATCACTGCTAGAGTTGATGTCGATACACAATACTTACTGACAAAAGCTGCGGCAATTGCAGGCATGTCTAGTATTAACTCATTTGTTCTAAGTGCTGCTATCGAAAAAGCCAAGCAAGTTATTGAACGTGAACAAGCCCTTAAGCTTAGCCAAGCTGATGCTATGTTACTTATGGATGCTTTAGACCGTCCTGCAGCAATCAACACAAAATTGAAAACTGCTTCTGAACGTTACGAGAGCAAAACTCAATGATGAACACGGTACTTCTAGAAAAAGCAAAACATGATAGAAATCGGTTCAACTGCGGTATTGAAGCTCTTAATAACTACCTGAAAGTAATGGCGAGTCAGCAAGCAAAGAAAGACAACACCAGAACATTCGTTTTAGAAGATGATAACGATAGCTCGCATGTCATTGGTTTTTATACACTAACAATGACACCAATCGACTTGAAGGCTTTACCCGACAAGCTACAGAAAAAACACCAATCATCGACTTCTGGTGGTCTAATTGCCCGTTTAGCAGTCGATGAACGCTACAAAGGTAAAGGCTTTGGCGAGTGGCTCCTTATTGATGCACTTAGAAAGCTACTAGCAGCCAGTGATAGCGTCGCATTCCCTGTAGTTATTGTTGACGCCAAAGACGGAGCAAAAAACTTCTACGAGAGATATGGCTTCCAAGCGTTTCAAGATGCAGAAAATAAACTCTTTATTACCATTTCTGATGTAAGAGCGAATTTAGGCTAGTTGACTGCCTGCCTCCTAGCAAACTAACGCCGCATTAAGGGGTGAACAACGCCTCCACCCGACCGAAAGTATTGTACCGTAAACACTAAATTTGAAGTAGATACAAAAATGCCAAGCGTTGAGAATCCCTCTTAAATGCTTTGTTATATTGCTCGCACGACAAAGCCAAGTTTAGCGCCAAGATGCTGAATTGGTTACAAATCTACTGGCTTTGAACTCAGAAGAAAAATGGATAGTTCGAAACTCAATCATAGACAATAAAGCACACTTGGCTAAGAAGCGAAATGCGCTGAAATTGGAGAAATTTGAGTAGCCTGAGTGACAAAGAATTCGACCGAGAAACCTGACGACAAAGCGCGCTGAAACCACAATTTTCAATGAAGTTTCCACGAAAAAGAAGCCGCGCAAAATGAACTTGAGCCAGCAAAACTTATTAATGAGGAGACTTGCGTGACGTTGCACCTAAATTAACCGACATTCTTTCTACGTGCGATGGTCATTTTGATGGCAACTTTCACGAAAAGAACAGGTGTGTAGTTTGGACGCAGAACAAAGATAAACGGATAATTTAACCCTTTGAATCTTATGCAATATAACGCCGCGTTAAGTAGTGAGCAACGCTACCACTGAACCTAACCATACCACCTTAAACACCAAACCCAACGATGGAATGAAAATGCCAAGCGTTGGGAATCTGTCTTAAACGCTTTGTTATGTGCGTTTTTTCAACTGTTCCGTGACAACTTTTACCCATTCGATTTGGTCTTTGTATACTTGAGGTAACGGATGATAATAGGAATATAGAGTTTCCGCTTTTTTCAAACCTACTGGATCAGGACAGTTGATCGCTTCTATTGCCGATTTTGCTAATGATTCAAGAGTTTTATTAACGCCCCAACCATAGATAACTGGTACACCTTGAACAAAGAGAGATTTAAGTTCTTCTCTGCGTTTTCCATCAAAAATTGAGTGTGGAAACATCTTTGATTCGGATGATTTAATAAACTTATATAAATCGTTGGACTTAGGTGTTCTAAGGTCAGATAGATTCAATATCCGTGCATAATCAAAATTTGAGTTATCCATAATTCTCATTATTTGATCCTGAGTTTGGTCTGGCACTGCATCCGAAGCAACAGTATTGTCATCAATGTTATCCAATGGATATGAAGATCCTGGATTCATCATTACGACCATAACATCAGGAGAACTTTGGTTAGAATCGACTCTCTTTATGTCGAGGTACTTTCGACATTTATAGTTACCTTGCTGATAAAATAAACCTGTTACTTCAAATTTGTTTCTCATAGCTTTCCAATTTCCTCCTAGCACATAACGCCCAATTAAGGTGCGACAACGCTATAAAACCTGAGCTAAACCATTACGCCGTAACACAAATTTCAAACCGGAGTAAAATCGGCAAGCGTTAGGAGTCACTCTTAAATTGTTTGTTAGTTGCGTTCTAACCACTCCGAGCGCAACACCCCATATTTGACTGAATCATAATACTCGCCATTGTAATAACGAACTTTTCGCAGCCTAGCTTCTTGCTGAAAACCCAACTTCAAAGCTAATGACATCATTCGAGGATTACCCGACCAAGTAGTAAAACCAACGAGTTTCTTCACACTCCCAGTAACAACTAACCATTCCCACTGGAATATCATCGACTGTAATCAATTGTGAGTCTAAGCCCGATAAAAGGCGCTGAAATGAAGAGTTTTTAAACTGCTCTAAGGATGGATGTGAGTATGGAAAATAAGGACCATTGAACTTAGTCCATTCGTCATTTGAGATAACCAAGGCATGGATAAACTCCAGCTCATTTTCTCTTACAGGTCTAATACTTACTTTCATTTCTTACACGAAACTCCTTGATTCTTTGTAGCAAACTAACGCCCAATTAAGGGGTGAACAACGCCTCCACCCAAACCTAAAGCATTGTGCCATAAACACTAAAACTGAAGTAGAAGCAAAAGTGCCAAGCGTTGAGAATCCCTCTTAAATTGTTTGTTATAAAACAATTTTTCCGTATTGGTAAACATGGTCTGCATACAATTTACCACCGATTTCATAAGCTTCTGGGATAACTTTTTTCAGCGAGAAACCACACTTGGTTAATACTTTCTCTGAACCAATGTTGCCCTCAGTTACGACTGCGTTAAACGTTTGGATACCCTGCTCTTCGCATGCCCAGATTTTAGAGATTCAGTACCGTAACCAAGACCATGGTATTTAGGTTGAATAAGAAAACCAACTTCGGCTGCGCCATCACGCATACGAAAACCAGTGACGCCGATTTTTTCACCAGTTTTATTTACAGTAATAGTTAAGCACAACCAATGCTCAGAAACCTTATTCCACACTGGGAGTCGAGAATTAAAATTGTCCTTAACTTCCTTAGGTGATGGTTCATCAAAACAGAACTTTATTACCGCAGGATCTCGATTTAAAGATTGGTATAAATCCCAGTCTTTCRCTGTGATTTSAGTCATTCCGAGTCTATCCGTTACTATTTTCAAATGCAGAACTCTCCTTGTTTTATAACGCCCAATTAAGGTGCGACAACGCTATAACACCCAARCTRAACCATTGCRCCGTAAACACAAAATTCAAATCGGAGTAAAACCGGCAAGCGTTAGGAGTCACTCTTAAATTGTTTGTTAGGGCACTATTCTCAAAGATGACCATTTTACTAACCACCCTTTTGAATTTACACGACTTTAAACGTTTCTTGTGACCTTTTCGGGTTATGTGTGACACAGCAACCAAATAATGATTCATACCCAAAAGCTGATATGCATTCGTACTTTTCGGGAGCAACTTGTCGGATACCAATTGCCGTTTCTTTCTCTGGCCAGTAGCTCATAGCGTCCAGTGAACTTGTATAAGGTAAATCACCATTGCGAGTGTGCATTATTGCCTGATTTCGAACTTGCCAGTTAATTTCCGGCATTACCTGTTTAAGCTGAGCTTCATAGTATAAATATGCATTAGGATCTCGCTCGTCAGGTGCGAAATAGATAACATCAGCATCATTCAATGGTGTCGCCACCTGAAAACCATGTAGTGCATCCCATACAAGATTTCGGACGAAACCTGCTGCAATATAGCATTGAGGTAAACCCAATTGAGATACACACTTCAAAGCGTTAACTCTAACTGGATCTTGTTTGATTAATTCTACGATTCTGTCCATTTCGCCCTGTGCCCTAACGCCCAATTAAGGTGCGACAACGCTATAAAACCTGAGCTAAACCATTGCACCGTAAACACTAAATTCAAATCGAAGTGAAATCGGCAAGCGTTAGGAGTCACTCTTAAATTGTTTGTTATATTGCCCGCACGACAGAGCTAAGTTTAGCGCCAAGGTGCTGAATTGGCTACAAATCTACTGGCTTTGAACTCAGAAGTAAAACGGATAGTTCGAAACTCAACCATAGACAACAAAACGCACTTGGCTAAGAAGCGAAATGAGTTGTAATTGGAGTCATTCGATTAGCCAGAACGACAAAGAAGTCGAGCGAAAAACCTGACGGAAAAGTGCGCTGAAGCCACGATTTTCAATTTGGCTTCAACGACAAAGAAACCGCGAAAAATGAACTTGAGCCAGCAAACTGACTAACGAGGAGACTTGCGTGACGTTGCAGCTAAATTAACCGCCACACTTTCTACGTGCGATGGTCATTTTGATGGCAATTTTCACGAAACGAACAGGTGTGTAGCTAGAACACAAAACAAAGATAAATGGATAATTTAACCCTCTGAATCTTATGCAATATAACGCCCAATTAAGGTGCGACAACGCTATAACACCCAAACTAAACCATTACACCGTAAACACAAATTTCAAACCGGAGTGAAATCGGCGAGCGTTAGGAGTCACTCTTAAATTGTTTGTTAGCAGCGCAACCCCACGACTGTGACTTGCAACACCCTCACCCTATACATATGCTAAATATTATATAAAGGGGGATTCTATGACAAACACAAAAATCATTGCTTTGACTAGCATTCTTACATTTCTATCACCGATTACAATGGCTGATAAACCTGACTGGGCTGGAAAGGGAAAACCAAACCTTGAAGAGATATCTACCGCTTCTGATTTGAAACAGGTTGAGCGACAGCTAGACGAGCAAGGTGATGAACTTGAAGATCTAATAGAAGTAAAAAAGAAAAAAGCTAAGAAGACCAAAAATAAAAAAGACAAGAAGAAGCTTGAACGTGAACTTGAAAAGCTCGAAGTTAAACAAGACGAAATTGACGACTTGAAGGAAAAGGTAAAAAGTAAGAAATCTGGGTTCGAGAAGCAAAAGGCAAAGAAAGCTGATCAAGTTCAAAATGAGCTAGGTAAAGGCTCAAAGCAAGGCCAAGCAAAAAGAGAAGAAAACAGTAAAAAATGGTGGAAGTTCTGGGAGTAGCTACTGGCAAACAGCTGAGAATAAAACCTTTCAGAGCGATAAATCACTAGCTCTGAAAGTTACTCGTTCTGTAGCTCTACCGACACATACAATACAAAATTTGTGCGGCTGCTAACGCCCAATTAACTTGCGCAGCAACGCAATACAGTGGTTCTGCATTGCACCATAATCACTGAAACTGATTAGAAGTAAAAAGGCCACGCGTTGCAAGTCAGGTTGAATTGTTTGTTATGACTTTGTGCTCACAGTTGGAGTTTGAGCCAACTACACCAAAACCTGTCGAGTTGTTCTGATGTACTTATGCACCAGACGTTCAACCTTCAAATCTACCATTTCAACTGGGCGACAATTATTTGGGCATGGCATACGTGGAGTTGTACCAAAAAGACGACAAATTAATGGTCGTTCTTCATAAGCCTCACAACCATTAGGTCCTAAATGTACGCAGTTATATTCATCTAGTGCGGCTTCATGTTCTGCGTCAGATTTTACGGGTAGTCGCGACATTTCCGTCGAAGATGTTGTTACAGGTCCACAACAGTCATGACACCCCTGAACACATTCAAACGCCGGAATACGCTCGCGAAGGTATTCAATAATTTCATTATTATTACTCATTAATATCTTATCTCTATGCAATACATGAGCATTATAGAACAATAGATAATGAGCTAGAAATAGAGTAAAGAGATAAACTCACCGTGAGTCATAACGCCGCGTTAAGTGGTGAGCAACGCAAACCACCCTACCTAAACCATTGTGCCGTAAACACTAAAGCTGAAGCAAACCGAAAGTGCCGAGCGTTGGGAATCCGTCTTAAACGCTTTGTTAGGTAAAATTTCACGGTTTCGCTGTAACTAAATATTGGCTTATCAAATTTACACCGATAGCAGCTATAGATGCTGGTACTATATACAGCCACAATTCTAGCGTAAACGTAGCACTACCTACCTCATCGAGATTACCTGCCTGCTTAACAATAAAGCTCTGAAGCAAATTAAGTGTGCCTGCAAGTAAACCCGCAACCATGATAAAAATAACGCCAAAGACCCAATTACCATGATATTTGGGCTGAATTGCCTTATAGAAGTAAATCATTACAAATAAAGGGAATAGTCCTGATGCAAAGACTGAAAGATTCACATAACTCATTGTACTCATAGGCTGATTTTGACTCCTTTTACCTAACGCCGCGTTAAGTGGTGAGCAACGCATAACACGGCACCTAAAGTATTGTGCCGTAAACACTAAATTCAAAGCAAACTAAAAATGCCGAGCGTTGGGAATCCGTCTTAAACGCTTTGTTAGGCATTAGCCCACCTTTGATTTCGGAGGGTTCTCTAAGTAAGCCGCCCGATACTCTTTGAAGTAGTACTTTTCCATTTCATTCGGATTATCGACAATAACAAAACCAAGCCTCAAACCACCATAGTTATCGATAATATAGCGATAAAAACAACCACTAGAACCTGTCGCTAAATGCTTTGCGTACTGAAGATATCTACCTTTAATAGATTGTT
>NZ_JAKJTJ010000040.1:0-11214 GCF_050337905.1 Vibrio clamense | reverse complement strand
CCCTATAGTGTTGTTGGAGGAACGCCCGCGAAATTAGTTAAATATCGCTTTGATGAATCGATTATTGCTGAGCTTCTGAAAATGCGAATTTATGACTGGCCTTTGGAGAAGTTCGAAGTATTAAAGCGGTATCTGTGTGCCTCGGACATTCAGCAACTGAAGAGTGCAGTACTGGCGTACGATGGTCAAAAATAGCACATAACAAAGCGTTTAAGAGTGATTCCTCACGCTTGGCAGTTTCGCTTCGCTCAAGTATAGCCAAGCGTGCATCACACCTTAACGCGGCGTTATATTGCATAAGATTCAAAGGGTTAAATTATCCGTTTATCTTTGTTCTGCGTCCGAACTATACACCTGTTCTTTTCGTGAAAAATGCCATCAAAATACCCATCGCACGTAGAAAGTTTGTCGGCTAATTAGCTGCAACGTCACGCAAGTCTCCTCGTTAGTAATTTTTGTTGGCTCACGTTCATTTTGCGCGGCTTCTTTTTCGTGGAAGCTAAATTGAAAGTCGTGGTTTCAGCGCACTTTGTTGTCAGGTTTCTCGCTCGAATTCTTTGTCATTCTGGCGAATCGAATGACTCAAATTTGCCTAATTTCGTTTCTTAGCCAAGTGCGTTTTGTTGTTTGTGATTGAGTTTCGAACTATCCGTTTACATCTGAGTTCAAAGCCAGTAGATTTGTAGTTAATTCAGCACCTTGGCGCTAAACTTGGCTCTGTCGTGCGGGCAATATAACAAAGCATTTAAGAGGGATTCTCAACGCTTGGCATTTTTGTATCTACTTCAAATCTAGTATTTACGGTACAATACTTTAGGTCGGGTGGGGGCGTTGTTCACCCCTTAATGCGGCGTTATGGCGCAGGGCAAAATTCAGCTAAGGGAACTAGATGAGTGAGAAAATGAAAGTAGCCTTGAAGTGGTTGAAAGGACTTTTGGATGCAGAGAGCATTGAGTACCAAATTGTCGGTGGGCTAGCTGCAACTATTCATGGTGGCAGCCGTGAAATTGCAGACATAGACCTTTATATCCACAACTCTGATGCAAATAAGCTCTTGGCTCACGTATCTCAATTCATATCTAAACCGTTAACTCGTTATACTGAATACGGTTGGGATTTAGAGTATTTCCAGTTGGTTTACCAAAATCAAAAAATTGAAATCGGTTTATCTCAAAATACCAAAATCCAATCGTCATTGGACGGTTCATGGCATCAACTAGAAATCGACTTTGCAAAGTCAGTTGTCAAAAGTTATCAAGGCATTGAATTACAGGTTATGCCAGCTTATCAACTGGTAGAGTACAAACGAACATTGAGTAGGGAAGTAGACCTAATTGACATTCAGCAGTTAGCTTCAAGTTCAGCGCCATAACAAAGCGTTTAAGACGGATTCCCAACGCTCGGCATTTTTAGTTTGCTTTGAATTTAGTGTTTACGGCACAATACTTTAGGTGCAGTGGTCTGCGTTGCTCACCACTTAACGCGGCGTTATATTGCATAAGATTCAAAGGGTAAATTATTCGTTTACCTTTGTTCTTCGTTCGAGCTACACACCTGTTCGTCTCGTGAAAGTTGCCATCAAAATAATCATCGCACGTAGAAAGTTTGTCGGCTAATTAGCTGCAACGTCACGCAAGTCTCCTCGTTAGTAAGTTTTGCTGGCTCAAGTTCATTTTGCGCGGCTTCATTTTCGTGGGAGTTGCATTAAAAATTGTGGCATCAGCGCACTGTGCTGTCAGGTTTCTCGTTCGAATTCTCTGTCATTCTGGCTAATCGAATGGCTCTAATTTCAGTTCATTTCGCTTCTTAGCCAAGTGCGTTTTATTGTCTATGGTTGAGTTTTGAACTATCCGTTTTACATCTGAGTTCAAAGCCAGTAGATTTGTTGTCAATTCAGCACCTTGGCGCTAAACTTGGCTCTGTCGTGCGGGCAATATAACAAACAATTTAAGAGTGACTCCTAACGCTTGACGATTTCACTCCGGTTTGAAATTTGTGTCTACGGTGCAATGGTTTAGGTTAGGTGTCATAGCGTTGTCGCACCTTAATTGGGCGTTAGAGTTACCAATTGGTTTAGAGGTACAAGATGAGTGATGAAAGTAGTAATAGCGAATTAGATATTTCAGTCACAGCAAAGAAAGATGAGTTGTCACTTAAAGCCAAAGGTGCAGGGCTACTTGTTTTGATCGCAATATGTTTAATTGGAATCATCTTGCTTGCATTGAAGATGGCGGATAAAGAAACGAATACATTCATTATTATGGCGATTATTATTTTGAGCTATATAACCTACAATCTAATCGCTACCATGGATGCCGTTTTAGGATTAACAGTGAGAGTCCGTGAATAAGGTAACTCTAACAAAGCGTTTAAGACGGATTCCCAACGCTCGGCATTTTCGTCTTTCTTCATTTTAAGTGTTTATGTCACAATGGTTTAGGAAAGGTGGTTGGCGTTGCTCACCACTTAACGCGGCGTTATGTACCACCAGAGTTTTGAGGCAAAAAATTGAAGTATAAAGACTTGTCGAAAATTGCACTAGATCCATATAGCACAGATAAGAGTATCGATTTACTCAAGCTGCATGGGGTTAGTGCGCCTGATTCTGTGATTGAACAGTTTTATATTGATCATAATGCCAACAGTCGCTTTTTAGCTCTCTACGGTGATCTATTACTTCCTGATCTAAAGTGGGAGCTAGTTGATTTTGATACGACGAAGTTTTTGCAGATAGGTAGCAATGCTTCATTTCCTGATTTCCTTGAGGAGGTATCTGAAGATGCATCGCATTTCAACGACGTTGGAGAGGCAGTGATTGATTGCCGAGAGGAAGTACTCAATCATTGGAAAAAGCATGGCACTTGGTTAACTCCACCGATATTTCTAGATGCAAAAGTTCTTGGTGGTAAATCTGACATACCTCATTTAGTTGAGGGGCATTCAAGGGTTGGGTGCCTGCTTGGTATTCAAAAATATAAAATCATTCCTTTGGCTGACAGGCACAAAGTGTATTGGGGCTCTATTCGCAAAGGCACATAACAAATTGTTCAAGAGTGATTCGGCACGCGTGGCATTTTTGCTATGCGTCAGGTTTAGCGGTTAAGGTGGTATGCAGAGGCTTCGGTATTGCGTGCCTCACACCTTAACAAGGCGTTATACGACGTACGGTGTGAAAAGTCGTTGCATATCATTTTCTTATGTTTAACAATGCGTCTAATCGTTTGTGGAAATATTTTTCTAACTCTTTAACCCAAACGAGGAAGTGGTATGTTTCAAATATCTGACTTTTCAATAGTTAATGGTCGATTGACGGTCAAAAAGGATAGTTATGCTCTTAGCCAGATTAAGAGCGTTAAAGTTGTTGAAAATAAGGTGTCTTCGCACTTAATTAAAGCAACTGTTACTTCAGCTATAGTTTCAAGTATTTTGTGGTTGTTCGAGCCATTTTCTACTCCTTGGGGCTTTAGTATCAATGCTGGTTTAGTTGCTTTACTATTTACGTTCCCAGTTGTTTTATTCCTTTCTATCGTTCGCTCAAAGTACCAACTTCAAGTTGAATTTGAGCATCAAGATGAGGTTGGTCTCCAATGGATAACGGTTGCTAGCGGTAGAGCGGATCAAGAATTAACAGCGTTTAAACGAGTTGAGCAGGACTTGGCGCGTGATATCGTATAACAAACAATTTAAGAGTGACTCCTAACGCTTGCCGATTTTACTCCGATTTGGAATATGTGTTTACGGTGCAATGGTTTAGCTTGGGTGTTATAGCGTTGTCGCACCTTAATTGGGCGTTAGGGCTATATCTACATTATGCGGAATATCAATAATTATCAATGAAGGGAAAAGTAAGTTCATTTATGTATGATAAATTACTGAGCAAGTATTTGGAATACGCAGGCACAGAAGAAGCTCTAGCGGTTCTATTTGTGAAAAAACATCTCAATAAAGCAAAAGGATATTGGGTTGATATATCTGAATTTCGCAGGTACGAAATGTCCGAGGATGACATGCACTTTAAATTTGTGAACGGTGGCTTATACAAACGAAAGTTAAAGCCAAAATATCCCCCAAAATCCGATTTTATGATTAATGGTAAGTTTAAAGAGCGCGAATATTATCTGGCAATTCGAGCCATTACATGGGAAACAGCACATAGAGACATAGAGAAGCAAAAAAAGAAAAGGGTTAGGGCAATGAACTTCAAAATAACTGGGGTAAGTTACGATAAAAATCGTGGTAACAAAAATTACTTCAGAGCAGATGCTCCTCCTGAAATAAAGGCACTTGCTAGAAACCTCAATGATCGTACAAACCCTCTCTGGGATAGAGCTATGGCATATGTTAATGAGCCAGAGTTTGTTTATAAAATCAAGCAAGTCCAAATCTGCTAGAAATACGCACCTAACAAACAATTTAAGAGTGACTCCTAACGCTTGGCGAGTTCACTCCGGTTTGAATTTTGTGTTTACGGTGCAATGGGTTAGCTTGGGTGTTATAGCGTTGTCGCACCTTAATTGGGCGTTATATTGCATAAGATTCAAAGGGTTAAATTATCCGTTTATCTTTGTTCTGCGTCCGAACTACACACCTGTTCGTCTCGTGAAAGTTGCCATCAAAATGACCATCGCACGTAGAATGTTTGTCGGTTAATTAGCTGCAACGTCACGCAAGTCTCCTCATTAGTAAGTTTTGCTGGCTCAAGTTTATTTTGCGCGGCTTCTTTTTCGTGGGGACTTCATTGAAGTTGTGGCTTCAGCGCACTTTGCTGTCAGGTTTTTCGTTCGAATTCTTTGTCATTCTAGCTAATCGAATGACTCCAATTTCAACTCATTTCGCTTCTAAGCCAAGTGCGTTTTGTTGTTTATGATTGAGTTTCGAACTATCCGTTTTACATCTGAGTTCAAAGCCAGTAGATTTGTAACCAATTCAGCACCTTGGCGCTAAACTTGGCTCTGTCGTGCGGGCAATATAACAAAGCATTTAAGAGGGATTCTCAACGCTTGGCATTTTTGCTTCTACTTCAAATTTAGTGTTTACGGTACAATGCTTTAGGTGGAGTGGAGGCGTTGTTCACCCCTTAATGCGGCGTTAGTTGCCCTGCGAAACTATTAGTTTGCAGGAATTTTTTGCTTTTGATGTAGAACTCGCATTACACGAATAATTGAACCATCGACCCAGTATGAAATGATCATAGAGATTTCGGGGATAATTAGTAATCGGCCTCGAATACCATCTCGTTGAACACCCATTAAAGGTTGTTCAAGTAAGTTTTCAACTTTATCTTCAATGATTTCGTCAGTCTTTTCAGCTGCGTCAGGGTTGAAGTCATAAAGAAATTCAAATATTTTCTCACGATCATTCAATGATTCTTCTTCCCATAAAATCATTGATGGCCTCGATTGCGAATTTTAGCTTTTCGTTCAGCCATTCTAGTTTTTGCTGAGTCATGATCAACAAATGTAGCTTTCCCGGAGTCGAATTTCTCAAATGCTAAGTTTACTTGTTCAGTTATCCAAGAGTCATGAGATAATGTTTTTCGTTGTTGCTCCGCCATTTGCTCTGTAAGCTCACGGCAAGCATCGCTAAGTGTACGACCTTGGCTCTCCGCCATTTGTTGAGCTAAGCGTTTAATTTCGTCATCAATACGGAATTGAATTCTAGTATCCATGAATGGCTCCTAAGTTTTCGTGTGTACAAATGTTAGCACTAGCCTTGAGTAAGGGCAACTAACAAACAATTTAAGAGTGACTCCTAACGCTTGCCGATTTTACTCCGATTTGAATTTAGTGTTTACGGTGCAATGGTTTAGCTTGGGTGTTTTAGCGTTGTCGCACCTTAATTGGGCGTTATATTGCATAAGATTCAAAGGGTTAAATTATCCGTTTATCTTTGCTCTACGTTCGGGCTACACACCTGTTCATTTCGTGAAAATTGCCATCAAAATGACCATCGCACGTAGAATGTTTTACGGCTAATTAGCTGCAGCGTCACGCAAGTCTCCTCGTTAGTAAGTTTTGTTGGCTCAAGTTCATTTTGCGCGGTTTCTTTTTAGTGGGAAATTCATTGAAAATCGTGGCTTCAGCGCACTTTGCTGTCAGGTTTTTCGCTCGAATTCTTTGTCATTCTGGCGAATCGAATGACTCCAATTTCAGCTCATTTCGCTTCTTAGCCAAGTGCGTTTTGTTGTCTATGATTGAGTTTCGAACTATCCGTTTTACTTCTGAGTTCAAAGCCAGTAGATTTACAACCAATTCAGCACCTTGGCGCTAAACTTGGCTTCATCGTGCGGGCAATATAACAAACAATTTAAGAGTGACTCCTAACGCTTGGCGATTTCACTCCGATTTGAATTTTGTGTTTACGGCGCAATGGTTAAGCTTGGGTGATATAGCGTTGTCACACCTTAATTGGGCGTTATGTTTTACTAGGATTTCAATGGCTTAAATGCCTTTGAATCGTTCTTTGCCCCTTTAGCTATTCGTTGGGAGTAGACTCAGCAAATCACTATTGTCTACCCCAGTTCTTGAATCACTTAACCCGTAAACATGCCAAAATTCGTGGGTTGCTTCATTTAGATTTCGGGGTGGTTTGGTCATCTTGCTTCTTTGGCTCAAAGTCGCTTTTGGCATATTTCCCAATCAGCCAATAACCTTGGCTGTTTCCTCGGCAAATCGCCATTGTTCTGCGCTGCTTTTGCTAAGAAAGGGCGCTTGTTGAGGCGGGGTCAAGTTGCCTCATTAGCAGGGAAGTGGACTTACTCGTTTCTGGCTTGGCGCATCTGGCGGTCAAGTACGTTCGAGCTTGTGATTTGGTTCAGAAATCTAGGTCTCCGTTGCAGTTCTTTGCCAAATAAATCAGTCGTTTGTGTTAAAACATAACAAAGCATTTAAGACGGATTCTCAACGCTTGGCGATTTCAGCTTAGGTCTGCTTCAGTGCTAAATGTGGCAAGGTTTAAGGTTAGGTGGTCGCGTTGTTCACCACTTAATGCGGCGTTAGCTGCTTTGGGGTCAATAATTAGTAAGGTGTAGTAAATGAGAATATTGGTAACAGGCTCAGCGGGTAGAGTGGGGCGTGCAATCCATATCAAGTTAATGCGAACACATGACGTAGTTGGCTTTGATAAAACACCTTGTTCAACGGCTGATTATATTGGTGATATTCGTGATAGTGCGCTGCTCAATGAAGCTCTTGAAAATATCGACGTAATTATTCATACAGCAGCTCTTCATGCTCCTCATGTTGGCTTAGTGCCTGATTCAGAGTTTCAGTCTATCAACGTAGACGCAACCGAGAAACTGGCTTTGGCTGGTGTAAAAGCAGGCGTTAAGCACTTCATTTTTACCAGTACAACAGCGTTGTACGGTTATGCTTCAACACCTAAAGGTGTTACTGGTTGGGTGAATGAACAAATTATCCCTCAACCGAAATCGATTTATCACAAAAGCAAAATTGCAGCTGAAAACAAACTTAAAGAAATTTCAAATCTGTTCAATCTTCCTGTGACAGTGTTACAAATGTCTAGGTGTTTTCCAGAGCCCGCGGACTTAATGGCAGTATTTCGCTTAACTCGTGGTATCGATGCTCGTGATGTAGCAAATGCTCATTTATGTGCAGTAGAAAAACGTTTAAGTGGTTTTAATCGGTTTATCATCTCGGGTGCAACACCTTTTAACCCTTTGGATTGCGAAGCTTTATATAACGATGCAAGCTCAGTTCTCGCACAAAGGTGTCCTGAGATAGCTTCTGCCTTTAGACAAAGAGGGTGGCAATTACCCGAAACTTTGGATCGTGTATATGACTCATCGTTAGCACAGAACAAGTTAGGTTGGTTGCCAAAACATGGCTTTGAAAGTGTTTTAGAAATGCTCGATACAGAAACGGCAGAAGTTTTGCCAGTTTCAAAACGCAGCTAACAAAGCATTTAAGAGGGATTCACAACGCTTGGTATTTTTGTATCTACTTCAAATTTAGTGTTTACGGTACAATGCTTTAAGTTGGGTGGAGGCGTCGTTCACCCCTTAATGCGGCGTTATATGAAACCCAAAACTTTAATTACCCGTGATAGAATGTCATTCCCTATAGTTTGGAGGTGGTTATGTTCTGGTTTATTGTGATTGTCGTTTTGGTAGTTGTCGCTTACAAAGCTCTATCAAACGATATTAGAAAAACATCAAAGCTCATTGGACGTCGAATAAATATAAAGCCAACAATCATTACAGGCTGTATTGCAAAAATGCGTCAGGATGCCTCAGCAAGTATTTCTGGTCTAAGTAGGCAGAGAATGTTCTGTCAAATGGTCGCAAACTCTGGGCATAGTGAAGACAATTTAGCTAGGTATGTTAAGGTCATTTACATTTATCAGCTACTTAATAACCCTCATCGAGAAAATGTAAATTGGTGGTCTACAAGGATTGAGGAGTCTGGTTTATCTCCTGAAATTTCAGTTAAAGATAGAACTGATTTTGAAGTCTATTACGATATTGATCACAATGAATTTAAAGCGTTCGTCGAAGTTCATAATCGAGAGCTGAACAAGCCCAATGTCTCAGATATTGAAAAATTAGAATCTGAAGCAGCGCCTAGCTTTATCCATGAAACTGACGCTGAAGAGCCATGCTCTAACTGTGGCAGTTTAACTAATCGAGTTATCGGTAGTTATTATGTTTGTAAGGGCTGCACTTCGTAAAAATTCATATAACAAAGCATTTAAGAGGGATTCTCAACGCTTGGCATTTTTGCTTCTACTTCAAATTAAGTGTTTACGGTACAATACTTTAAGTTTGGGTGGTTGCGTTGTTCACCCCTTAATGCGGCGTTAACCCTCACGAGGAAATTATGAGTAAGGAAGAACTATTTCAACATGAATTGGAATCCCTTTATCGAGTTGTGGGTAGAGCTACTGGATATTGGGCTAATTACTACCTGAGGTCTGTAAGAAAAAATGGTGCTGTTTTACATGCGAAGAAAGAGTTGTCAAAAATAGATACCACCCAAGGTGGCTTCCAAACTTTGATAGAAGTGGGACGTCCGGAATTATCTATGGAATATTCCGTACTTAAACCTGAATTCAAATCGCTTTTCACTGAAATAGAGATCAATGAAGCTAAGCGACGTTTGTCGACTGTACCTGAATATGCATGACGTAAGGAGGTCGAAGCAGACCAAAACTTTTCCGGTGAATTAGTCGATAACAGCATTTTCACTGAGGGAGCAAAAAAGCAAGTTACAGTTAACTCCTATGAGCGATGCCCCAAAGCAAGGCAAGCGTGTCTTGATAAACATGGTTACAGTTGTAAAGTATGTGGCTTCTCGTTCTTAGAAGTTTATGGTGAGATCGGTAAGGGCTTCATACATGTGCATCATATCAAGCCATTGGCTGGAATATCAGAAAACTATGAAGTTAAGCCAACAAAGGATCTAGTGCCAGTTTGCCCTAATTGCCATGCAATGCTTCATACCAAAAGCCCACCGCTATCAATAGACGAATTAAAATCGATAATGGTAAAAAGTGAGGGTTAACAAACTGTTCAAGAGGGATTCGCAACGCGTGGCATTTTTACTATGCGTTGAATTTAGTGGTTAAGGTGGTATGCGGCGGCTTCGGTATTGCGTTGCTCACCCCTTAACAGGGCGTTAAATTCATCAAGGCACTTATAAGTATAAAGGTATATAAATGTTTGAAATTTTATTGGGTGGTATAGTTACTGTGGTGTTGGGAGTTTGTGTGAACTTAATAACACCTTACTGTCAAAGAATTATAGGGATTAAACCTCCTACTTTGCCACACGTACCCGAGAGTGAAGTCCCAGCATTGCCAGAATCAGGAGATGTAAATCTTGAAGAATGGAGAGCCAACAATAGAAGAAACTTAGCTAAGCTAACAAATACTATTTTCTTTTATGGTGTTTCGTATGCGTCGATGTATATGGCTTTTAGTATCCCTTTATATTTGCATGGTACAGTTGATTTGGCATCTTCAAAATTAGGTGTTAGCTATGTTGTAAATTATGATAATCGTTCAACTATATGCGCTTTCTTGGCAGTAATTGCCTTTATTCCTTTTTGGTTTCTATCAAAATTAGTCGCTAATCTAGTCGCTTCACTTGTGATTAAGTTTACATTTGTCAATGATGTAAAATATTATGCTTTTACCGTGCTAGCAATGTTCTTTTGGTCTTTCTTTATTGCTGGAAACGTATCGTGGATAATAAATTTTGATGCAGGGTGGGTTGATTCAATGACATTTCCCTTGTTCATATGGATTGCTTTCATGTTGTTTTCAGCCATGCGAGTAAGATAAATTTAACAAAGCATTTAAGAGTGATTCCCAACGCATGGTATTTTTCATTCCATCGTTGGGTGTTGTGTTTACGGTGGTATGGTTAAGTATCGTGGTTACGTTGCTCACACCTTAATGCGGCGTTAGCACTGGTCTGGTGTAAGTTGTCAAACTCTCCTCTTGTAGTGTACATATCGCATATATAATAAGAAGTTACGTTATTGCTGTTTCTTGATAGTGCATGCTCGATTATGATGACATTCAACTATCAGCCATTAAGGTTTCACATGAACAAATATATTACAGCTATTATTCTTGTTGCAGCACTATCAGGGTGTGAAGATGCAACTAAAGCTCTTGACCAAGCTCAAGAGGCGGCTAATCAAGCGGTTGATAGCGTGCAAGAGAAAATGTCAGAAATTGATTTAGATAATTTGAATTTAGAGCAATTTGGTGATGCAACAGAATCGGCAAAAGAGCTAGCGGTTTCAGTACAAGAGGCATTAGATGTTGATTTAAGCGACCAAGGAGCTTTGGCAGAAGCAAAAGATAACATTGCCAATGCGTATAGCTGTTTGGTTGATGCTTCATCTGAATCAACGGCCGAGAAATTAATGAATAAAGTTCTATCGACAATTGGTAGCGAAGAGACCAAAAGTTTAATCGAAAAAAGCATTGAGAAAGCTAAAGCGGCTAAAGAGTGCGTAATGTAAAGTGCTAACAAACAATTTAAGAGTGACTCCTAACGCTTGCCGATTTTACTCCGATTTGAAATTTGTGTTTACGGCGCAATGGTTTAGTCTGGGTTTTATAGCGTTATCGCACCTTAATTGGGCGTTATATTTTTTTCAGTTTCAGTGTTTACAAGGATTTAATATGAATTTGGATAAAGCTAAGAAACGTATCGCGAAACAGGTCAAAAAAGGAAAAAGG
>NZ_JAKJTJ010000039.1:0-11936 GCF_050337905.1 Vibrio clamense | reverse complement strand
ACCATAGTTATCGATAATATAGCGATAAAAACAACCACTAGAACCTGTCGCTAAATGCTTTGCGTACTGAAGATATCTACCTTTAATAGATTGTTTAGTTTTGCCAATATATAGAATATCTGACTCACCTCTTAACCTAGGAACAGGACGAACTGAACGGAAAAAATAAATAACACTTTTAGCATTACTAGCTTCCGATGACCCAAACAAATCCTTGAATTGACTTTCTAAATCACTTGTTTCTGTGATTATGTTTGGTAGCATTTTAATGTTATCAATATTCAATTTTATCACCTGATACCTAACGCCGCGTTAAGTGGTGAGCAACGCTACCACCCTACCTAAACCATTGTGCCGTAAACACTAAATTCAAAGCAAACCGAAAATGCCAAGCGTTGGGAATCCGTCTTAAACGCTTTGTTAGCTGCGTAGCTTTTTGGAGAGCAGGTTCTGTTTTGATTCGAACCCGGCGCTAGTATAAAAACCGATAGCTCCTGTGTTATTTGACCAAACATGCAGCTCAACTGAACTAGCGCCAAGAGCACTAGCCCACTCAGAAAAGTAAGAAACTAGCCCTGTAGCTACACCCAGCTTTCGAGCTTCGCTAGAAACGATTAACTCTTCAACATACCCATACGTTCGTGATTGCGTCCAGCGACGCTCTTTAACGTCAGTGAGATTCCCCAATAAAGCTCCGACTACCTTTCCATCGTGCTCGCGAACAATAAGTAACTGACTCTTATCAGATAGAATGTCTTGAAGCTCAGTCTTATTTAGTACATCTTCAGTTTTGCGAACAACATCTGGAGCTAAGTCTGAGTTGTGCTCATTCTCGGATATGAAAAGGCTAACCAATACATCTGAATCTTTGATTTGGGCTTCACGAACCATAAATTTTCTCCAAGCAGCTAACGCCCAATTAAGGTGCGACAACGCTATAACACCCAAGCTAAACCATTACACCGTAAACACAAAATTCAAACCGGAGTAAACTCGCCACGCGTTGAGAGTCACTCTTAAATTGTTTGTTAGTGCGTACTTTTTACGAATGCATTTTTGCGTGAGCCCGGAGCTTTTTTAACGCCCAATCATAGTGACTTGGCATCGCAGATACACTGTAACTTCCTAACGTTGTTGTGCCGGTCCAATCGAAATACTGTTTAGTGAAAAGTGCCTCATTAGTAAAACTATTAGCTAACTCGAGCGACGCTTTATGACTTTCCTGTACCAATTGCTTTGCTGCCGACAACTCTGTTTCTTGGTGCTTTTGCCAAAATTCAATGTTCATTTGGCCGTATGTTTTCCAATTGTATGGTTCAGGAAGAAAACTGGCCTTCTGTCCCACCATGTTTGAATTAACCCATTTCATTAACAACTGATGCCATTCGTACAGATGTATCAATACATCTCGAAGGTTTCGGTCGCGGGCCCAATGTAATTCCTTTTTACCCTTGTCACTGGAAAAATCAAACTCAGTATTTAACACACTTTCAGGCATTGAATCGATATACCGAAATAGCTTTGTAAAACTCTCATCAGCTTGATGAATTAACTCTTCCTTAGTCTTCGGTCTTGCCATAACAAACTCCGTTCATCGTCTATAGATAAGCACTAACGCCCAATTAAGGTGCGACAACGCTATAACACCCAGACTAAACCACTACACCGTAAACACAAATTTCAATTCGGAGTGAAACCGCCACGCGTTGGGAGTCACTCTTAAATTGTTTGTTATATTGCCCGCACGACAGAGCCAAGTTTAGCGCCAAGGTGCTGAATTGGTTACAAATCTACTGGTTCTGAACTCAGAAGTAAAACGGATAGTTCGAAACTCAACCATAGACAATAAAGTGCACTTGGCTAAGAAGCGAAATGAGTTGAAATTGGAGTCATTCGATTAGTCTAAATTACAAAGAATTCGAGCGACAAACCTGACAGCAAAGTGCGCTGAACCCACAAATTTCAATGAAGTCCCCACGAAAAAGAAGCCACGCAAAATGAACTTGAGCCAGCAAAACTTACTAACGAGGAGACTTGCGTGACGTTGCAGCTAATTAACCGACAAACATTCTACGTGCGATGGTCATTTTGATGGCATTTTTCACGAGACGAACAGGTGTGTAGCTCGTACGCAGAACAAAGATAAACGGATAATTTAACCCTTTGAATCTTATGCAATATAACGCCGCGTTAAGTGGTGAGCAACGCATAACACGGCACCTAAAGTATTGTGCCGTAAACACTTAACCTGAAGTAAACCCAAAATGCCGAGCGTTGGGAATCCGTCTTAAACGCTTTGTTAGGCATGCTCCCCTTTAGCTTCGCTTCTAAATAAGGGAAAAATACCAAGCATAATTGAGACCAAGCCAACAACTACACCCGCAATGCCAAATATCAGTGACCACCTTGCCTCCAATTTGCTCTGCTCTAGTTCTTCAAATCGTACCTGTACTAAACCAGAAAGTTGCTTCAACTTTCGTTCTATCTCTACATTATCAGTAAGAGCTGCGATATCTTGAAAAATACTGGCTTCCAGCGGGTCAAGATTTTGGTAAGGACTATTTTCATCAAGCTTGCTAATTACATCTTGAACCTTTGAGCTCCACAATATTTTTTCGCTGTCCTGAACGATTAAATTTGATGTATCCGAGAGTATTTTATAGTTCAATTTCAAAAGGTAATTTCGTAAGATCAACTTGTGTTGATTCACATCACTTGGGGGCTGTATTGCTTCTAATATTAGTGATACGTCTTTAATCTCAAACTGTTCTCCACCTTTCAATAAATATGTTACCGCTTTTTCGAAGTCAGGGTAGCTATCAACAATTTTGGGCTTACTAGAGTCCAACGAGGTAAGAGAAAACCCCGCAATAACCGCTGATAACATACCTGCGAGTAAGGGAATGAATAATTTTATTGTT
This sequence comes from Vibrio clamense, assembly GCF_050337905.1. Taxonomy (NCBI): domain Bacteria; kingdom Pseudomonadati; phylum Pseudomonadota; class Gammaproteobacteria; order Vibrionales; family Vibrionaceae; genus Vibrio; species Vibrio clamense. The sequence goes on along the minus strand of NZ_JAKJTJ010000039.1, from coordinate 9,015 downwards.
TCAATATTGATCGTAATCTTCATGATATCTCAAACATATTTTTACGCCTAAAAGCCTAACGCCCAATTAAGGTGCGACAACGCTATAACACCCAAGCTAAACCATTGCACCGTAAACACAAATTTCAAATCGAAGTGAAATCGGCAAGCGTTAGGAGTCACTCTTAAATTGTTTGTTAGGTTTTTATTTGGCAATACTCTCAAGCAGTGGAGGTAACTTACTCATTGATGGTAATTTCAAAGCTAAATCATCATATACTTTTGTTAAAGCCCACTCTTCAAGTTGAGAACTTTTACCATCAAAATCAAATGAAGTCCCCGCAACTGTATAATAAGGCGAATTATAGGCAGGAAGTACACTTAACGATTGCATTAAAGTTGCGACATTATCACCACTCTTTGGATCTGCGGCAGCATAATGGGCTGCCACTTTATTTCTCCATTTCTTCACTGGTTTTGGTAGGAACTCCTTTCGTTTTGCAAAAACAGCACCTTTCATTTTAGCTGGTTCAGCTTTGATATCTTTGTATTCCATACCTGATTCAAATAGCTCTTTAAGGGCAAGAAGAGAGCATAAATTGAGATGATACACGCTAAAAACATCAAAATTTGTTGTTCCAAACAACTGAGCATAATGATCCGTACCATTAAACAATGTAATTACTTTAACTGCTCTGCCAAGTTGCAACGTCCCTGTTGTAAAAAACTCATTCATCATTTCATAAGCATGAGAAATATCACGAGCCCCATGATTCAACAGAAACTTAAGATTTTCATGCTGCCGAGTATTAAAAGCTTCACGATATAATAAACTTGTTACTTGTTGTATTTGTGGCAACATTCTTTCATTGCTACCGTATGCTTGTAACTCTATCATTTACCCTCCGTAAACCTAACGCCCAATTAAGGTGCGACAACGCTAGAAAACCGAGACTAAACCATTGCACCGTAAACACAAATTTCAAACCGGAGTGAAATCGGCAAGCGTTAGGAGTCACTCTTAAATTGTTTGTTAGATTTTTCATTTCGTATCAATCAGTTAAAGTCAGGTAAATACGAAACTAACGAATTGATACACCCTCAATTTCAATAACTGAATTCGCATTGGCTCGTTCGATAATTTTAACCAAGGCAGATTGAATAACCTCATTTTCTCTAGCATCAGTTTCACTTGAAAAACGCTCTTCTTGAACCTCTGATTCCTCGCCAAGAAGAAACTGAACAACCACTTCATTTGCAAAGTCAGACCTTTCACCGAAGTAAGATAATGTGATTTGAGGGTAACCTTTAAAKCCTTTTTTGACCTGTTTCGCGATACGTTTCTTAGCTTTATCCAAATTCATATTAAATCCTTGTAAACACTGAAACTGAAAAAAATATAACGCCCAATTAAGGTGCGACAACGCTATAACACCAAGCTAAACCATTGCGCCGTAAACATAAAATTCAAATCGAAGTAAACTCGCCACGCGTTGGGAGTCACTCTTAAATTGTTTGTTAGTCGCCTATTTCATCGTCTTCGTAAAGAAGTAACGAGAATGCGAAATAGGATAATTATCAAGTGTCATTTGACACTCATAACCTAATTTTTCATAAAACGGCTTTGCTTGAAAGCTAAATGTATCCACCATTGATGAATGACAGCCCTGTGACTCTGCATAATTCTCAAGCTTAGCCATCAATTCACTTCCAGTTCCTTGACCGCGAATAGTCTTATCAACCCACAGGAAGTTTATTAAAAGCCAACTTCCAAAAATTTCGGCAGTAATACCTGCAACTTTTTTCTCGTCATCAATCGCATAATAAGCCACTTTTCTACGGTCAATACCTGCTAAAAATGGAGAATTGTGCTCAACAAGACCATTGCGTATTTCATTGATATTTTCTTCTGTCGGATCTAAATCTAGATCAAATTCCATTGTAATCCTCATGGCGACTAACGCCCAATTAAGGTGCGACAACGCTATAACACCAAACTAAACCATTGCACCGTAAACACAAAATTCAAACCGGAGTAAACTCGCCACGCGTTGGGAGTCACTCTTAAATTGTTTGTTAGAAGCAATTTATCCCATTAATAATTTGGCACCTTCGCCAATTGCTACCTTTGCTAAATCAGAAAGTACTGAAATCGCGCAATCACCTGAAAAATTAATAAGTTTATCTCCTATAGTGATTGAGGGCTCTTTTAATGACTCTGGCATAGAGTTTAGAGCAATAAGGCCCATCGGAGTTAAAACCACATTATCATAGGCATCAATTCTTTCCTTTCTTTCACCTTTTATATAACCAGAATCAATCAACCATGAAATTGTACTATCAGCAATTTTTTGTTCTTCACTATAACTATCCACTAACGCCCATGGATGACCAGTGATCTTCCTTTCTACCTCTGTCGCAATACTTCCAGAACTTACCTCAATAGGCACTGGAAATGATTCGTAACATCGACCCAAAATGCTAGCTACACCTAAATTAAATAATTCGATATTCTTCATATTGACCTATTGCTTATAACGCCGCGTTAAGTAGTGAGCAACGCCTGCCGCCCAACCTAAACCATTGCACCGTAAACACCAAAACTGACTTGAATCGAAAGTGCCGGGCGTTGGGAATCTGTCTTAAACGCTTTGTTAGTTTGCTTACATGATGAAGCCAAAGTTTAGCACCAAGGTGCTGAATTAGTAACAAAATTACTGGTTTTGAAAGCCAATGTAAAACTGAAAACTACGGAACTCAAACCCAACCAACAAAACGAGTTTGGCTAAGAAACGACATGCGATAAACAACCACGATTTGAAGCATCTTTGCTGACAAAGGATTCATTCGACCAACCTGACAACCAAGTTCAACGAACCGACTTTTCTGCGACCGACTCACCAAGAAAAAGAAACAGCGCGAGACACACTAAGCGACCAAAATTACTGATGTGGTGAAATGAATAACGTTGAACTCACAGAGTTGAAAAACAACCTACGCGCGATGAGATTTGGTTGCACAACTTTCGAAAAACGAGCAGGTGTAAAGCACAGAAACAGGACTAAGCTTTTTGACCATAAACGCTTTTCTACTATTGCAAACTAACGCCGCGTTAAGTGGTGAACAGCGCGACCACTACACTCAAGACATTATGCCATAAACACTGATGCATATCTTTGAACTGAAGCCACCGAGCGTTGTGAATCCGTCTTAAACGCTTTGTTAGGCAAAGCTATAGCTATGCCCAAAACTTCCACCATGGTTTTTTAATTGAACTATTTGTTTCTTCGTCATCTTCTGGCGACTGCACAACAAAGAAATCCGTGTGAACGGCTATAAGAACACCATTTAAATCATAACTGCCTACTACAGGATAAAACCCATCGCCCCAACCTGAATGGAAAAGTATTAGATTATTCCCATTATCCTTAGGCAATAGGATATTTGCGATTCCATTTCTAATTAATTTTTCATCATCCATTTGGTCGAACCAGCAATTACTATCACTATTTTCAAATAAACCTTCATACCATGATTCTTGCACTGGCATATCCTGTTCAATTGTTTCTGCATCAGCAAAACATGAAGTACCAGCATCAACACCATATCCGAAAAACTCACCAGAGTTCAGAGGTCGATTAGATGGTTCCCCACTCAGTGAGAGTTCAAGCAGCTTTCTCGAATTCTCACTAGCATTGGCATCAATAATTAAGCTAGCATAAGCTTCACGAACATGGCTCCCATCTAAATTAGGGCTTACATCGGCAAGAGTAACAATTACCTCATATTCACCAGGTATGATTTGAATAAATATGTTATTTGACTTACTCAATCCCGTAAAAGGATCACATACGATCAATTTCCCTGAGGGTAGTTTTAACTTCCCACAAGGAATAGTACTTAGCTCAACCTTGTCATCACCATCACAAATAACCTCAGACTTTAGTGCTGACCACTTACTCCCATTTGGATATTGCATCAAACCTCCTTGTTTTGCCTAACGCCGCGTTAAGTGGTGAGCAACGCCAACCACCTTACCTAAACCATTGTGACATAATCACTTAACCTAAAGTAAGCTGAAAATGCCGAGCGTTGGGAATCCGTCTTGAACGCTTTGTTAGTTTTAAATGACTCCACCAAACCCTTTCATTTCACCAAGAACAGTAGCCCCTAGAAAATTAATGAGGTTACTACCAATCATTAGTCCCTCTTTCTTTTTATATGTATGGAATACACCAACTAACTTAGGGACGGTCCAATCTTTGGAAGTTTCATACCCGACTGGCCACGCAAAAACTGCACCACCGCTCATTCCATTTGGGCTTGGGGGTGTTGTACGTTCGTTAGTTTGCGGGTTGATAGTCTGTTTATAGTTAAAATGTATGATTGAGCTAGTCGTCGGGCAAAGTTTTAACGAATCATAAACTGACTTTTGAGCTGCAACACCTCTAAAATAGTAAAGTTCGGATTTGTACCCATCAGGTTTCTTTTTCGATTTGCTCGCAGGGTAGCCAACAACGGAAACAACACCTAATTCTTCGGACGACTCTAGTAACTGAGATTTTGTTTGTGGGAGAGGCAAAAAGTGATAGCAGAGTTTGCAAGCAAATTCGGAGGACAAGCGAATATATGCCATGTCCACAGTGTCATCAGAACGACGAATTTCTGGGGGCAGATCAACAAATGCAGTATAGCCATCAATTTCACTCAATCCGTCCGCAGTCGGCACCAGTAAAGTTCCATTTACCATATCATCAGTCACGTGTGCGGCAGTAAAAAGAAATGGGCGATTATTCAAGTCGACGAACACGGCAGTTCCAATTTGAACCACGCGCTTAGGGACATCTGTTTTGATAAAGACTGGTACTACTGACTTATCAACTTTCACTAAATTCTCCTTTAAAACTAACGCCCTGTTAAGGGGTGAGCAACGCAATACCAAAGCCGCCGCATACCACCTTAAACACTTAAACCAACGCATAGTGAAAATGCCACGCGTTGCGAATCCCTCTTGAACAGTTTGTTATGAGCGGGGTTAAGAGTGCGCTTTGACGTACTTTTTGACCTTCTTCATAGCCATTTGACGCTTAAGTGGTGAAAGATAGTCGATAAACAAGTTACCCGATAAATGATCTATTTCGTGTTGCATTACGATGGCTAGAAACTCATCACTTGCGATGGTAATTGGTTTACCTTCGCGATCTAAAGCAGACACAACAACTGAAGTAAAACGCTCTACATCTGCATAGTACTCAGGAACTGATAAACAACCTTCTTGACCCATTGCTTTATCCGAGCCATTAATCACTTCTGGGTTAACCAAAATTAGCGGCTCATCTCGACTTTCTGAAAGGTCGATAATAACAACTGCCTCTTTACGACCAACTTGAGTCGACGCCAAACCGATACCATTGTCAGTCGCATATAGCGTTTCCAACATATCGTCTATTAATGTTTGTACCAACGTAATATCTTGCACCTTTTCCGCTTTGACCTTAAGCCTTGGATCCGGTGCAGTCAGAATTTCTAAAACTGCCATATTTTCCTTCTAATTCTTGGAAGCTCATAACGCCGCGTTAAGGGGTGAGCAACGCAAACCACCCTACCTAAACCATTGTGACATAACCACTTAAATTGATGAAAGCCGAAAATGCCAAGCGTTGGGAATCCCTCTTAAACGCTTTGTTATAGTTTATTTTGTCTGCTAATAATGCATTTTGATATAAGCCATTGATTTTCAATGCTTATATTATTATTGAAACACCTCGAATCGACTATTACCATATACACTCTTTGAAACAAACCTAGTGAAACTTATATGCTATCAATTTCTCGCAAAGAAGGGCAATCACTTCACCTCATTAATAAAAATAACGAGGTAATTGCAACAATAAAAATTCAACCACAGCGTAGGCATAACCAAACAAGTCTTGGGATAAACTTTTCTACAGACTTCAAAGTTGTTAGAGATGAAAAGCTAGCAGAAATGCTAGAGAGCAGCTTATATGAGTAAATTAACAGGACTAATTAAACGGCTATATATATTTTTCACTCGAAATAAGGAAAAAAATTTGGATATCAGTTACGTGACCAAAAGTGGCAAGAATGCAGATGCAATCCAAAAACCTCACAAACATGAAAACGGAAAGTATGTTGTGAGTAAAACAAGGTTTGAGAAAGACTACTTATACGTGGAATCTTATGAGAAAATTGAGCAATATCTCAACAAAGGGTATAAGTTGCGAGTTAGTTGCACAATGCCCAAGACCGCACCTAGTCTTGTCAGCCCCAAATCACTAACTATCACGAAATAGGCTGAGAATGGCGGTTTATGACTAAGCCGCCGAAAACTATAACGCCGCGTTAAGTGGTGAGCAACGCAACCACCTTGCCTAAACTATTGTGCCGTAAACACTAAAGCTGAATAAAACCAAAATGCCAAACGTTGGGAATCCGCCTTAAACGCTTTGTTATATTGTTGTTAACACATAAGAAAGAGCGCTAACCACCAGACCTGCAGCTAACGAACCAAGGCAAACATTAGTCCACAGACTTCTCTTGATATGTATCTGTTCAAGTTCATCTATTTGATCCCCCCATAGGAATAAAGATCCTACAGATGTTCTCAATAAACTAACTATCGAATATAAAACAAAAAGCAACGAGCCACTAAAAATGTAAAACTTAGTTCCTTGTACCTGAGACAGCATGAAATCTTTTGATAAATAGGTTAAAAACACACCAACCCCATCAGAAGACTCCAAGAATAAATAACATGCTATGGACGCGGGTAATGATAAAGCAGCAAACTTAGCTAGTTTACTAAGCCTATAAATTGTATCTACATGTTTTATTCTTAGAACTTGCTCTTCTAAACCACTAAATACCTCTTTCGCGAATTCAGAATCGTCCGAATTTACACATATTTCTATACGATTACTTCGTTTATCAAAAGTGACTTTTGCATGATGAGACAGTTCATTACCAATATTAAAATACTCGACCTCTACTCGTACCACAGGGTTCAAAATAGTATTATTACCATTCAAAATATCTCTCATTGATTTTCCGACAACGCTCGTTCCGTCCTGATTCTTAAAGGTATACTTGGACGATGACTTCTTCCCAATGAGATCGAATTTAGGCACTAAAACACAAACAAAACCACCTAATCTCTTTTCATCTAGCTTAAATATCTGCTTAATTTCTTTATTCATAATTGATTGCATAGTTTAGTCACGATCAGATTGCTGTGTCGATTATATCAAACATGAGGAATAATATATGGTATCAATATAACGCCCGCTTAAGTGGTGAGCAACGCAATACGATGTTTCCGCACACCACCATAATCACTAAACTCAACGCATGGTAAAAATGCCACGCGTTGCGAATCCGTCTTAAAGCGTTTGTTAGGGCTTGAGTGCCACCAGTAATTTTTTATATTCTTTGATAATAGATTTATGGACTGTCCCACGAGTATGACGCGGTCGCTTTCTACGCTCGAGTTTAAGCTCTTCACTGCAGATCCAATTAATTTCTTTCTCAAGTTTGTTTTCGGTGAAATATTCACCGCTATTCACATCCGGGAATGGCACGATATCAGAGGTATCTCTATTATAAATCGCCCCTTTAATTGGATGCATTTTTAGCATTTTCTTTAAATTTTTATCAAACGAAAGAAACATTGGCACAAAGTAATGTCCATCGCTACCCATTCCTAAAGGTATTAATTGTTCCATAATTCTCGGAGCTGCCATGTCCCACGCAATATTGTCTAACTTTTTTAGCAATTTATGTGTTTCGCAGCGTTTATGCACCTCCTTGAGAATTGGTAAGTTATTTCTCGATGAGAAATATTTATGGGCTATTATTGCTTCACGATCCATATACATACCTACGCTCTCATGCATAAATTGAAGGTAGACTTTCATTTTATTTCTTTCGTTTTTATTTGACTCCTCCTGAACACGCACCATACCTATCAAATTTAAAAGTAGATTTCTCTGGAGCAACATAAAATCATCTAATGTATGCTTATTTTCAAAATAAAATCCATATGCTGCGTTTATTGCATTACGGACAGCTTGCCTATGTGAAACGGTGAACTTCGGGTTTAGTGTTTTCTTATATTCTTGGCAATCAATACTTGCAAAGAGGTGTAAGCTGCATAGGTTTTCACGAAAGCTCTTGTCTAAACTTAGCCAGAAGCCTAGTTTACTCTTAGAGGCAAAATCTGCTTTTTTCATGATAGTTTTAATGTTCTCAACCAAGTAAAATAGAAAGTCAAAATTCAAATCATCTCTTAGTAATTCATCAACTAATCTCAAAAATTCGCCTTGAACGTTGCCTATAGACTCACCTCGAACTAACCTATTGATATAAGAAGCAATATTAGTATCGAACATAACCGTATAATCAATAGGAAAATACACTTTTCCTTTGTGGAAGATAGCTTCAAGCATATCATCATCTATGAAGTACAGGCGCTCCGACTTAAAGTATGGAACTAGATAATCAAAAGGTTCTTTGGTGTACTTTCTAATACATTCAGGTAAAACAACCCTGTCGTAATCATCTAGGTGTATCACCCCACTGAGCTCTTGGAATTTTCCTTTTAAAGCTAACCATGAAGTAGCTACATCTAAAGGGCTTTCAGCAACAGAAAAGCGAGTTGCACACTCGTAAAATTCTTCTTGTTCAAATAGTTCCATAGATATTACCTGTTATAATTCAGAGCCCTAACGCCGCGTTAAGTGGTGAACAACGCCAACCACCAAACCTAAACCATTGTACCTTAAACACTTAAGCTAACTTGAACTGAAGTCGCCAAGCGTTGTGAATCCGTCTTAAACGCCTTGTTATGTGCCCGAACTCATTGTGTACTCTGGGTGTCCCGTATGCTCGTCCAGTTGCTCACTTACGACTGCAAAACCTTGAGACAAATAGAACTGATAACTAGCCTGATTTTCCTTGTATACGGAAAGGCTCAAGATCGCCCTTTGAGCTTTGGCATGACTTAATAATTGCTTACCAA
>NZ_JAKJTJ010000038.1:0-34870 GCF_050337905.1 Vibrio clamense | reverse complement strand
GCTCGACGCCGAAGTAGCAAGCTACTTCTCGTTTCCGCTCGACTTGCATGTGTTAGGCCTGCCGCCAGCGTTCAATCTGAGCCATGATCAAACTCTTCAATTAAAGTTTTTTGCATCCTAAGATGCGGCTCAATGAATACTGACTTCAAAACTAATATTCATTCGCTCTTTTCGAAAAAGGAACGTGAACATGTAATTCTAAAGCTATTATCATTCCAACAGAATGATAATGAATTGACTGTGCCAAGTTCTAAGAACTTGTATTGGTCACTCAGTTCATTGATATCTTTTGTTTCGACAAAGCGAAACTAGTGATTATCATCAACGAGTGCCCACACAGATTGATAGGTCTAAATTGTTAAAGAGCTTTACTTCAAGTTTTAAGCCTTTCAGCTTTCGTTTGAAGTGGACGGCCATTTTAGCGATATAAGCGATAGTGTCAAACACTTTCTTAATTTATTTCACTTCAAATTTTCGTCTAACCTAACTGCTAATCCCTTATTGAATAAGGTCTCGTTGTTAGGATTTGCGCATTATAGGCAGAATATCCTCAGACGCAACCCCTTTTCTTACTTAATTGTTTTTTTCAGTTTAATCGCTGTTTAATTCATCAAAATGAAAAGAGAGCGTATAAATACACTCTCTTTTCTTACATATCACTAACAATCAGATAAAAGCGTAAGCATCAGCATACATACGCTCACTCTTTGCCTGTTTGGTTTGAGTGAATAATTCTCGGGCTGCGCCTGCCATTTCAAATCTTCCTGCTATATAGATGTCATAATCTTCAAGAGATTCAAAGTCAGCACTAATGGCTTGTAATACATTTCCTACCTGTCCATCCCACGGTTCAGATGCGTGTTCGACAACAGGTATAAATTGTATGTTTGGGTTTACTTGGGCAATCGCATCTAACTCTTGCTTCGCGTAAAGCTGATTTTCATCTTTAGCGCCCCAGTATAGATGTATATTGTTTTGCATATTTTGGCTAATGCAGTGATCAAGAATAGAACGTACATAACTAAATCCCGTACCACCTGCGATTAACAGCAGTGGGCGATCACTTTCTTCCTTTATCCACGCATCACCATGTGGTGCATCAATAAGAATGTTGCCATCACTTGCTAGCGCCATTTTCATGGCTTCAACAACTTCCAGCGCATAAGCATTATGTTCTGCAGCACCAATGTGCAATTCTAGCTCGCCTTCATGACGGCAAGGACTGCTGGCAATTGAAAAAGGACGCTTATCCTTTTCTCCCATTTCTACCATTAAATATTGTCCCGCTTTAAAAGGGACTGGTGATTCAGGATGCAACAAAATCTGAAAGGTGTTACATGCTAAAGGCTCAATAGACTTTACTTTACATTTAATGGTCATCTTCTTCCTCTGAGCTTACTCTCTACTTAATCTGCAAAGGTAAGTATTAAATTACTTTCTGCAAATGCTTGGCAGGGAAATATCCAACCTTGCTGTTGCTCTTTCTCTGTGAGCATTGGTTCAAGGTCGTAACTTACCAAGCCTTCAATTTTTCGACACATACACATGGCACACGCCCCAACTTGGCAACGGTGAGGGAAATTAATACCTTGGTTGAGCGCCTCTTCCAATACCGTTTTGCCATCTCGCACTTCAAACTGAAGATTATCGGGTAACAAGATTACTTGGTAGGTCATAGAATATCTAATTGATTCCAAATCTTATCGATCTTAGCCACAACTTCAGGATCTTTCTTTATTGGTGTACCCCACTCTCGATGAGATTCACTTGCCCATTTGTTTGTTGCGTCTAATCCCATCCGGCTCGATGCCATTATTGTATCGCGAGCAGGATCCATCCGCGTTGTTACCGCCCAAATAATGTCATTCCAATCTTTAGCGTCCACATCTTCATCACACACAATTAAGCATTTATTATCAACATACGGCGTAATCAAAGACCATATATCATCCATAATTTTCAGCCCATGCCCTTCATGCTTTTTCTTTATGGTCACGATGGCAATTTCTCCACCATCTGAACCTTCAGGAAAGTGAAAATCAATCACCTCAGGAAAGTGATTCAATACAGCTTCAACTTGTTTGTTTTTCTCATGGACAAGATTTCCTACGGCTTGCTGATTATCTATAGCTGAATGAAGCTTATCTCCCATTGCCAGTTCGGCATCCCACTTTATTGTTGCATCAAGTCCCATTTTGGACCCAAGCCCAACAACAGGTGAAGCAAAATCGAGCGAATCTATTGGTGTATTATCAATAAAGGTGTTGTCACGCTTAGGGTCCATATTGACAGAAATGGCTCGACAAACTTCACTCCAATCACGAGCATTCACACTTTCATCGCAAACAATGACAAACTTGGTATACATAAATTGTCGTAAGAATGACCACACCCCCATCATTACCCGCTTGGCATGTCCTGGGTACTGTTTTTTCAGGGTCACAATCGCCATTCTGTACGAGCAACCTTCTGGAGGTAGATAGAAGTCTTCTATTTCAGGAAATTGTTTTTGCAGAATAGGAACAAAAACTTCATTTAAAGCAACGCCAAGCACAGCCGGTTCATCTGGTGGACGCCCTGTATAAGTGCTGTGATAAATCGGTTTCTCACGCATGGTGACGTGAGTGATTGTGAATACTCGGTGCTGTTCAACTTCATTGTAATAGCCAGTATGATCCCCATACGGGCCTTCATCGGCAAATTCGGAAGGGTCAATGTAACCTTCCATCACAATTTCCGCGCTGGCTGGTACCTCAAGGTCATTGCTAATAGATTGAACAACCTCAGTTCGACTACCACGGAGTAACCCTGCGAAAGCATATTCAGATAATGTATCAGGAACAGGGGTTACCGCGCCTAATATTGTTGCGGGGTCAGCACCAAATGCAATGGATACTGGAAAGGGCTTCCCAGGATAAGTCTCCATCCAATCTCGTAAATCAAGAGCACCACCTCGGTGAGCTAACCATCGCATGATGATTTTATTTTTTGCGATTTTTTGCTGGCGATAGATCCCAAGATTTTGGCGCTTTTTGTTAGGGCCTTTTGTAATAGTCAGCCCCCATGTCAATAAAGGCGCGACATCACCCGCCCAGCAGCTCATCACTGGTATTTTATCTAAATCAACGTCGTCACCTTGCCACACCACTTCCTGACATGCGGCTTTACGAAGCTTCTTCGTTGGCATATTTAAGACTTGTTTGAAAACTGGTAGCTTATCTATTGCATCTTTAAAGCCTTTTGGTGGCTCTGGCTCCTTCAAATACGCCAATAGTTTTCCTACTTCACGTAACTCTTTCACATCTTGACGACCCATTCCGATCGCGACTCGCTCAGGAGTGCCAAATAGGTTGGTCAATACTGGCATCTCATAACCAATGGGGTTTTCAAACAGTAATGCGGGTCCACCAGCTCGTAGGGTTCGATCACTGATTTCAGTCATTTCATAATGTGGGTCAATAGGGTGAGTAATGCGCTTAAGTTTGCCATCTGCTTCAAGATGATCGATAAAGTCGCGTAAATCCTTCAAACTCATAGGCCTTCTAATTTACTGGTTAAACTGCAAGCAGTATATCAAAAAGGAGAGTAGCCCTACCCCCCTTTTTTAGTAAGGCTAATTTGAAAGAACTTTTTGAATCGAAGTCACCTTAACTTGCCTATTGCTAGAGACCAATTCATGCAACCACCTTTGATGACCTTGATTGACTAACTCTTGTGCTATCATAGAAGCTTCCTCTGCAAGCCCCATTCGGGAGATCAGAAATTCTTTTACATTTTCAGGTAAAGGGTGAAGTTGAGTGAGTTTTTCAATCGCTTGTTGTTTAAGGCTAGGGTTCTGAGTCGCACTCATCAACTGTTCAACAGAAAAAAGATCGCCTTCGCTCGCAAGGCGCTGTAGTTCATATTGGCTATCACTGTCCGCTTTCATGCGCCACAGCATTTTATACACATCAGCATCTCGGCTGACCTGAGCTAAGCGAACGACAACAGAGGTAGATGGTAACCAACTAATAACAAGACCTTGCGTTAACTGTGTGGCCAGAGCATCAACCGCTTCAGCAGATAGCCCATCCAACTCTCGAATCAACAGAGCTTCGCGTGCTTTAATTTGGTGTTCACTACCTGATAACCACTTTTGAAGTACCAACTCTTTCTGTTCTGCTTTAATAACAAAAGCCAAGGTGTTTTGATCTTTTTTCCAGTGCTGAAGTAAGCGGTTTGCAATCACGGGGAAATTAAAGGCAGGTACAGTAAACTCATATCCATCACCTCTTTCTAGGATCTGATAGGTTGGTACTAACTGGCTCTGTGATTCAATAAATATAGCCATTCGTGGTGTCAGGCTAATATTTTGATGTTCAATTTTTTGTAATAAGAGATAGCGTGCAACCTCCTGCTGAGGAAGAGCTAAACGTTGGAGTGAAAAGCGAAGAGTCTCGACCTCATCTTGCATCACAAGCAATAGAAGTTCCGATACTTTCGTATTAATTTGCTCATCCTGAAGCCATTGTTGAGCCGTTACTGGTTTCATTTCCGTTGCGTAAGCTCCAGAAGAACCAAACACTAATGACATAGACAGGAGTAGTGACGACAACATTCCTTGTTGCATGTTAACCTCCCTGTAACATTTGCATTCATTTTGCAGGCTAACAACAAGAAATGCAAACAAAAACGCTGCCAATAAAGGCAGCGTTCATAAACGAATATTTTCAATAAAATTTATTGACGACGCATCGCGTCAAAGAATTCATTATTAGTCTTCGTCATAGCAAGCTTATCGATAAGGAATTCCATTGCGTCTGTTTCATTCATTGGATGAACAATCTTACGCAGGATCCACATCTTCTGCAGCTCGTCGGCTTTCGTTAATAGCTCTTCGCGACGAGTACCTGAACGTTTAAAGTCGATAGCAGGGAAAACACGTTTCTCTGCAATTTTACGATTTAAGTGCAGTTCCATGTTACCTGTACCCTTAAACTCTTCGTAAATAACTTCATCCATTTTAGAACCCGTATCAACCAACGCGGTTGCGATGATAGTTAAACTACCACCTTCTTCTACGTTACGAGCCGCACCAAAGAAACGCTTAGGACGGTGTAGTGCGTTCGCATCAACACCACCAGTAAGAACTTTACCTGATGAAGGAACAACGGTGTTGTAAGCTCGAGCTAAACGAGTGATAGAGTCCAGCAAAATCACAACATCTTTTTTGTGCTCAACTAGACGTTTCGCTTTTTCAATCACCATTTCTGCCACTTGTACGTGGCGAGATGCTGGTTCGTCAAAAGTAGAAGCAACCACTTCACCTTTAACCAAGCGCTGCATTTCTGTTACTTCCTCTGGACGTTCATCGATAAGTAGAACCATCAATTCACATTCAGGGTGGTTGCGAGAAATGCTCTGTGCAATATTTTGCAATAGCATGGTTTTACCCGCTTTTGGCGGAGCAACAATCAAACCACGCTGACCTTTACCAATCGGAGAGGCAAGATCAAGAATTCGAGCGGTAATATCTTCTGTCGCACCATTACCAACTTCCATCACCATACGCTCGTTCGCGTGAAGAGGTGTTAAGTTTTCGAATAAGATTTTATTACGTGCGTTATCAGGCTTGTCGTGGTTAACCATGTTAACTTTCAACAATGCAAAATAGCGCTCGCCATCTTTAGGTGGACGAATTTTTCCAGAGATTGAATCGCCAGTTCTTAAGTTAAAACGGCGAATTTGGCTAGGAGATACGTAAATATCATCTGGTCCAGCAAGGTAGGAGCTGTCTGCGCTACGTAGGAAACCAAAGCCGTCTTGAAGAATTTCCAGAACCCCATCGCCGAATATGTCTTCGCCACCTTTAGCGTGTGCTTTAAGGATGGAGAAGATGATGTCTTGTTTTCTTAGACGAGCTAGGTTTTCAAGGCCTAATGTTTCGCTAAGCTTCACAAGCTCAGACACAGGTCTGTTCTTCAGTTCTGTTAGATTCATTGTAGTTGATACTTGTTTAGTCAAAATAAGATCTGTTTTCTAGTTAAGATGGATTTGGTCTAAGGAGCGACCAAGAGGAGAGATTTGCTCAATTAACGTGCGATAAATTAGCACTAAAAGTTATTTTAGTCTAGTTTTGAAAAAACAAAACCGCGCATTTGTTAAGATGCACGGTTTCTTTTTCAATTATTAACCTATTTTACAGGTTTGCATCTAAAAACTCTTTAAGTTGAGTTTTAGATAATGCACCAACTTTAGTTGCTGCTACGCCGCCATCTTTAAATAAAAGCAACGTTGGAATACCACGGATACCGAATTTAGGTGGAGTACCTGCATTCTGGTCGATATTCAATTTACCGATAGTGAGCTTACCTTCGTACTCTTGAGAAATCTCATCAAGAATAGGCGCAATCATCTTACAAGGACCACACCATTCCGCCCAAAAATCTACAAGTACAGGGCCTGCAGCTTTGATCACATCGTTCTCAAAACCGTCATCAGTTAGCTGCAAAATCTTATCACTCATCTTCCACTCCAATGTTTATTTCTGAACTGGTTGGATGATAACCAGTAAATAGATGCCCTATTGGAATGTATTTACTTTCGTATTGCAAGCTTAAGCTGATATTCTATAGCAATGAAAAAGACACATATCACAGAGCAAAAGTTCGCCGATTTGGATTTACACCCCCAAGTCATTGAAGGATTGGACAAAAAAGGGTTCGAATTTTGTACCCCTATCCAAGCCTTGGCGTTGCCGGTACTGCTCACCGGCCAAGACATTGCAGGCCAGGCCCAAACGGGCACTGGTAAAACCCTTGCGTTTCTTACTGCTACTTTTAACCATTTACTAAAAACAGCTGCGCCTGAAGGACGTAAGCCAAACCAGCCTCGTGCAATAATCATGGCGCCAACTCGTGAGTTAGCGATCCAGATTTATAACGATGCAGAGTCGATCATTGCGACGACTGGTATTAAAGCAGCACTTGCTTACGGTGGCGAAAGCTACGACAAGCAGCTTGCTAAAATTGACGACGGTGTGGATGTATTAATTGGTACAACTGGACGTATTATCGATTTCTACAAGCAAAAAGCGTTTGATCTAAACTGTATTCAAGCTGTTGTTCTTGATGAAGCGGATCGCATGTTCGATCTTGGTTTCATTAAAGACATTCGCTTTTTGTTCCGTCGTATGCCTGAACCTAAAGACCGTTTGAACATGCTTTTCTCTGCAACCTTGTCTTACCGAGTACAAGAACTTGCCTTTGAACACATGCATAACCCTGAACATGTGGTTGTTGAACCGGATCAAAAAACAGGTCATCGAATTCAAGAAGAGTTGTTTTACCCTTCAAATGAACACAAGATGGCTTTACTACAAACGTTAATCGAAGAAGAGTGGCCGGATCGTGCGATTATTTTCGCTAACACTAAATATAAGTGTGATTCAGTTTGGGGACACCTTGCAGCCGATGGACACCGTGTGGGTCTATTAACTGGTGATGTACCACAGAAGAAACGCGAGAAGATTCTTGAAGAGTTCACAAAAGGTCAAGTTGATATCCTCGTTGCAACAGATGTTGCCGCTCGTGGTTTGCATATCCCTCAAGTAACGCATGTATTTAACTTTGATTTACCTGATGATTGTGAAGATTACGTTCACCGTATTGGCCGTACTGGCCGCGCTGGCGAAAGTGGTCATTCAATCAGTTTTGCTTGTGAAGATTACGCCATTAACCTTCCAGCAATCGAAGAATACATTGAGCACGCAATCCCAATGTCGGATTACGATGCATCAGCGTTGATTGAAGATTTACCTGCGCCAATTCGTATGCGCACTCGTAACCCTCAACAGCGTCGTACTAATAATGGTGGTCAACGTTCTGGGAACCGTAATTCTCAACGTCGCCCTCATTCGAACCGCCCTAGAAAGGAAGCTTAATTCGTCTATGAGCCAAACAATTTCATCTCCGCTTTATGCCGCTATCGATCTAGGATCGAATAGCTTTCATATGCTCGTTGTACGTCATATAGACGGCAGCGTCCAAACCATGGCCAAGATTAAGAGAAAGGTTC
The DNA here is from genome assembly GCF_050337905.1 of Vibrio clamense. Lineage (NCBI taxonomy): Bacteria > Pseudomonadati > Pseudomonadota > Gammaproteobacteria > Vibrionales > Vibrionaceae > Vibrio > Vibrio clamense. The sequence continues at coordinate 26,815 of NZ_JAKJTJ010000038.1, read as the reverse complement.
GTTTAGCCGCCGGTTTAGACGATAGTAATGCTCTGAGCCAAGAAGCCATGCAGCGCGGCTGGGATTGTTTGAGTCTTTTTGCAGAACGATTACAAGATATTCCGACTGAAAACATTCGCATCGTAGGTACCGCAACGCTGCGTACCGCCACAAATGTCGATCTGTTTTTAGCAAAGGCAAACCAAATCCTAGGTCACGACATTGAAGTGATTGCAGGTGAAGAAGAAGCGGCAACTATCTATAAAGGTGTCGCGCATACTTCAGGCGGTTTAGGCCGTCGATTAGTCGTTGATATTGGTGGCGCGAGTACTGAGCTAATTATTGGTGAAGGATTTGAAGCTAACGCATTAACGAGCTTAAAGATGGGCTGTGTTACTTGGCTTGAACGCCACTTTAAAGATCGACAGCTCACCCAGATGAATTTCAACAATGCTATTGAAGCAGCGAAAGCAACACTGGCTCCAATCCTCGAACAGTATACAGATTTGGGTTGGGATGTATGTGTTGGTGCTAGCGGAACCGTGCAAGCACTTCAAGAAATAATGCTAGCGCAAGGTATGGACGAAGTAATTACTCACTCCAAACTTAAGCGATTGCAGAAACAGGCGATGCTTGCTGATCACTTAGAAGAATTAGAGATAGAGGGGCTAACTTTAGAACGAGCATTAGTTTTCCCAAGTGGCCTTTCTATTCTTATCGCTATATTTGAACTGCTTGAAATCGATTCAATGACACTCGCAGGTGGCGCATTACGTGAAGGTTTGGTTTACGAAATGGTTGATGAACTGCGTCAAACTGACATTCGTGCCAGAACCATTTGTAGTGTACAAGCCCGCTACCAACTCGATACACAGTATGGACAACAAGTTTCAACTCTTGCCAGCACTCTACTCGCTCAATGTGGCGGAGAAAGCTGGATTGAGGAACCTCAAGCGGCAACGCTACTGCATACTGTTGCGAATTTACATGAAATTGGTTTAACCATCGATTTCAAAAAAGGTGGCCAGCACAGCGCTTACCTTTTGCAACATTTAGATCTACCCGGTTATACCCGAGCACAGAAACACTTTATTGCAGAAGTGGCTCGACGCTACCGCGAGCAATTAACGTCACTTCCAGAGCAACATGCTCTATCAAGTGTCAGCGGTAAGCGAGTACTTCGATTGCTTCGCCTGGCGGTATTACTTAGCCATCGTCGTAGTATCGATCTCCAACCTCAAGTTCAACTGTCTGCAAAAGGCGATAAGCTAACATTGACGATTGACCAGAAATGGCTAAACAGCAATCCATTAACTGCCGCTGAACTAGAATTAGAGTCGAACCGTCAAACGGATATCGGTTGGCCACTGACTATTATTACTAAATAGCCACTAGCCTAATTATCGACAAAAAAAAGAGCCCAATCATCACGATGGGCTCTTTTTATTTTTGACACTCACATGGCTTTTGACTCTCAGACAACTTTTAACTCTCAGACGCCTAAGAAGTCAACGAAACCAACGCAATCAACGCAATCAACGCAATCAACGTTAAGCATTCACACCAGTGACTTTAAATTCCGGGTTTACAGCCGTTAATTTTTTCGTCAGGTAGTTCAATAGCATGCCGTACATAGGTACAAACAAGCCTAAACTAATCACGAGTTTGAAGCCGTAGTCTACCATCGCAATTTCCGTCCAATGCTCAGCCATAAATGGATCTGGACTTTGATAGAATGCAATCGCGAAAAAAGCCACGGTATCTAATGCGTTACCAAACAGTGTTGAGCACGTTGGTGCTATCCACCACTGCTTCATTTGGCGCAGGCGATTAAATACGTGAACATCCAGGATCTGACCAAGCAGATAAGCCATGAAACTTGCAATGGCAATACGCGCCACAAACAAATTAAACTCACCTAGCTGTGCAAAACCTTGAAACTGCCCTTCGAAGAAGACGACAGATAAAAAGTAAGACACCGCTAACGCAGGGATCATCACCAAAAAGATAATATTACGCGCAAGTTTAGCGCCAAACACACGAACCGTGAGATCGGTAGCTAAAAAGATGAACGGAAAAGTGAATGCGCCCCATGTGGTATGCAGACCAAAAATGGTAAATGGTAGCTGAACCAAATAGTTACTTGATGCAATGATCACTAAATGGAACAAAACTAAAAATGCTAGGGCTTTGCGCTGTTGCGCAGGGGTAAAGTTACTCATATTGTACCTTTTTAGTTTGGTTTGGGGTTGAGGGAACCCAAATTGAAGAACAATTCTTCCAATTATTTAAAGTCGCCAAACTCTAATGTTCAGCGGCGAGCGATTATACATTAATCGATTAGCACGACAATAGATGATGAAATAGCAAACGTTTAAGCGCGGTATTTCCTTCTCTGACGACTCTCTAAGTTAAAAACCTTGAGCAAATAGTCCCGCTAAATAATCAAGTTCTTCACGGCTTTCTAGAACCGATAAGGTTTCAAACCATACAGATTCACTGTAATGCTCAGAGCGCAGAAACAACTGACAGCCTTCAAAATCAATTAACCATGAATGCATATCGGCATCCCACTGTTTTTCTATCACAGTAGCAGAGAGTAAACCCACAAGTTTGTCCCCCAGCAAAGGAAAAGTATCGAAGTCGAAACTTGGTGTGGTGATAAGCAGACGCCCATCTTCGGCAAGGTATTCTCGCAGTCCAAAATCAGCCATGAGTGGTAATGTGCTCCTGAATTAAATCTAAGAAAGGATCGGCATATTTTTCCAGTTTACGTTGTCCAACACCATTAACAGCCAGCATTTCACCGTAAGAGGTCGGCAGCATTTCGGCCATCTCAATCAATGTTGCATCACTAAAGACCACATATGGAGGAAGACCCACTTTGTCTGCGATGGTTTTACGTAACTTACGTAGCTTCGCAAACAGTTTTTTATCGTATTGACGATTAGACAGTTTATCGGCCTTGGCAGATCGTACGGCGGTGTCTAGACGCGGAACCGCAAGTTCTAACGCCATCTCACCACGTAATAGTGGCCTTGCTTCTTCCGTCAGTTGCAGAGTCGAGTTTCGGGTGATGTTTTGAAACAACAGTCCTTTATGGATAAGTTGACGCACAATACTGATCCAGTAATCATGGCTATGATCACGACCAATGCCATAAGTCGTTAATTTGTCGTGGCCATTTTCGCGGATACGAATATTCTGCATCCCACGCATCACTTCCACCACATAACCCATACCAAAACCTTGATTCACTCGGTACACGCATGAAAGTGCCTTTTGCGCTTCTTCCGTTGCATCAAAGTGCTTCGGTGGGTCAAGACAAATATCGCAGTTACCACACGGCTTATCTCGATATTCACCAAAATAGTTTAACAACACTTGGCGTCGGCACGTTTGCGCTTCGGCAAATGCACTCATCGCATTAAGCTTATGGCTCTCGACCTGTTTCTGCGGCCCATCGTCTTTTTCATCCAACATCCGACGGAGCCAGTTAATATCAGCAGGATCGAACAACATCATCGCTTCAGCAGGTAGGCCATCACGCCCTGCTCGACCTGTCTCTTGATAGTAAGATTCAATATTGCGTGGGATATCAAAATGCACCACAAATCGAACATTGGGTTTATTTATTCCCATGCCAAAAGCAACGGTCGCCACAACAATTTGAATATCATCACGCTGGAAAGCTTCTTGAACATACGCGCGCTCATCCATGTCCATACCAGCGTGATAACCCGCCGCCCGAATATGGTTGTTACATAACTTTTCCGTCAGCATTTCGACTTTTTTACGGCTACCGCAGTAGATAATGCCGCAATTGCCTTTCTGAGTATCAAGGTAACGAATCACCTGTGAAACTGGCTTATGTTTTTCGACTAAGTTATAGCGGATATTTGGTCGGTCAAAGCTGCCAAGATAAGTATGCGGCTCATTAAGTTGTAAACGATGGATAATGTCGACACGTGTTGCATCATCAGCGGTTGCTGTTAACGCCATAAATGGGACATGAGAAAATTGCTGTTTCAATTGACCGAGCAGTGCGTACTCAGGTCTGAAATCGTGGCCCCATTGTGAAATACAGTGCGCTTCATCCACTGCAATCATCGACAACGGTAAATTATGCAAACGATCAATAAAGTCGCGCATCAAAACTCGCTCAGGCGAAGCATACACTAACTTAATCTGCCCCGAATTCATGCGGTTGTAAACGCTAATCAGATCGTCGCGCGACATGGTTGAGTTAATACACTCAGCCGCGACACCATCGGCTTTAAGCTGATCCACTTGGTCTTTCATTAATGAGATCAAAGGTGAAATCACCAGCGTAATACCTTCTCTCACCAAAGCTGGGATCTGATAACACAGAGATTTACCACCACCTGTCGGCATAATCACTAAGCTATCTTGACCAGAGATAGCCAAGTCAATCACCTCTTGCTGCCCATCACGAAAGCTCTGGTAACCAAAAACATCTTGTAAGATATCTTTTGCGCTACTTGGCTGGGGTTGGGTCTGTTCAGCAGTTAAGGTTGCGGTCATCGAAAATCCTATAGGGGTTGAGATTGCATTCACGTCAAATCAGTGAGCGCCACATTGTAGTGGGGAATGATGGTGAATAAAACCGCAAATTGTTAGGCGTATACGATTATCGCTTCTATACTGACCAACTCCGTTTATAAATCTTATAACTAGGTACATTCGTACCAGAGAAGCACTCAATGACACAAGAAGAAGACCAAAGAGCTCGCCAAGGCATATTTCTCGCCATCGGCGCTTACACCATCTGGGGGATTGCCCCTATCTATTTCAAATCCATTGCGGAAGTCTCCCCTTTAGAGATCCTCAGTCATCGAATTATCTGGTCATTCTTTTTACTTGCCTTTTTGATCCATTTTAATCGCGGATGGCGAACGGTTCGTGACACATTGCGCTCGAAGCCAAAAATGATATACCTCGTTTCTACCTCAATATTGGTTGGAGCCAACTGGCTAATTTTTATATCAGCAGTCAATGCCAACAAAATGCTAGACGCCAGCCTTGGTTATTACATTAATCCGTTATTTAACGTGATACTGGGAATGGTCTTTCTAGGAGAGCGATTAAGAAAACTCCAATGGTTTGCTGTCGCTCTCGCGGCGGTGGGAGTATTAATACAGCTCATCGCTTTCGGTTCAGTGCCGATCATCGCCATCTCTCTTGCAATGAGTTTTGGTTTATATGGATTGTTACGCAAAAAAGTGAGTTTAGATGCTCAAACCGGCTTATTTATTGAGACTCTGGTTTTATTACCTATCGCAGCCTTCTACTTACTGTTTATTGCAGACACCGCAACATCAGATTTAGCAAGTAACCCTATGACACTTAACCTACTGCTCGTTTCAGCAGGTGCCATCACTACTTTACCTTTGTTGTGTTTTACTGGGGCCGCGACACGATTGAAACTCTCAACACTTGGTTTTTTCCAATATATTGGACCGAGTTTAATGTTTTTACTCGCGGTATTGGTCTACAACGAAGCGTTCAGCAGCGATAAAGCGATCACTTTTGCTTTCATATGGGCAGCATTGTTTGTATTTAGTTTTGATGGCATTAAAAGTAGTAGAAAAAAGAAAAAATCATAATCACATTTGATGAGTGTTCGTTTTTACAAGACAATCAGCAATGACACCGCTAAGCTTGATCAAATATTCATCAATTTGGTCAAGCTTTTTTATTCCCTATGGATAACATTTCTCACTATTCGACTGCCGATCAAGATATTGGACTTATTCAGGCGAATTACCACAAATTTGCTTTCCAACGTCACTATCATCTCGATTTCCACATAGGGCTAATCACTCACGGCCAGCAGAAGTTTATCTATAAAGGCAACCACCACAGTGTTGGTCATGGACAAATGGTAATCATGCCACCTGATGAATTGCATGACGGCCACTCTTTATTAGATTCAGGCTACCAAGTTCGCGTGTTTTCGATCGCCCCACACTGGTTTAGCGATCAACAAGATCTTACCCAAAACGGACAAATAGTAAGCTTTTCTGAACTGATCATCTCGGATCCTGTGCTTTTTTCACAATTAAGCAACCTTCACGAGCTACTTATCCAAGACAACCTCAGTCAGCTTGCTAAAGATTGTTTACCATATGACCAATTTTCGATCATGTTAGATCGTTATGCTCAAATAAAACCATATCCAATCATAGGTTTAGGCAACCAAACCCTGTTAACACTGAAAGATTACCTGATGGAAAATCTAGACCAGCCGATTCGGTTAGAGAGCCTATCTCAACTATGCCAACTGAGTCCTAGCCAGTTTCAACGCCACTTTAAATGTAAAATGGGTATTGCCCCTTATGCTTGGCTAAGTCGATTACGAATGGAACAGTCGATGAAATTGATTAAATCTGGGGTATGCGGGACAGATGTCGCTCAGCAAGTCGGATTTTATGACCAAGCTCATTTCACTAAAGCTTTTAAACAGACCTACGGTATACCGCCATCGGAAGTGCGTTGAACTCGTATGAGTAGAAGCATGGTTAGGCAATGTGGGGAGATTTCATATGGCGATTTAAGTTACTGTCTAGAATTTACAAGCTCCTCCTTTATTATTTTGACATGATGGCGTGACTTAAAAGCACTCACGACAAGTCTAAATTACGTTATGAACGAACTCTCCATCTTAGCAACACTCGCTACCGTCCACTTTATCGCGCTCATGAGCCCCGGCCCAGATTTCGCCTTAGTTGTACAAAATGCCAGTCGTCATGGTCGACAAACAGGTCTGTATATTGCGCTTGGCCTCTCTTGCGGCATTTTACTTCACTCGATTCTCAGCCTCACAGGAGTAAGTTATTTAGTCCACCAGCAGCCCGTTCTCTTTTCTCTATTACAAACGGCGGGGGGGAGCTACTTGCTTTACCTTGGTGTGAATGCTTTAAAAGGCACCTGGCAGAATCGACACGATCAAGATCCAGGTCAATCGCAACCAGAAACCAAACCAAACTTAATATTGAGTAATAAAAGACAAGCTTTCTCGCGTGGGCTGACGACCAATATTTTGAATCCGAAGGCACTGGTGTTTTTTGTTAGTCTCATGTCGAGCTTAATTCCTGCGGGCATGTCTTTAGCCGGAAAAGGGACCGCTCTGGTGATCTTATGGGGATTATCACTCGCTTGGTTCTCTTTTTTAGCCTGGGTACTATCAACCAATAGACTTCAACAGCGCCTAATCAAAGCAACAACCTACATCGATGGGCTATGTGGACTGGTCTTTTCAATCGTTGGTGGCGGAATTCTCTACCAAGCTATTTATTCACTCAGCAGCCTTACTCAGTCATAGTGCATCGTCTTTGTGCGAGATCTCTTACAAGAGCGTGAGTGAAACTCGCTTTGTCTCTAAGAGCTTGTAAGCACAATTAACTTAAAGCACTGATAAGTAAAGATATGTCTATTATTTGAACAAGATATCGATAAAGAAAACGTTTTCGTTATCTTGTCTCGATTGAGAAAAAACGTAATATTAACCCTGTCGGAAGGAGTCTGACACGGAACAGGAAACAACCACGGATTAGGTTATCTTCAGGATGAAGATTCGATTATTCAGGATGAATAGTCGGCATGGAAAGCAAATTGGACATTGAATGGACGCAATAGTAACTAGGATGGTTGCTACTAAGGAAAGACAATGGACACCTCTGGACGAGGAAAGGATTGAACATCAGGACGATGTAAAGGACACCGCTCAAGGATCAAGTGAAGCGAGCTAACGAGGATTGTTGGCAGATCAGGATAAGATCATGGACACCGCTAGGATGGCGACGAAAGGAATACGCTGACGGATTACAGCACACTATCATGGATTTGATGCATGGAGCACTTTAGTAGCTGGATTGCTGCAAGTAAGACTACGACCCCGAAGAGCGCAAGCTCTCGGGGTTTTTCTTTATCTGAACCTAATACCAATCGTAGTAAATAACTGGTCATCCTAGCTTGTTAAAATACTCGATAACGGTGTTAGAAATTTTGATTGTAGTATAACTACTTATCGAAAATTTCTGCCTTGTTCTCAAGCATTTTTCCTGCGCTTTTTATGACCATCTACTTACTGTGATTGGTATAATCAAACGCCAATATTCCCATCTATCAAATCTCAAAAACAAAAAAAGCCACATCAACGTGACTTTTTAGCAATCTAGAATCAAATTACCGCAGCAAGAAAATCAAGCGAACAGTAGTAAGTCTCGCTATAACAGCTCTAAACGAGCATATGCAGTAACTAACCACTTAATACCTTCACCATTGAAAGCAACTTGGACTCGGCTTTGAGGACCGCTTCCTTCAAAGTTGATAATGGTCCCTTCACCAAATTTAGGGTGCTTCACACGTGAACCCAAGCTAAATCCAGTCTCATTAAAATTCTCTTTCACTGCAGACTGACTGAATCGACCCGAACTTGTTGGTCGGCTCACTTGTGCCTTCATGCGCACTTCATCTAAACAGGTTTCAGGTAACTCACGAATGAATCGAGACGGTTTATGGAATTTGTCTTGCCCGTATAAACGGCGTGTTTCAGCATAAGTAATGTATAACTTCTCCATCGCACGTGTCATACCGACATAGCATAGGCGGCGCTCTTCTTCTAAACGCCCCGCTTCTTCTGCCGACATCTGGCTTGGGAACATACCTTCTTCCACCCCAACCATAAATACCATCGGAAACTCTAGTCCCTTAGCACTGTGTAGGGTCATTAGCTGCACTGCATCATCAAATTCATCTGCCTGCCCTTCGCCTGACTCTAGAGCCGCATGGGTCAAAAATGCCGTAAGCATCGACATCTCATCCGCCTCTTCTGGCTTTTCGAACTGGCGAGTCGCTGTGACTAACTCTTCCAAGTTCTCAATTCGAGCCTTAGACTTCTCTCCTTTCTCTTGCTCATACATTGCAAATAAACCGGAGTATTTGATTACATGGTCAGTTTGTTCATGTAAAGGCAGTTCTAGGGTGTCGTCTTCCAGTGCCACAATCAGTTCGATAAATCGACTCAATGCCGTCGCCGCACGTCCTGGTAATACTTTCTCTTCAATTAATGCGGTACTGGCTTCCCACATGGTTGCCCCACGCTCACGAGCAGCAAAACGAATGGTTTCTAGCGTCTTGTCACCTAATCCACGAGTTGGAGTATTCACCACACGTTCAAACGCGGCATCATCGTTACGGTTACCAATCAAACGTAGATAGCTCAAGGCATCCTTGATTTCCAATCGTTCGAAGAATCGCATACCGCCATAAATTCGATACGCGAGTCCACCTTGAATTAAAGCCTCTTCCAACACTCGTGACTGAGCATTATTTCGGTAGAGCATCGCACAATCTTCCAGCATCCCGCCTTTATCTTGCCACTCTTTAATTTTACTGACCGTGAAACGCGCTTCATCCAATTCGTTATAAGCGGAGTAGACAGAAATTGGCTCACCATCATTACCATCCGTCCACAGCTCTTTACCCATTCGCTCGGTATTGTTCGAGATTAACTCATTCGCAGCTTGAAGAATGGTTTTGGTTGAACGGTAATTCTGCTCCAATCGAATAGTTGATGCGCCAGAAAACTCATCTAAGAACTTCTGAATGTTCTCAATTTTTGCCCCACGCCAGCCGTAAATGGACTGATCATCATCACCAACAATCATCACGCGACAATCAGGCCCTGCCATCATGCGTAGCCACGCGTACTGAATGTTGTTGGTATCTTGGAACTCATCCACCAGAATATGTTTGAATCGAGCTTGATAATGCTCGCGGATATGTTGTTTATCGCGCAGCAGTTCATGTGCACGTAATAGAATTTCAGCGAAATCAACCAAACCTGCACGATCACAAGCATCTTGATAAGCGGTATAAATTTTTAGCCACGTCTTCGCAACCGGATCACCATAACTATCAATATGTTTAGGACGCAGCCCTTCATCTTTTTTACCGTTGATCCACCAGGATGCTTGCTTCGCAGGCCACTGCTTTTCATCCAAGTTTTGCGCTTTAATCAAACGCTTTAGTAATCTAACTTGATCTTCAGAATCTAAAATCTGAAAACCTTCAGGCAATCTAGCATCTAAATAGTGTGCTCTTAAAATACGGTGGCAGATCCCGTGGAACGTACCATTCCACATACCAGAAGCGCTACCCATCATTAACTCTTCAATACGACCCCGCATTTCAGCGGCAGCTTTATTGGTAAAGGTTACCGACATGATAGAGAACGGAGAAGCTTGCTCTATCGACTGTAACCAAGCAATACGATGCACCAACACTCGGGTTTTACCACTGCCCGCACCGGCAAGGATAAGTAAATTGCTTAGCGGAGCCGCTACGGCTTCTCGCTGTTTGTCATTTAGGCCATCGAGTAATAAAGATGCATCAATCATGAGAGTCAGCTACTGGTTATTTATACATAAGAGCAGATTATAACCCGAATTCATTTTAATTTTCAGAAAACATTCACCAAAGCGCATTACACTTTTTGATTAAAAATCAAAGAATTAGATTAAGACCTATAAAAATTTGAAATTTTTTCATCCATTTCATGAAAGTTTTCTGCGCTCTTTCCTATCCTATTTGATAAGCAAGTTAAATTATTAACAAACAATTAACTTGTCATATTGGAAACTAAAATAAAGTCTTGAGGGAATTACTATGAAAAAATCTAATCTTGCTGTTACTGCTGCTGTTACTGGTTTACTGGCTCTTGGTGGAACAATGCTTACTGCTACTCACGCTGTCGCGGCAGAAAAAGAGAAGTGCTATGGCGTGACAAAAGCAGGTAAAAATGACTGTGCAACCAAAACGAGCTCGTGTGCAGGCACAGCGAAAGAAGATCATCAAAAAGATGCATTTGTTGTGGTTCCTAAAGGGCTATGCGGAAAACTTGCTGGCGGAAGCACTCAATCTTCATAAACACGCTTTCACTAGCCATTAAAGGAGTATTACCGCTCAACGTAACACTCCTTTAAATTTAACACGTTAAGTTCACGATAGAATTAGGAGAGCCAACACTGTGAATTCACCTCTTTTTCATCCAAAAGTTGGGGTTGGTTTGCGAATGCCTCACCTTAACTACTTTGAACAGCACCATGAGCAACTGACTTGGCTAGAAATACACAGTGAAAATTACTTTCAACCAAACTCAATCGCTCGACAGAGCCTACGTTCCATTTTGCAAAACCATCAAATAAGTTGTCATGGCATTGGCCTTTCTCTCGGTTCTGTATCAAGGGTAAGTTCGACACACCTTGCTCAACTTAATGCGCTTATTTCAGAAGTGGATCCAATTTTAGTTTCAGATCATTTGAGTTGGAGCGAAAATGGCGGCCACTACTTTAATGATCTCCTTCCATTGCCATACACAGAAGAGGCGTTACAGGTTTTTTGCCGTAATGTACTTGAAGTGCAAGATTCAATTAAGCGTCCACTGCTAATCGAAAATCCTTCCAGTTATTTGAAGTTCAACCACTCAACCATTAGTGAGTGGGACTTTCTGAGTGAAGTGCAAAAAAGAACCGATTGCCGACTGCTTCTCGATTTCAACAACATCCATGTCTCCGCTTTCAATCATGGCTTTAGTTGTGACACTTATCTAGAAGGAATACCTGCACATGCTGTTGATGAGATCCACCTTGCAGGCTTCACCATCAAACAATTAGAGCAAGGTGAAATATGGATAGATACTCACAGTAAGCCAGTCAGTGATGAAGTGTGGGCACTCTTTAATTCATGGACAACCCAGCACGGAGAGCGTCACACCTTAATTGAGTGGGATTTAGACATTCCAGAACCACAAGTGTTGTTAGATGAAGCCACGAAAGCGAGTCAGATCCTTTTCCACCAGCAGGAAACAAGGAAGGTGTCATGAATCTTTCATTAGCTGAAATTCAACATAATTTTGCCAATGCTCTGAATCACCACTCTTCAGGTGATGATTGTGACATCAATAGCGATCACTTTACCTCACAACAGCGTATTCAGATCTATCGTAATAATTTCATTATCAGCTTAAGTGAAGTACTTGAAGCTACCTATCCGATGGTATTTTCTCTTGTCGGTGATGAATGTTTTCAGCAGCTCGCGCGTCAGCATGTCCTAACTAATCCATTATTAGAAGGAGATGTCACTGCCTATGGTCAAGGTTTTGATTCCACAATCACTCAGTTTTCTACGGTAATAGAGGCCGCGCCCTATTTGCCTGAAGTGGCTCGTTTCGAATGGAGCATCGATATTGCTCAGCAACGCTTTGCGATCTCATGTTCACATCCTACTCATACGCTTGAGCAACTCGCGAGTATATCAGAACAGCAACAGCCCAATATTCAATTGCAGCTTGAGCCGTCACTGATCAGTTTCAATTCCTGCTATGCGCTTTTTTCTCTTCAAGATGCTATCCAAAACAATGATTTTGATGGACTAGAAATACACACCCCACAATCTGGAATGATGTGGTGCAACGCTCAAGGTGAAATTCAACTCTCACCACTTTCAGAGATGAGCTACCAGCTTGTTTTAGATTTAAAAGCGGGGCTACCTTTGGGACAAATCTCTCCCGACTCTCTCTCGCAGCTAAATAACTTAGTTGCCCTATCCACCATCACGGGATTTGATTTGTTAGCAAGCGAGTAGAACAGCCACACAATAATAAGGATAACCATTATGCTCAATTCAATATCAAGATGGATAGAAATATACGATGATTTAGTCGCAAAGGCTCAATGTGGTTTCGTCCCATTATTGCTGCTCTTTTGCCGGCTTTGGGTCGCGTGGGTATTCTTCAATTCAGGACTCACAAAGATCGCGACTTGGGATAGCACGCTGTATCTCTTCGAGTTGGAATATCAAGTTCCACTGATACCTTGGGAGCTTGCGGCTTATATGGGAACCGCTGCAGAATTGATCCTCCCCATATTTTTAGCATTGGGATTACTCACTCGACCAATGGCGGCCATTCTATTTGTATTCAACATTATCGCCGTGGTGTCTTATCCTGTTCTATGGGAGCAAGGTTTCTTTGATCACCAATTATGGGGATTGATGATTTTAATTGTAGTGGTATGGGGCCCAGGTCCACTTTCTGCTGACAAGTATCTAAAGATGAAGCTGACTCGCTAACCTTTACACAAACCTAAAAAAAGCGCGACCATAATGATCGCGCTTTTTTATTTTATTCAGATAAGCGTTATTTTCGCTTTGATTGCTCAATAAAATCTTTCAATTCGTCAGCAGAAATACCTTGTTCTGCTAGCTCTTTCGCTAACAAACCAACCTGCTCACCTTTGCGAGATTCAGCCACTTGCTGAAATTGATAAATGATATCGCGCAGTGTATGAAGTGGCACTTGCTTAGCTGCGCTACGAATACGCTCTTCGCTTTGATTGCCTAATTCACTGAGTAACTTACCGAACATAACCTTTTCAGGCGACTCTTCCATTTGCTCTAGGACGCGAGCCATTTCATAGGTTGTTAACGACATTAGTTTCTAGTTTCCGCTGTGTGAGACACGATTATTTGAACGACAAATATACACTTGTTTAGGTATTAGGAAAACAACCAATATAAGGATAATTGCCGCTCGTCATCACTAAGCTTCAGCATAATGCCAATCACGACCCGCTTTAGAAAATAGAATCAACAATGCAGGTGCAATTAACCACATTTGCAGGGCAATCATCATTTGCGGTTCTAGTGATAACCTTTGCATTGAGCCAACAATAAAACCAGAACCACTCATTTGAAACAGACCTAGCAGTGCCGCCGCCGTTCCCGCTTTATCCCCAAACGGTTCGAGAGCTTTGCCTGCTGATGCGCCTAAAATCCAAGCAAAACCAACAGAAGACATAAAAATTGGAAACATAAATGAGAAGGCTGTCGCTTGTTCCGCAAGCAAGAACATCACGAGACCAGCAATAGTTAACGTTGATATTCCAACCAATAGCGTTTTATGAGTACCAAATTTGTCCATAAATTTTGGAGCAGAGAAAGCCGCTGCAATATTAATTGCCGCATTAATACCAAACCAATACGTAAACTCATTCATGCTTAGTCCAAGTTTCTCCATGAGCACAACAGGAGCAGAGGTAACGTAAGCAAGGATCACTGACATCGCTAACATGCACAGAGAAGCGTGGAAGATAAATGTTGGTGTTTTCAATACAGCCCAATAACGAGAAAGCTTAAATACCGCCTGCTTTTCTGTTGCAGGGTTCGTCTCTTTCATCTTCAACAAAATAGCCAAACCAGCAAGAACAGCAAAGCCCGCCATGAAGCTGAAGTTGGATCGCCAACCAAATTGCTGAGTTAACCAACTGCCAAGAATTGGAGCCAAAGCAGGAATAAAGCAGATCGCGCCATTTAGGTAGCTGATCATTTTTCCACTTTTCTTCGGTCCAAAAATGTCGCGAACTGTTGCAAATGCTGCTACCGATGTCGCGCACGCACCGAAGCCTTGTAGCAGCCGAGCGACTAGCATCCACTCTATGCTTTGAGCGGCCCACGCCAAGCAAGCACTCATCGCGTAAATACTAATTCCCCCTAATGCAACAGTTCGACGTCCTATTTTATCTGCCAAAGGCCCAGCAAACAGCTGACCAATACCCATCGCAAATAAGAAGTATGTGATTGTGTCTTGTGAAAGAGCGTGTTCCACGTGAAACGTTTCTGAGATCAGAGGTAGTGCTGGTAAATAGATATCAATCGCTAACGGACTAAAAAGCACTAACATTGTCAGTAATGCCATTTGCATTTTGCTGTTTCTTTGTGGGGTCAGGTTTTGCACGACTCTCTCCAATCATGTCGAATGTGCCGCCATCATAGAGAATTACAGATATGAATCATAATGGCATATACTCATGCGTATTATTCCAAAATGGAAATTTGATTATGGATCTAGGAAAGTTGGCGCGAATTGATCTCAACTTGTTGGTTTGTCTCAATGTCCTTATTGAGGAGCTCAGTGTAACGAGATCGGCCCACCGTTTATGTTTAAGCCAATCCGCGGTCAGTAAATCACTGGCAAAGCTAAGAGAGCAATTTGATGACCCTCTTTTCATTCGACATGCGCACGGATTAAGGCCAACACCAAAATCATTATTCTTGAAGCCTAAGCTCGACATATTGATAAACCAACTGGAGCTCATCACTCAACCGGAAAGTTTCGAGCCTGCAACCAGTGAATATCGATTTCATATTGCGGCAGTGGAAAGTGTCTATCCGCTGATTCTTCCCCATTTCTTGCCCGCCATTTTCAAGCAAGCACCGAACATCAACATCAGCACCCATTCATGGGCAGAAGATACATTCAGTAAGCTACAAATTGGTGAATTGGATTTTGGTATCACGGGTAAGGATATCGATATCAATGATGCTAAGCTCACCATGCTGCCTCCAAGCAATATTTGTGAGCAGGAGATCTATCGTGATGAACAAAAATGCATTGTTCGTCGAGATCATCCAATACTTCAGCAACCCTGGAACATGGCGAGTTACTTATCCCTTCGTCATGTACAAGTTCGATGCGATGGTAACGATCGTTGGCTTCTTGACTATCGCTTAGCCGATATTGGCAAAGAGCGTGATATTGCCATCACGGTTCCCGACTTTAATAGTGCCGCGAGCTTATGTACTTATACCGACTTTATTTTCACCGCACCGAGTCATTTCAACGATTGGATAGCCAAACAGATGGATCTAGTGGTTCTGCCTCTACCGATGGAATTCCCTCCTATGGCATACACTCTGTTTTGGCATAGAGACAGAGAGAATGACCCAGCATTGAACTGGTTACGAAATATAATCAAAGATAAAACCTTACATCTTAGATAAATATCATGCAGAGGAATTGCAGCCAGAGAGTAAAAGCGCTAGCTTATTGCCCTAATAGTCCAAATGCGCTTGCATGACAGGAGCGAGAGTAAGGGACTCCTACCAATAAGGATAAAGAGAAATGCAAAACATGATTTCTGAACGAGTGGATGCCATTCGTGGATGGCTGATTGCCAATGACTTCGACGCAATTATCGTTCCTCACGAAGATGAGTATTTAGGTGAATACGTACCTGCTCATAATGAACGACTTCATTGGCTAACAGGCTTTACAGGTTCTGCTGGCGCGGCGGTTATCACCAAAGAAAAATCCGCTATTTTTGTCGATGGTCGTTACACGGTTCAAGTTCGCAAGCAAGTTCCCGCTGAATTATTTGAATATCGTCACTTGATTGATGAGCCAGCTCTAAACTGGATTACGGACAGCCTTCCTCATGGAAGCCGCATTGCATTTGACCCTCGAATGCATACCGCTGCTTGGATGAAATCAGCACAATCTCAATTAGGTTCAAATTACGCCCTATCGGCTATTGATGAGAATCCGATAGAGTTAGCATGGAAAGACAGACCGCAACCTGTTGTATCTGAGATGCGTTTAATGCCAACCGATAAAGTGGGCCAATCTTGCGAATCTAAACGCAAAGAGATTGCTGAAATTATTGAAAGCAACCAAGCGGATGCTGCCGTTCTAACCGAGCTTGATTCGATCTGCTGGCTTTTGAATATTCGTGGTCTTGATGTTTCTCGACTACCGGTCTTGCTCTCACATGCCATTATTCACCGCGATGCGAGTGTAGATTTCTTTTTAGACCCTGCACGCGTTGTCAGTGAGTTCATCGAACATGTTGGTTCTGATGTTCGTGTCCACCACCCAGATAACCTTAAGCATTGCCTTGATGGTTTAAAAGGCAAACATGTCAGCGTGGATCCTGCGACCAGTAATGCTTGGTTTACCCTTGCTCTGCAAAATGCCGATGCCATTATCATTGAAGCTGCCGACCCATGCCTGCTACCGAAAGCACAAAAAAATGATGTTGAGATTGCGGGAATGAAAGCTTGTCACATTCGTGATGGTGCGGCGATGGCAAAATTCCTATCTTGGATTGACGCTGAAGTAGCAGCAGGCAAACTGCATAACGAAGCTGAGCTAGCAGATAAGGTTCAAAGCTTTCGCCAACAAGACCCAACATTAATGGATTTAAGTTTCGATACGATTTCGGCTGCTGGCGGCAACGCGGCAATGTGTCATTACAATCATGAGAATCAACCTGAACCAGGTCAACTAGAAATGAACACCTTGTATTTGGTTGATTCAGGTGGCCAGTACTTAGATGGTACAACAGATATCACACGTACTATTGCGATTGGCCAACCTACTGCTGAAATGATTCAACAGTTTACTTTAGTACTAAAGGGCCATATTGGTATCGCTCGTGCTCGCTTCCCTAAAGGGACATTTGGTTGCCACCTTGATGTATTAGCTCGTCAACACTTATGGGCGGATGGATTCGATTATGATCACGGTACCGGTCACGGTGTTGGACACTTCTTAAGTGTGCACGAAGGCCCACAAAGTATTTCTAAAAAAATGATTCCAGTCGCGTTAATGAAAGGCATGGTACTTTCTAACGAACCTGGCTACTACCGAGCAGAAGAGTTTGGGATTCGAATTGAAAACCTAGAGTTAGTGCAGGAAGTTGAAACACAAGGTGACTTCTCTGTTCTTGCATTTGAGTCTTTAACTCGCTGTCCAATCGACAAACGAAACATTAATGTCGATATGTTGACTCGTCCTGAACTTGCATGGCTTAACCAGTACCATCAAACAGTATGGGATGACGTGAGCCCTCTGGTTGAAGGTGATGTAAAAGAGTGGCTACAACAAACAACCGCACCATTAAGCCATAACAACGGTTAACCACTCATACCAATATATAAAGAGCCCCAAATGGGTAATCCTTTCGGGCTCTTATGTTTCACGTGAAACCTTTTGGAGAATGAAGATTAGTGAACGTTTCATTAGCCTGAATAAGCTTTATCCCAATCCTTCCAAACCGGTTCAAGCCCAATAGACCGCACTGATTTTGCAACGTCTTCGGCACTGCGTTCATCACTGATAGAAAATTGCTCCAACTCCACTGCCGGGTTCGCATAGCCTCCTGGCTGTGTTTTTGAAGCGGCTGAAATACTGGTAATGCCCAGAGGGATAACATTATCTCTAAACACTGCGGATTCCCGCGTCGATAGAGAAAGCTCCACTTCAGGGTTCAGTATTCGATACGCACATATTAATTGAACCAACTGTTTATCTGTCATCACAGACTTTGGTTGCAATGCGCCTTCACATGGCCTTAATCGAGGAAATGAAATCGAGTAACGAGTCTTCCAGTATTTTCTCTCCAGATACTCTAAATGAGCAGCAGTAAAGAAACAGTCAGTTCTCCACTCTTCCAAACCAATCAATGCACCAATACCCACTTTATCTATGCCAGCCCTTGCCAGCCGATCTGGGGTTTCAAGCCTAAACTGAAAGTCAGTTTTGTTTCCTCGAAGATGGTGTTGTGAGTAGGTGCTAGGGTGATAGGTTTCTTGGTATACCATGACCGCATCTAAGCCCAGAGATTTGAGCTCAGCATATTGTTGCCACTCTAGAGGTTGAACTTCCATTGCCACATAACTAAATCGCTCTTTAATCTCAGGTAACGTTTTGCGAAAATAGTTCATCCCAACTTTCGATTCATGCTCTCCTGTCACTAACAGGACACTATCGAAATTCATCTGCTTAATCGCTTCAACTTCTTCAGCTATCTCTTTCCTATCGAGTGTTTTACGCTTTATTCGATTCTCCATGGAGAACCCACAATAGGTACAAGCATTCGCGCATAAGTTTGACAGGTAAAGAGGTATATAAAAGGAGATGGTATTACCAAATCTCTGCCGAGTCATAGCCTGTGAGCGTTGTGCCATCAGCTCTAAGTAAGGTTCCGCAGCAGGAGAGATTAAGGCTTTAAAGTCCTCTAATGTACATTTTGGTTTACTCAACGCCAGCTCAACATCGGCAGCAGTCTTAGCATAAATAGACAGTCTGACGTCATCCCACTTCAGTTTTTTAAATTCATCAACAAAGCTCATTATCGCCCCTAAACTGAATCTAGAAACGAGGTTAACGGACTTGACCCAACAGCTTGTTTCACAACTCCTGCCAGACCTGATTCATAAGCCAACCGACCTGACTCTACTGCCAGCTTAAATGCGATTGCCATCTGGATAGGATTTGGAGAGGAAGCTATAGCGGTATTCACAAGAACAGCATCCGCACCCATTTCCATCGCCAGTGCAGCATGAGATGGAGCGCCAATGCCAGCGTCAACTACAACAGGTACGTTGGCTTGATCGATAATAATCTCCAGAAAATCCTTCGATGCGATCCCTTTATTTGACCCAATTGGCGCGCCTAACGGCATCACTGCCGCACAACCTACCTCTTCAAGCCGCTTACACAATACAGGGTCGGCATGACAGTAAGGCAGCACAACAAATCCATCATCGACGAGTTGCTCTGCGGCCTTCAATGTTTCAATAGGATCTGGCATTAGATATTTAGGATCTGGGTGTATCTCCAACTTTAACCAGTTTGTACCAAGAGCCTCTCTTGCAAGATGAGCAGCATAAACGGCATCCCGCGCGGTTTTAGCTCCCGAAGTGTTGGGGAGAAGGTTAATTCCAGACTGCGTTAATGGCTGGAGAATATTGTCTGACTGGTCATTAATATCGACTCTTTTAAGCGCCATAGTTGCCAACTCAGATTCAGATTGTAGTATCGCTTGCGTCATCAATTCATTACTTGCGAATTTTCCAGTTCCGGTAAAAAGACGAGAACGAAATTTTTTTCCTGCAATAGTAAGCATTATTAGCCTCCAGCAATAGCTTGAAACAGCGAGATTGAATCGCCGTCATTAAATGTGAAATGCTGCCATTGTGGCTTTGCAATAATGCTCTCATTCACAGCAACCGCGCAGCCTTCTGTCTTCAAACCTAGATCATTAAGCAGCCAAGAGAGTGTCTGACATGACTCAATAGTGATTGGCCTATTATTGAGTGTTAGATTGATCATCAACTTATTATTCCTTTATATGATGTTGTTGAACTGACGGAGTTGCCACTTGGCAAACAGAGCAATCGGAGTCTTGGCTGAACGTTAATGTTTCCCAGCTTAGCTCCAGCCCATCAAACAGGTGTATTTCTCCGAAATTGATTCGGCAAGACTGAGTAAGCAGCTTGATAACTTGCAGCGCTTGAAGGTTGCCTATGACGCCAACTACTGGCCCCATAATCCCCAGTTCATTGCAGCTACTGGCTTGAGGAAGGTTCTGATAGGGAAACAGGCAATGGTAGCAAGGGGTACCGTTTTGATAGCTAAATGTTGTTAGCTGCCCTTTCCAACCAATCGCAGAGCCTGATACCAGTGGCGTTTTATGCTGATAACAAGCCAGGTTTATTCCCTGTCTAGTTTCTATATTGTCACTGCAATCGACGACAATATCCGCCATCATCACTTCTATATCCAATTTCTGACCATCAAGAAGAGCATCCACAACCCGAACCTTGGTATCAGAGTTCAACGCCGATAGTTGGCGCTTCATCGCGATGACTTTCTTGCTGCCAATATCATTTTCTTGATAGATGACCTGTCGTTGTAAATTAGAACTCTCGACCGTATCACCATCTGCGATGACGAGTTGTCCAACCCCAGAAGCTGAGAGATAAAGGGCTGAAGCAGAACCCAAGCCACCACACCCCACAATAAGTACTGACGCTTTATTTAATTTTGATTGCCCTATTTCTTGTATCTCAGGCAGTGATATCTGTCGCTGATAGCGTAAAAATTGTTGGTCAGTAAGAGAAGGACTTAGCATAAAACCTCCTCTGTACGCTCTTGGTAGGCATTCATAATATTGTTGAAGTCTGCAATGGTTTCCCTTGGATTCGTTGATAGGGTTATCGCTCGAACCACCGCTAGGCTTGAAACCCCACACGACCAGACCATGCTTGCGGTCGATAAATCAATACCACCAATCGCTACTGTCGGTATACCGGACTCCTGAGAGTTATCATTCATCTGATTAATCAAACCTTGATACAGTTTCAACCTCGTAAGGCCTTGAGGTTTAGATGGCATTTGTTTCGTCGTGGTTGGGAAAATATGCCCTAGTGCAATGTAACTTGGTGACAGTTGGCTAATGCGGAGCAGTTCATGATACCCGTGCGTGGAAACACCTAAACACATTCCGCTTGTGGCAATCTTCTGTAAGTCGGCAGTTTCGATGTCCTCTTGTCCTAAGTGCACACCAAAAGCACCATGCTTGATAGCAAGCTCCCAATAGTCATTGATGAATACCTGAGCCTGATATTTTTCTCCGAGTCGAATAGCTTGAACGATCTGCTCTTCTAAATCGGCCGTTGATGGGTCTTTAACTCTGAGTTGAATGGTTTTAATACCAAGTAATAGTAACTTTTCAATCCATTCGGCATTGCTCACGACCGGGTACAAACCTAAGCTATCTTTCCTCAATGCCTTAAAGGCTACAGGTGAGATAGGTTGAGACTGGTGCAATGTATCAGCTTGTGATGGTTTCAGTTCAGCATTGAGCTTACTCGGCATCAGAGCAGGTACAGGAAAGGTACTAAAATCGACTGGCCATGTTTCACGTGAAACATCATAAATATCTGAATCTGCTTTTACGGAGATACTCGCTCTCGCCAGAACAAGCGCGTCTTCAATTGGAAAGCCTAAACATAACGATGTAATCAACCAAGCAAGGTGACTTTCCAAAGTAGAATGAGTTCCTTTACCTTCATCACGTAAGTCTTTTTGTTTATCAGAAGCGGTTTGACTGCGAATTTCGTCGCCACATCGCCAAATATCAACAGCCTGATTTTCGTGAAAACTACCAATAAAGATGACAGATGGCTTTTCGACGAGAAGATTCGTTGCGTCAAACAACGATGGTTGCGAGTCGTAATCCAACACAAATTTGAGTATATGAGTTGCTCTTTCTACAGGCTTCAAGGCACTGGTTAGAGCAAATTCAACATTCATATCATCGGATAAAAGTCGGAAGGTACGAGTTTGGCTAACACCCAACTCGATATCCCCAATACTGAACCCATGCTGTTCAGCTATCAGCAAACATCGCTGCACCTTCCCTGTTAACTCAACGTGCTGAGCAGGAATTTGCAATTTCATGCTTACTCCTCCTCCACAATCACTTTCTTACTTGTGTTAGGTTGAGCTGAAGATATAGGGTGATACAACTCAGAACCTGAAGATAGAAACTCGTGTGATTTTTGACGCATGCCTTCTAAAGGATCATTCAGCATCTTGATGTCAATTGCTTGATCTGCCGCTACCTGCTTGGTGTCTTTCGCATATTCTCGGACTTCTTGAGATATCTTCATCGAGCAAAATTTAGGGCCGCACATTGAACAGAAATGCGCTACTTTTCCCGACTCTTGGGGTAAGGTTTCGTCATGAAATGCTCGTGCGGTTTCGGGATCGAGTGCTAGGTTAAACTGATCTTCCCAGCGAAATTCGAATCGAGCTTTCGATAACGCGTTATCACGAATTTGAGCCCCAGGATGCCCCTTAGCAAGATCGGCAGCATGTGCGGCAAGCTTGTAAGTAATCATCCCTGTTTTGACATCTTCTTTATTTGGTAGACCAAGGTGTTCCTTCGGGGTGACATAACAGAGCATCGCACAGCCATACCAACCTATCATTGCAGCACCAATACCTGAAGTGATGTGATCATAACCTGGTGCAATGTCAGTAGTCAGTGGCCCCAATGTATAAAATGGCGCTTCATGACAGTGCTCCAATTGCACGTCCATATTCTCTTTAATCATGTGCATTGGAATGTGTCCGGGGCCTTCAATAATTACTTGTACATCGTATTCCCATGCAACTTTAGTTAACTCACCTAATGTTTTTAATTCAGAGAACTGTGCTTCATCATTTGCATCAGCGATAGAACCCGGTCGTAAACCATCTCCGAGAGAAAGAGCAACATCGTACTTGGCGCAAATCTCGCAAATTTCACGAAAATGAGTATAGAGGAAACTCTCCTGATGATGCGCTAAACACCACTTAGCGATGATTGAACCACCGCGCGAAACAATGCCTGTAACACGTTTAGCGGTCATAGGCACATAACGAAGAAGCAAACCCGCATGGATGGTGAAGTAATCAACGCCCTGCTCAGCTTGCTCAATTAATGTATCCCGCATCACCTCCCAATTAAGGTTTTCAGCAATGCCATTCACTTTTTCTAGCGCTTGGTACATTGGAACGGTGCCAATAGGTACAGGGCTGTTTCTTAGTATCCATTCACGTGTCTCATGAATGTTTCGACCAGTGGAGAGATCCATGACAGTATCAGCCCCCCATCGAGTTGCCCAAATCAGTTTTTCAACTTCTTCTTCTATCGATGAACTCACTGATGAGTTACCTATATTGGCGTTTACCTTAACAAGAAAGTTTCGACCAATGATCATTGGCTCGGATTCTGGGTGGTTGATATTTGAAGGAATAATCGCTCGACCTTCAGCAACCTCTTTACGCACAAATTCAGGTGTGATTTCTTTGGGTAAGTTAGCACCAAAGCTGTGCCCTGCATGTTGGTGATTTAACTGGCCATCAGAGAATTTCTGTCGGCCCATGTTTTCTCGAATCGCAATGAATTCCATCTCTGGGGTGATAATGCCTTTACGTGCGTAATGCAATTGTGTCACACACTGGTTTGCTGCGGCACGGCGTATACTTGGCAAGTTCCCATATCTCAGATCATTCAGTGTTTCATCTTCTAGTCGCCCTTTCGAGTAGACTGAACTAACACCTTCTAAGAGCTCAGTATCAGCACGCTCTTCTATCCACGCATCTCTTATCTTAGGTAGACCAGAATAGACATTCACATTATGGCTTGAGTCAGTGTATGAACCTGACGTGTCATAAACTTGTATAGGCTCGTTCGATGCATACAGCGGAGACTCCTTCGAACCTCCAATGAGGCTGTCCGCAAGAGATATTTCTCGCATAGGTACACGGATGTCTGGACGCGATCCGTTGATGTATGTTTTTTTTGAGTTGGGATATGGCTGAACAGATAGTGAAGCAATGTTTGATTTCGCATTAAGACGCGATGTTTTTCGACTTGACGACATAGCAAATTCCTCGTAATAACTGGGATAATTGCTTGTCGGATTGTGTAGCAAGAGGCCATAGTTTCAAGGCTCATATTGCAGATTATCAATATATTTAGAAATATAAGAAGTATGCAATACAACTCTCAACCTAAGGTTAGGTTTTCTCTTGTTCCCTTCGTAGGTATTAACCTAATCAGGTTCCACGGATCCCGCATTGCGGTCTCAGCTCGTACTTTATGTGTAAGTACTAAGCACTCCGACAAGTTCCATTCAATATCTTTAATTAAATATTGAGCAGTCGGAGTATAGGGAATCCATGGGCTAATTGAAATGAAGAACACACCACAACAGCTAGTGTCACTAGAAAATGTGATGTGTTCCACGTGAAACTATTTTTTTCGATTCGCTAACGTCTTACTCAGACGTTTTAAGTGAGACAATTTATGCTCACGATATGAACCAATTTTATTCGACCCATCATGATCTCTACCGTGTTTTAATGTCTTTGAAACGGCGACACGCTGTGATGAATAGATACCAGTATGGCCACTAAAATAATATGCTGTATAGCATGCAAGGGCAAAATAAGGCAGATACTCACCACCAAACAGCTCAACACCCATAATTGTGCAGGCTAAAGGAGTATTCGTCGCAGCCGCAAAAACAGCTAAGAAGCCCAAAGCAGCGAACAGGTCCACAGGCGCTCCCATGACCCACGCAAGAAAGTTACCTAATGTAGCTCCAACAAAGAACAGCGGAGTAACTTCCCCGCCTTTATAACCCGCAGCGAGTGTGATTGCTGTAAGTAATAATTTAACTATCCAGCTATACCACTCAGCCCCTCCTGCTGAGAAAGCAGAGGTAATACTGACACCACCTTCGCGACTAGGATAGACACCAATACCAATATAGTCATAGTTCCCCAACAACTGCGCTAGAATAATGACAATGACCCCACCGACAACAACGATAAGGTAAGGGTTCTTTAACACCGCATTGAACAAATCTTTCAACCCGTGAGTCAACTCTCCAAATAAGTATCCTGCCAATCCAAACCCAACAGATGCAATGATAACTTTGCCCATAAGCACGATATCAATATCGATATTATGACCAAAGAGTGTGCTCACTTGATCAAAGCTAATCAAGTAATGAGTATGGTGAGCTCCCCAAGCGGATGCCACAACATTCGCTAATATTGCCGCTAGTAACGCTGGTATTATCGCATTGAATTTAATTCGCCCAATAAATAGAACTTCTAGAGCAAAAATCGCTCCTGTAAACGGAGTTCCAAAAATTGATGCAAAACCAGCAGCGACACCCGCTGTAAGCATCATTTTTCTATCTTGTTCAGACAGCTTAAATACTTTAGATAACCAATCAGTCGTTGCTCCACCGATTTGAACAGCCGTCCCTTCACGGCCTGCAGAGCCACCAAAGAGATGCGTAATAACAGTAGTAAATAGGACAAGTGGTCCCATTCTAACCGGTACGCCTTCACCTGCTTGATGAATCTCATCCATGATAAGGTTATTACCTCCAGCGGAGTTCTTTCCCCAGTTTCGGTAGCTATAAACGATAGCTAAGCCTGAAATAGGCAGTAAATAAATCAACCAGGGGTTATCAATTCGTGCGAGCGTCGCCTCACTTAACAACCATAAAAAAAAGGCATTGAATGAACCGACAAGCAAAGCAACAGGAAGAACGAGGAGTGACCAGCGTAATACTTGATATAAATTTTGAGGATTTCGACTAAGTGGGTGTGACATATTATTTATCTTTTAATAATAGTGAATCAAAAGGATAGTCAATCTTAGAGGGAGAGTGAAATAACAATCGACCTACTATAGACGGATCTTTCCCGTGTCAATCAGAGTCATCTAATTGGGGTATACGTTATAGTAGGAATCATTATCTCATTAATTGAGCGGTTAAAGGTGGAAATCCATCACCTGAGCTAGATTAGAATCTCAGCTCATTGAAATGTTACTCCTACATATGAAAAGAATCAAGACAACTCATACTTGAATAAATAGAAATAACGTTACTTTTTGGGGTGGGAAGAAACTGATTAAATAGATATTCCCTCCAATATATTCACTCGAATTATGGTGAGATTTTAAAAGTTACAGTTGTCACAAGTGGTAAGTTTTAGCGGTTTCACTAGAGAA
This sequence comes from Vibrio clamense, assembly GCF_050337905.1. NCBI lineage: Bacteria > Pseudomonadati > Pseudomonadota > Gammaproteobacteria > Vibrionales > Vibrionaceae > Vibrio > Vibrio clamense. Next base: position 599 of record NZ_JAKJTJ010000038.1, on the reverse strand, counting down.
ACTAAGGCACTAGCTTGCTAGTGTCTTGAATGTACAGATGTAAAAAAGCCCTAATCTTTCGATTAGGGCTTTTTAAATAAGTGGTGGAGGGATAGGGATTTGAACCCTAGAACCGCTATTAACGGTTGCCGGTTTTCAAGACCGGTGCTTTCGACCACTCAGCCATCCCTCCACAAATTGTTACTAAATATAAGTCTTATCTAAGATGCTTATTATTTAGTTTTTGCTTTTAGATATCCTTTAATACAAAGATAAATCTAAAAACTTAATTAGAGCCTGGCGATGTCCTACTCTCACATGGGGAAACCCCACACTACCATCGGCGCTACTGCGTTTCACTTCTGAGTTCGGCATGGAATCAGGTGGGTCCGCAACGCTATGGTCGCCAAGCAAATTCTTTCTTCTCTGATTTTCTTTCAGAAAAGTAATCTGGAAAGCTATATTTAAAAGTTATCTCTAAACTCATTCAAGTTTGTCTGTATATATCGAGTCCATCAAAACCCCTTGGGTGTTGTATGGTTAAGCCTCACGGGCAATTAGTACAGGTTAGCTCAATGCCTCGCAGCACTTACACACCCTGCCTATCAACGTTCTAGTCT
>NZ_JAKJTJ010000037.1:0-35971 GCF_050337905.1 Vibrio clamense | reverse complement strand
GCTCGACGCCGAAGTAGCAAGCTACTTCTCGTTTCCGCTCGACTTGCATGTGTTAGGCCTGCCGCCAGCGTTCAATCTGAGCCATGATCAAACTCTTCAATTAAAGTTTTTTGCATCCTAAGATGCGGCTCAATGAATACTGACTTCAAAACTAATATTCATTCGCTCTTTTCGAAAAAGGAACGTGAACATGTAATTCTAAAGCTATTATCATTCCAACAGAATGATAATGAATTGACTGTGCCAAGTTCTAAGAACTTGTATTGGTCACTCAGTTCATTGATATCTTTTGTTTCGACTTAATTTACTTTCGCTTTAAAAAGCGAAACCAAACAGTACGAAACTAGTGATTATCATCAACGAGTGCCCACACAGATTGATAGGTCTAAATTGTTAAAGAGCTTCACTTCTAAGTTGCTAAGCTTCCTTTGAAGAGGAGGGCTATTCTAGCGAGATAAACGAGAGTGTCAAACACTTTTTCAAATTATCTTTTTAAGCTAGAAGCCTAACTGACATTGCGCTTGAACCCTTGTGGGCTCTGCCGTGTCAGTGAGGTCGCATTATAGAGATAACGATCACATTGGCAAGCTCTTTTTCATAAAAAATGTAAAAACAGAGCTTAAGCGTTTCATTTTCACTCAACGTGTTATTTATACTTATTTGTACCCACTAAAACACAAGTTATCCACAGAGTTGTTCTTTCTTGCAGCGCTACATATATAAATAAAGCCGGAAATCCGACTTTATTTACTCGTGAATATGACAGCTAGTTAAATGCCAGAGCCATTTTGCTCTGAATTATCGTCATGAAGGCCACATTCTCTTTTTAATCCGAAAAATCGAGTCTCTTCCTCACTCATTCCGGGTTCCCACCTTTTAGATGTATGTGTATCTCCAACGGATAAATACCCCTCGTCTCGCAAAGGATGGTAGCTAAGCTGATTAGCTTGCAAATAATGGTGCACATCTTTATTAGTCCAATCAATCACTGGCAGAAATTTAAACACGCCATTTTGAACAGACAAGATAGGAAGATTTGCTCTTGAGCTAGATTGCTCTCTTCTCAAACCGGAAAACCAGGTGCTAACTTCCAGCTCATCTAAAGCACGGCGCATAGGTTCAACTTTATTCAACTTATTATACTTCTCTAAACCGTCTATACCTTGATCCCAAAGTTGACCATATTTTGCTTCTTGCCAGTTAGGGCTCTCATGTGCTCGATAGATATTTAAATTAAGAGTTAACTTTTCACTTAACTCATCAATAAAGCGGTATGTTTCAGGGAACAAATAACCCGTATCAGTTAAAACCACAGGAATATCCGGCTTAGCTTGTGTAGCAAGGTGAAGCATCACAGCAGCTTGGACACCAAAACTTGAGCTGACAATATGAACGCCTTCTAAATTTTCAAGCGCCCATACGATCCTTTCTTGAGCGGTTAATTTTTCTAACTCACCATTAATTTCACCAAGACGAAGTGTTTGTTCCACTTTAGTCAGAGGAATGAATTCAGCTAACGTCAACGGATGCGCAATAGAATCAATCATAAAAATCCCTCTTAGACACTTTCACTTCGCCTATGATCCCGCTACGAATGGTGAAATCACCGAATGCTTCGTTCTCATGTCTCTCTTTCCCCCAGCGGCCCACCAGCAGATCGATTTCCTCTAGAATTTGAACATCAGTAATATTTTCTTTGTACATTTTCGGCACTCGCGTCCCCGCTTTATTACCACCAAGGTGTAAGTTATAACGATTAGGAGCCTTACCTACTAGACCGATTTCGGCCAACATTGCGCGACCACAACCATTCGGACACCCCGTGACGCGAAGAATGATATTTTCATCCTCTGGTAACCCATGCTTTTTAAGGATGCCTTCAACATCAGTAACAAATTGAGGAAGAAAACGTTCAGCTTCAGCCATTGCTAACGGGCAGGTTGGGAATGCTACGCATGCCATTGAGTTTTTACGTTGCTCAGAAGTACCATCATCAATCAGGCCATATTTACGAGCGATAGCGTCTATCTCCTCTTTTTGTTCCACAGGAACCCCTGCAACAATAAGATTTTGATTTGCAGTCATGCGGAAATCACCTTGGTGAATCTTCGCTATTTCGGCTACTCCGCTTTTTAAAGGTTTTCCCGGAAAATCCAGTAACCGACCATTTTCAATAAACAGAGCTAAATGATATTTCTCATCAATGCCTTTTACCCAACCGATGCGATCACCACGCTCTGTAAATTCATAAGCGCGACTTTGCTCAAACTGAATATCGGCTCTCTTTTCCACTTCAGCTTTAAATACATCAATGCCGACTCTATCTAATGTGTACTTCGTCTTTGCATTTTTACGATTTGAGCGGTTTCCCCAATCTCGTTGCGTGGTGACTACCGCGGCTGCAACATCTAACGTTTTCTCTAGAGGTATAAAGCCGAAATCATCCGCTTTACGTGGATAGGTAGACGTATCACCATGCGTCATCGCTAACCCACCACCAACTAACACATTAAACCCAACAAGCTTACCTTCATCTGCAATCGCGACAAAGTTAAGATCATTGGCGTGAACATCTACATCATTCTGTGGCGGGATCACAACTGTGGTTTTAAATTTACGCGGCAAATAGTTGCTACCTAAAATAGGTTCTTCGTCTGTTGTTTCAAGCTTCTCGCCGTCTAACCAAATTTCAGCATAAGCACGTGTTTTCGGGAGTAAATGCTCACTGATTTTTTTCGCCCACTCATAAGCCTCTTGATGTAACTCCGATTCTATCGGGTTTGTCGTGCACAATACGTTTCGGTTTACATCACCAGCCGTCGCAATTGAATCAATACCGATGCTGTTGAGAGTTTGGTGCATCAGTTTAATGTTTGGTTTTAAAACCCCATGAAATTGGAAAGTTTGACGCGTTGTTAATCGCAGGCTTCCATACGATGTATGCTCATCTGCAAATTTATCAATAGCGAGCCACTGCTTCGGAGTAATAATCCCTCCTGGCATACGAGCTCTCAACATCACATTATGCAAAGGCTCTAACTTTTGCTTTGCTCGTTCCGCTCGAATATCTCGATCATCTTGCTGGTACATGCCATGAAAGCGGATCAACTGAAAATTGTCAGCCGTAAATCCACCTGTAATTCTATCTTGGAGATCATGTTCAATGGTTCCACGTAAAAACTGACTTTCTCGCTTCAAGCGCTCGTTATCAGCGAGTGGTCCAAGAACTTGACCTAAGACTGACTGGTTACTTGTTTCATTCTTCGCACTCATTAATACACATCCCTTTGATAACGTTTTGCTTTGCGTAAATCACTTACATATTCTTCTGCTTGCTCTCGGCTAAGGCTTCCCTGTTGCTGCGCGACAATAACTAAAGCTTCATGCACATCTTTAGCCATTCGGTTTGCATCGCCGCATACATATAGATAAGCCCCATCGCTTAGCCATTGCCAAACTTGCTCTGCTTGCTCAAGAATACGATGTTGAACGTACACTTTTTCATGCTGATCACGACTGAACGCCACGTCGAGTTGCGTCAATATTCCAGACTTCAAATACTTCTGCCATTCCACCTGATATAAGAAATCTTGCGTAAAAGTTCGATCTCCAAAGAAAAGCCAATTCTTACCTTCCGCTTCTCTGTTATCTCTTTCTTGAATAAAGCTACGGAAAGGAGCAATGCCAGTACCAGGCCCAATCATGATGATAGGAGCGGAGTCATCTTGAGGTAGTTTGAAGTTATTATTATTTTCGATGAAGACTTTAACTTCATCGCCTTCTTCTAATCGGTGAGAAAGAAAGCTAGAAGCACCACCAAAACGAGAATCATCACCTTTGAGATATTCAACAACACCTACAGTAAGATGAACCTCTTCTTCTACTTCAGACTGGCTTGATGCTATGGAATAAAGACGCGGAGTCAAACGGCGCAAAATATCACTGAGTTGAGCAGCCGATAGTTTAGTTTTCTTTTCACTAAGAACATCGATCACTTGAGTACTTGCTGCGTACTCGCGTAACTTGTCTTTATCTTCCACCAGCTTCTGCAATTTTTTGCTTCCAGAAAGCTCAGCGTACTTGGTCACAAATTGTGGATTAGCTGACGTAATTTCGTACTTAGCTATTAAAGCACTGCGGATTGATAAGCTATCTCCATCCACCTCGATACTTTCAACCCCTGACAAACCGACTCTGCTTAGGATCTCATCGGCAAGTTCTGCACTATTTTCAAACCAAACACCAAGAGCATCACCCGCTTGATAAGTCAGGCCAGAGTCTTCAAGATCGATTTCAATGTGGCGAACATCTTTACCAGAATCACGGCCTGTAATTTTTTGACTCGTCAATAGTGTCGCGGTATACGGGTTTTGCTTAGTGTACTGACTATGAGAAATAGCAGGCGTAACCGGTAACTGTACGACGTCGGCATCATTAACGGATAAAGCATCTTTAACGTAATCCAGCGCTTCTTTTCGCCATTGCTGCACAGCGTTTTCATAGTCGACATCGCAGTCAATCCGTTCAATAAAAGGAGTGGCACCTTGTTTTGAAAGAAAAGCATCAAAGTCTTTGCCTGTTTGGCAGAAAAATTCATAACTCGAATCTCCTAGACCAATCACACCGTACTTTAAATTCGGTAACTTAGGCGCTTTCTTCGATTGTAAATATTCGTGCAACTCAATGGCATTATCCGGAGCCTCACCTTCACCGTTGGTGGAAGCAACGATGATGACATGCGTCTCTTTCGCTAAACTCTTAGCTTTATAGTCACTGGCATCAAAAAGAGTGGCAGTAATACCAAACGTTTTAGCCTCTTGAGCTAACGCTTCTGCTACACCTTTTGCATTCCCAGTTTGAGACGCATAAATAATAGTGAGCTTTCCCTCAGGCTTTGATGCAACACCAAGAGGTTGAGTATTAGAAGTAGATTCTGATGATTGGTCTTGGCTGACTCCCCAAAAATACCCACTTACCCATGCAAGTTGTTGTGGTGAAAGATTGGAAGTAGCTTGTTGAAGCTGACCTATTTGTTGATCATTTAATGGTGCTGCTAAAGTGGAAAGTCCCTTTAACAATACGTTCTCGTTAGACGACATAGTCACGACATCCCTATTCATTGCGTGACGATAGATTAACCACTCCTTTTAATAACAAGAAAGAATAGATAGGCATGTTTTATAACTTTTAGAATTAAGAAGCCGATAGTTAAGCTATTATTTAGGCTCAATACGGACTTGCTGAAAACCCACAGCCATAGCTGATTTCGACGCTAAATCCAGATTTTCATAATGGCACTCCTCACCATGAGAATCCGTGAGTAAAACAAAACCACCTTTTGCATGACGAAATTCAACAACCCAAGTCCCTTCTTCCGCTGAAGGTTCGATTATCGCTTCCACCAACTTATTATCCCGATACAGATATCTAAGCTCCGTTACCGTCATGGCACTCTCCTCTCAAAATAGAGCAATACACATCTATTAAGAATGGCTCAAACTGGGAATAGTGCTAAAAAAATTAAGATTTATCTAAATCGCAGATATAAAAAACGCCGCATAAAAGCGACGTTCTTTGAAATGTAAGTGTTATCAGTCATTCATAGGATTAAAATTCGACAGCGCCACCTAAGAACCACCCATCAACCAAGATAAACGACTTACCCAGATCAGAGGCAAAAACATCAGATTCTAAGTCAATGACTCGATAGCCACCTCTGAGCGCGATATCCGCGGCTTCTAGAGGAATTCGATATTGAACTCCGGCCATAATGTCAGCACTTTTGATGCCACTGCTATCACCAAACTCCATTTGACCAATAATGCTCAACTCTGTCTTAGGAACGTTGATTTCACCTTGGGCATACCAACTCCACGTAAATTCATCGAATTTTTCGGTATTGGCAGCAGGTGCGCCATTGACATAATGACTGTTCGAATACTGTGTAAATGTCATACCCGCATCAAAGTGTAATAAGTCATGCTCCATCAAACTGTAATACAAGGTGTAGTCATATTTATCAAATGCCACATAATCTGCATCTATCGTTGTATAGCGAATACTTGCATTGGGAATCATTGGCAATTTATGTTCAAAAGCAAAGTAAAGAGAAGCAGACGTTGAATCATCTCTTGTCACTTCATTCGCTTCTGTATTTCCCCACCACATGTCAGCACCGACTTTAGCTGAGTAAAAAGCATCATCAGCAAGAGCCGATGCACTTCCCAAAGCCAAGGTTAAGCCAGTTAATATAGTAAAGGTTGATTTATTCATCCGGTATAGCTCCCAATCTTTTCGCTATGTGGTTATATCAGTCTTAATCGATGAATAATAACATAACCTTTAGACAGAAAATGCCTTAACCGGAAACCTCACCCAAATTTAACGTGAACTATAGACATAATTTTTGAAAAACCACACCCCAAGGACAATAACAATAAGCCAAGGAAGTAATTTAAAGACCACCCCTATCATCCCCAATAATGTCATCACAACAAAAGCGACCGCAGTTGCAGCAAAGACTGTCATCATGGTGAGCCCAGTCACTAGAAGTGTCGATATAAATACCAAAATAAAGATTAGTTCAAACATAGTCAGTTCCTCATGGTTTATGAGTTAACTAGAGCAGTATTCATACCAAGATTGAGCTTGCAATAAAAAGCTTATATATCAGATAGATAAAAGCCAGAGTAACAATCACTCTGGCTTTCAAAATAGAAAATGGTCAAATTTACCACGTTAGTTGGTAAAAATTACACAATTACAGTTCACTCTGCATCTACACATTGAGCTCTTTAGGTATTTTGGCAAGAGCGGCTTCTACAACCTCAATTCCAGAACCTTTTTTATGTGCGTTTTCACTGATATAGCGGCGCCACTGTCTTGCTCCCGGCATACTTTGGAATAGCCCCAACATATGACGAGTAATATGACCAAGGCTAGCACCTGCGGCCAACTCTTTTTCAATATATGGGAGCATTTCTTCTACCACCTGAGTTCGCTTTTTCACAGGGTGATCTAAACCAAAAATCTGCTGATCTACTTCCGCCAAAATATAAGGGCTTTGATACGCTTCTCGCCCAATCATGACACCATCTAAATGCTGTAAATGCTCTTTCGATTCTTCTAACGTCTTAATTCCACCATTAAGGGCAAGTACCAAATGCGGGAAATCTCTTTTGAGTTGATAGGCACGTTCGTAGTCAAGAGGTGGGATCTCACGGTTCTCTTTTGGGCTCAATCCACTCAGCCACGCTTTTCTCGCATGAATCGTAAATTGTTCACAGCCACCCTTCTCTGAGACAGTCGAAATAAAATCCGTTAAAAACTCATAAGAGTCATGGTCATCAATACCAATTCTAGTCTTCACCGTTACTGGAATATCAACCACATCCTTCATTGCCGCGACGCAGTCAGCCACTAGCTGAGGCTCTGCCATCAAACATGCGCCAAAACGTCCATTTTGTACTCGGTCTGAAGGACAACCAACGTTTAAGTTCACTTCATCATAGCCGCGTTCTTGAGCTAATTTCGCACAAGTGGCCAAATCTGTCGCATTTGAACCACCTAGCTGTAACGCGATTGGATGCTCTTGCTCGCTGTATGCTAGAAAATCACCTTTACCATGGATAATCGCGCCAGTCGTCACCATCTCTGTGTAAAGTAATGTTTGTTGTGATAATAAACGGTGAAAGTAACGGCAATGGCGGTCAGTCCAATCGAGCATCGGTGCGACAGATAGCCTACATGCATGAGTCATGAGTCAAACATCCTAATTTACAGTAAAGTATTCTTTGTCGCTAAGCACGGCAAAAAGCAAAGTCGGCTATTGTAATCGTTACGCCTTTCTAGTTCTAGAATATCTTCTTCACTATCGCTTTCCTCGTAGATAAGATACCGTGTATAGCATTATCTTCATGCTATTTATTAGACAAACTGCGGGCTCTGGTAATAAAATTATTGGTTTCTCAACGATATTCGTTGAAAAATAGTTTATTATTAAGCAAGTCCAATTGTTACGGTGAAAATTTTGGACCTGACATTAATAGAACAAATACAAGATATATGCACAGTTAGGGGTGTACGACTGACTCCGCAGAGGAAAAGAGTGTTTGAACTTATCTGTTCTAATAAAAAAGCATCAAGTGCTTATGATTTATTAGAACAGCTAAAACAAAGCGAACCTCAAGCAAAACCTCCAACTGTTTATCGAGCTTTAGATTTTTTATTGGAACAAGGATTCATTCATAGAGTTGAATCAACCAATAGTTTTATTTCTTGCTGTTCATGCAATGCACACAAACATTTCTCCCAATTATTAATTTGTGATAAATGTGGCACGGTAAAAGAACTACAAGATGATACTATGACCGCCTTATTGGCAAAAAATGCAGAGAAACACGGTTTCCAACTCACTAATCATGTCATTGAATCTCATGGTGTTTGCCAACCTTGTTCCTCCAGAATGACAGAATAAGATAATAGAAGAACGTTATGCGCGCTGAATTTGTAAATCCGTTTTTAGCTTCATTGATGAATGTCCTAAAAACTATGGCTTCATTAGAATTGAAGCCGCAAAAACCAAGAGTAAAAAAGGACGAAATAGCCAGAGGTGATGTTTCTGGTCTTATTGGTATGATCGGTACGACAACTCGCGGTTCTATGTCGATTACTTTTGATGAAGGTTTAGCATTAGAAATAATGCAGAATATGCTTGGTGAAAGACCCAACGGCCTAAATGAAGAAGTGACTGATATGGTTGGTGAGATCACCAATATGGTTACTGGTGGTGCAAAACGTATTCTTGCTGAAAGTGGATTTGATTTTGATATGGCAACACCTGTTGTTGTATCAGGAAAAGGCCACACTATTCGTCATAAGTGCGAAGGCGCAATCATCATCATGCCATTTACCTCACAATGGGGAAATGCTTTCATTGAAATCTGCTTCGAATAGCGGGAATTAATGATAAGTGTAGAAAAGGTTGATGCTTTTGTATCAACCTTTTTTGTTGGCTGTTATAAACAAACAACAGTCAATAAAAAAGGCCAGTATCTCTACTGACCTCCTTTTAGTAAAAATCTACTTATGCTTTAAATGCTTTAAACGCATTAATCAAACCATTAGTAGAACTGTCATGAGAATCTACGGCAGCTTCACTTTCTAGCTCAGGCAGAATTTGGTTTGCTAGCTGCTTACCAAGTTCAACACCCCATTGGTCGAAGCTAAAGATGTTCCAAATAACACCTTGTACGAAGATTTTATGTTCGTACATCGCAATTAGATTGCCTAGTGTTTTTGGTGTGATTTGCTTAACCAAGATAGAGTTAGTTGGGCGGTTACCTTCAAAAACTTTAAATGGTACTAAGTCTTTCATTTCTTCTGCTGTTTTACCTGCAGCGGCAAACTCAGCTTCAACCGTCTCTTTTGTCTTACCGAATGCAAGCGCTTCAGTTTGAGCAAAGAAGTTCGACATCAGTTTTTGATGATGATCACCAGCAGGATTGTGGCTTAATGCAGGAGCAATGAAGTCACAAGGGATCAATTTAGTCCCTTGGTGAATCAATTGGTAGAAAGCATGTTGACCATTTGTTCCAGGTTCGCCCCAAATAATTGGACCTGTTTGGTATTCAACAACATCACCGTTACGATCAACCGACTTACCATTAGATTCCATATTACCTTGTTGGAAATATGCAGCAAAACGATGTAAGTATTGATCGTATGGAAGAATTGATTCAGATTCAGCGCCATGGAAGTTGTTGTACCATAAACCAATCAATGCCAATAGCACAGGGACGTTATCTTCGAATGGGGTTTCAACAAAGTGATTATCCATTTCATGAGCACCTTCTAGTAGCTCAATGAAGTTATCGAAACCAACAGACAGTGAAATTGACAATCCGATAGCTGACCATAAAGAGTAACGGCCACCTACCCAATCCCAGAATTCAAACATGTTATCTGTATCAATACCAAACTCAGCGACTGATGTTGCATTCGTTGATAAGGCTGCAAAGTGTTTTGCTACATGCGCTTGATCACCCGCAGATGCCAAGAACCAATCACGAGCACTGTGTGCATTCGTCATTGTTTCTTGAGTGGTAAAGGTTTTTGATGCAATCAGGAATAACGTTGTTTCTGGATCGACTTTCTTCAACGTTTCAACAATATGAGTACCGTCAACGTTAGAAACAAAGTGCATGTTCAAGTGTGTTTTATAAGGCGCTAGAGCCTCAGAAACCATGTAAGGGCCAAGATCTGAACCGCCAATACCGATGTTCACAACATCTGTAATTGCTTTACCCGTATAACCTTTCCATTCACCCGAAACGATACGGTGCGTAAATAGCTCCATCTTAGCTAGCACAGCATGAATAGCAGGCATAACATCTTCGCCATTAACCATTACTGGCTTATCGCTGCGGTTACGTAATGCGGTGTGCAGAACAGAACGACCTTCAGTTTTATTGATCGCTTCACCACTGAACATCGCGTCGATTGCCGCTTTAAGTTCAGTTTCATTTGCCAAGGCAAATAGGTGCTTCAAAGTTTCTTGGTTAATTAAGTTTTTCGAGTAATCAACTAGAATATCAGAACCAAAGTTTGTAGAAAATTGTTCGAAACGTTGGCTATCTTGTGCAAATAAAGACTTAAGGTCCATATCTTGCGCTGATTCAAAGTGCGCAGTTAGAGCTTTCCAAGCTTGAGTTTGCGTTGGATTGATATTTTTCAACATGGTGTCTATCCCGATGTTACAGTGGTTTTTTATTCCTCTAACACAGTTATTGAAGTTCAATTACCGCATTTTTGGAATCCCCGATTTTAGCAAAGCATTAATCCTGCTCGCGTTCACAAACAATGAGTAACGCGGTCAGATTTTGTAATTTATTTTCAAAGTGCATTATGTCTTAGTGTCGTTACGCGCTCTTTGAGATAAGTCACGTTAACGTCTTAGTTTTTATTTTCACCTACGCCTAACAACTCTTGTACCGTAGGATTCTATAGGTTGAAAGAACGTTTATAATCAGACAAAGCAGGCTAACCTTAGCGTTATTGAACCAATTTACCAAGTAGATATTCATAGCCCATGATTAAAGAGGGAAATATGTGGCAACAAAAAAACATGTCAATCACACCTAAAAGGCGCGGTTTCCACCTGATTACTGGTGAAATTGAACAACAATTACCAGAAATAAACGAATTTTCCGTTGGTTTGTTACACCTATTTATACAACATACCTCCGCAAGTCTCACTCTCAATGAAAATGCCGATCCGACAGTAAGAATAGATATGGAATCTCACTTCAACAAGTTTGTTCCTGAACGAGCGGCTTACTATCAACATACTTATGAGGGAGACGATGATATGCCAGCACATATCAAAGCTTCACTACTTGGTAGTAGTGTCACAATTCCAATCGCTAATGGCAGACTTGCTCTAGGTACATGGCAAGGAATTGTATTAGGCGAGCATAGAGATCATGGTGGCACGAGACGTATCATTGCCACCATTCAAGGGGAATAAGAGAGAGTTAAAAGGGCGCATTAATCATCAAGACAATCGGACTTAACGGTTTGATTTCCATTTACAGGCTGCATCATCGCTAAGGTAAGTCATCTCCACCCGAGAGGTGAGTTTTGTCACCAATTCATAGGCAATAGTTCCTATGTGGCTTGCCACCTCTTCGGAAGGAAGTTGGCTTCCCCACAAAATAGCTTCATCACCAACATGGTCTTTCGCATCAGGTCCTAGATCGACGGTTAACATGTCCATTGACACTCGACCAGCAATAGGGACTCGTCTTCCATTTACCATTACAGGTGTTCCGTTTGGCGCTGTGCGTGGATAACCGTCGCCGTAGCCAATTGCAATTACACCAACTTTGGTATCGCGTTTGCTACGCCAAGTCCCGCCATAACCCACGGTTTCACCCGCTTTAACATCACGAACCGCAATAAGGTGCGATTTCAAGGTCATAACAGGTCGATAGTTGAGCTCTTCAGCGGTCTTATCAGAGAAAGGAGAAACGCCATACATAATAATGCCGGGACGAACCCACTCTAACTGGCTTTGCTCCCACGCTAACAAACCTGCCGATGCCGCTAAGGAACGCTCACCAGCGCAGCCATTGGTTAACGAGAGAAAGAGTTCAATTTGCTCTGCGGTATCCGATTTATCCAATTCATCTGCACAACCAAAATGACTCATATAACGCAGAGGCTGAGCGACATTTTTACACGCATGCAGACGTTCAATGAACTCTTGATACTCTTCAGGACGAACACCTAATCGGTGCATGCCAGTATCAATTTTAACCCAGACGACAACTGGTGTTTCAAGCTCCGCATTTTCTAATGCCACCAACTGCTCTTCACAATGCACAACCGTCTGAATATTGTTAGTGACTAAAATAGAAAGATCACCAGAAGAGTAAAAACCTTCAAGCAATAAGATAGGCTTAACAATGCCACCCGCTCTTAATTGAAGGGCTTCTTCTATTCGAGCAACACCGAAAGCATCCGCCCCTTGAGCGTGTTTTGCCACTCGCAGTAACCCATGCCCATATCCATTCGCTTTCACTACCGCCATGATCTTACTATCAGGAGCTTGAGCCTTAACTAACTCTAAATTGTGCTTCAGTGCATCTAAGTCGACGGTGGCCGTGGCGGCCTTCATATAGCTCATAACGTATTCTTACTCGTCATCGAAATCAAAGGCAGGTCCCGCATAATTATCAAAGCGAGAGAATTGTCCTTGGAAAGTTAATCGCACTGAACCAATCGGGCCATTACGCTGTTTACCTAATATAATCTCGGCAGTGCCTTTATAATTACTATCAGGATGGTAAACCTCATCACGATAAATAAACATAATCAAATCGGCATCTTGCTCGATGGCACCAGATTCACGTAAATCGGAGTTAATTGGTCGTTTATCCGCTCGTTGCTCTAGGGAACGGTTAAGCTGAGAAAGCGCAACAACAGGTACATTCAACTCTTTTGCCAATGCTTTAAGAGAGCGTGATATCTCTGAAATTTCTAATGTACGGTTATCTTGCATGCCAGGGACTCGCATCAACTGCAAGTAATCGACCATGATCATGCTTAAACCGCCAGATTCACGCGCAATACGACGTGCTCGTGAACGCAATTCCGTAGGTGTTAACCCTGAACTATCATCAATGTACATATTCTTCTTCTGCATAAGAATACCCATCGTAGATGAGATCCTCGCCCAGTCTTCATCATCAAGTTGACCGGTACGAATTTTGGTTTGATCGACACGAGAAAGAGATGCAAGCATACGCATCATTAGCTGTTCAGCAGGCATCTCTAAAGAGAAAATGAGCACAGGTTTATCTTGGTCCATCGCTGCATTTTCACATAAATTCATCGCAAAGGTCGTTTTACCCATCGATGGACGAGCCGCGACAATAATAAGATCAGAGCCTTGCAAGCCTGCGGTTTTCTTATTCAAATCATTGAAACCAGTATTAACACCAGTCACACCATCTTGTGGTGTCTTGTATAGAATCTCAATTCTTTCTAGCGTTTTCTCTAGAATGTTATCAACATTCTGAGGGCCTTCATTTTCACTGGTTCGATCTTCAGCGATCGCAAAAACTTTACTCTCAGCCAAATCAAGTAGATCTTCAGATGAGCGACCTTGAGGATCATAACCAGCATCCGCAATCTCATTCGCAACACCGATCAAGTTACGAACTAACGCCCGCTCTGCAACTATATCGGCATAAGCATTGATATTGGCAGCACTTGGGGTGTTTTTTACCAAGTCAGCAAGGTAAGCAAAACCACCCACATCATCGAGTTGTTCTCTTAACTCCAAGAATTCGGAAAGCGTGATCAGATCGAGTGGCTTACTATCATCCAGAATGGCTTTTACAGCTTCAAAAATCAGGCGGTGTGGTCGACTATAAAAATCTTTATTTAAGACTTTTTCTGCCACGGTATCCCAACGCTCATTGTCCAGTAACAATCCACCAATAACAGATTGCTCAGCTTCCAATGAATGCGGAGGCACTTTGATCGCCTCAACTTGGGTATCTACGGGTTTTCGATTTCTGGTATCAACCATGACTACGCTCAGTAACTTGATAATGACCGCCATTATAGCGAAGAACCATGATTTGTAATCTAGTTCGATTAACTTTGTTTTTATCTCATGGAAAATTTACGTTTTGCTGACCTAGTACATATGGGATACTTTTACCATACGCATATTCAGACCATCAATATAGAGATATTCAGTGTCAAAAATTATCCTTCTCAGCGCGGGGCTGATCGTATCCCCTATGGTTTATGCTGAAGAGATCACGGCTACCGACATTGAAATCCCATCCCCTCTTAGTAGCGAAGTCGAGTTTGGCTATCAATCACATACAGGTAATTCTGATTCACAATCTCTTAATGCTCGTTTAAGTGGCGAGTATACCGAAGGTAGGCATAGAACCCATGGCGAATGGAAGTATTACATGCTCTACAAAGATGGGGAGGAAGATAAGCGCCAATCCACCTATAGCTTACAAAGCGACTATAAGTTAAGTCCAAAGACATACTTGTACGGTAGCCTCAAAGGGGTTGATTCAAAATACACGGCATACTTTAAAGATTACACTCTCTCAAGTGGATTTGGTTTCCAGTTTTCTAATACCGATTTATTTAAATTAGAGTTAGAAGTTGGTCCTGGTTTCCGCTACCAAGAGCCAAATTTAGATGAGATCGATGATGATGACATTATATTTCCTGACATCGTCCAAGAAGGCATCTTTCGTGGGAATCTCAATGCCGCTTGGCAGCCATTAAAAACGCTCAACCTTGCTGGTGATATCACCGTGGTTACGGGGAGGAGTAATACTCGAACGGATACAGAGATCAGTGCGACTAACAATATCACTGACGATATTGCGTTAAAGCTGGCGTACTCTAGACAATACCACGATAAGGTGCCGAATGGATTGCATAAGTCAGACAGCATTTTTTCTGTCAACCTACTATTTGTCTTTTAAGCACTCCCAACCGCTAGCAAATTATTTTCTTTAGACATAAAAAAACACCAGCCGAAGCTGGTGTTTTTATTATAGATTGATGCTGAAATTAAGCAGCAGCAACTACTTGTAGTTTCACAGTAGCAAAAACTTCAGAATGAAGTTGGATGCTTACTTCGAACTCACCTACGTTACGTAGAGCGCCTTCAGGAAGACGTACTTCGCTCTTAGCAATTGCAACACCAGCCGCTGTTACAGCGTCTGCGATGTCACGAGTACCGATAGAGCCAAATAGTTTACCTTCGTCACCAGCTTTAGATTCAATAACAACTGCTTCTAGAGCGTTAACGCTTTCTGCACGAGCTTGACAAGCAGCTAGTTGCTCAGCAACTTTAGCTTCTAGTTCAGCGCGGCGAGTTTCAAACATTTCAACGTTAGCTTTAGTTGCCATAACTACTTTACCCTGTGGGATAAGGAAGTTACGAGCGTAACCAGATTTAACGTTTACTTGGTCGCCAAGGTTGCCTAGGTTACCGATTTTATCAAGTAGAATAACTTGCATTATCTTAGTCCTCTTAACTAATTTAAACTAATACCAATTTACTGATGTTTGTCAGTGTATGGTAGAAGAGCAACGTAACGAGAACGCTTGATAGCGCGAGCTAGTTGACGCTGATATTTAGCGCTAGTACCAGTGATACGGCTAGGTACAATTTTACCAGCTTCAGTGATGTAGTTTTTTAGAGTTGCTACGTCTTTGTAGTCAATCTCTTGTACGCCTTCTGCAGTAAAACGGCAGAATTTACGACGACGGAAGAAACGAGCCATGGGCTATCTCCTGATCTTAAATTTGAGTAATGTTATCGGCATGCAACACTAATTTACCAACGCCATTTCGGCCGGTTTGATAAGCAACGAAGCCACTTACCTTAATGTTACTACCTAAAACTAATTCTTGAGTTAATGCTTGCGACCTTTGCCCACTAATGACTACCGGCATACGACAAAAAACTTGTCTCGGTAGGTTAGCTTCTAACACTGTTGAGCGATGTTCTAGCCAAAATCGGCAATGAGCAACACCCGCAGGGCTAAGGCTTCGAATAGGATCTTTAACGACAGAGCCGCTGAGTTCCATTCGATTGGTCATACAATCAATTACTCAGCTGCTGCTTCTGGCTTTGCTTCTGGCTTAGCTTCTGTACGCTCTTCACGACGAGGAGCACGCTCTGCACGCTCTTCTTTTTGCTTAAGCATAATAGATTGCTCAGTCACAGCGCCTTTAGTGCGCATGATCATGTTACGTAGAACTGCATCGTTAAAACGGAAAGCAGTTTCTAGCTCGTCCATCACTTCTTGACCAGCTTCAACGTTCATAAGAACGTAGTGAGCTTTGTGAAGTTTGTTGATTGGGTAAGCCATTTGACGGCGGCCCCAGTCTTCTAGACGGTGGACAGTACCACCAGCTTCAGTGATTGAACCAGTGTAACGTTCGATCATGCCAGCAACTTGCTCGCTTTGATCAGGGTGAACCATGAATACGATTTCATAATGACGCATTTGGTTGCTCCTTACGGATTATTAGCTTCCACGAAAGGCTCGGTCGTCCAGGGGAAGCAAGGAACTAAAGAAAAATGACCGAGTTTTAAGGACGGCAAATATTATAGAAAGAACCGGATATTGGCAAGCGGTATTTGGCTAATAATGAAACAGTTTTTCTTTTGCCATCTAGCCATCCGATAAAGCCACATATTCTCTCTTTTTAGCCTGAAAAAAAAACGTCCACCAATAATGATGAACGTTAATAAATTCAAATAGTTAAATACGCACTAACTCATTACTGGGCCAAGCGTTGTCTTACCGCTTCAAACAAACAAATACCAGACGCTACAGAGACATTCAAACTAGAAACACTACCTGCCATTGGGATCTTAATCAGATCATCACATGTTTCACGAGTTAGACGGCGCATACCATCGCCTTCTGCCCCCATAACAATCGCAAGTGGCCCTGTTAATTTAGCTTGATAAACGTCATGTGTCGCTTCTCCAGCCGTGCCTACAAACCATACACCCTGCTCTTGCAGCGCTCTCATCGTACGCGCCAAATTAGTCACACGAACAAGAGGTACCGTTTCAGCAGCACCACAGGCAACTTTACTTACGGTCGCCGTTAATGGTGAAGATCGATCTTTTGGTACGATTACAGCAGCGACACCCGCCGCATCAGCATTACGTAAACAAGCACCTAAATTATGAGGATCCGTCACACCGTCAAGCACAAGCAATAAAGGCTGTTCATTGCTTGCCAAAATCGCATCCAAGTCATTTTCATTCAGCTGTTTTGCGGCTTTAACACGCGCAATAATACCTTGGTGGTTCGCGCCATTTGATTTCTCGTCAAGAGGCTTGCGACCCATTTGCTGAATTGAAATGCCATATTGCTGCAATTGGTTTAGCAAAGGCATCAAACGCTCATCTTGGCGGCCTTTTAAAACATAGGCCTCAATGAAGCGTGCAGGATCTTTCTCTAATACCGCTTTCACGGCGTGAATGCCGTAAATAAATTCGTTACTCATCGTCTACCTTGTCAGCGTTATTTCTTTTGTTCATGTTTTTTCTTGGCACGAGCTTTACTCGCGCCTGTACGAGATTTCTTCTTGCGGGGTTTATCATTTTGTTCCCCTTTAGGCGCAGAACCTTTTTTACGTCCACCTTCAGCACTTTCACCTTCATTGCGGCCATCAGGTCGCTTAGTTGGTTCAACAAGCGGAGTGGCTTTAGCTCCTGGCTTACGGTTCTTAACACCTTGTTTTTTACTCTTCGCTTTTCTTTGAGCTTCTGCCGCGCGTTTTTTCGCCGTTTTGCCTTCACCGCGTAGCTTACGACTAGTTTCTACTAATTCAAAGTCAATTTGACGATCATCCAGATTTACCGCTTTGACTTTAACTTTAACGGCATCACCAAGACGATAGATATTACCGAAGCTCTCACCAATTAATCGCTGCCCTACCGCATCAAATTGGTAGTAGTCATTCGCAAGAGAAGAGATATGAACCAAGCCATCAATATGCAGTTCACTCAAACGAACGAAGAAGCCAAAACCGGTTACATTAGCAATAACACCATCAAGCTCATCACCGACATGATCTTGCATGTATTCACATTTTAGCCAATCGTTCACTTCACGTGTTGCATCATCGGCTCGGCGCTCTGTCATCGAGCACTGTTCACCGTAAAAATCCATATCGTCAAATGAATAGTGATAACCACCCGTCGGTGTCCAGCGATCGGTATTTCTTCCTTCTTGCTTGGCAATGAGGTACTTAATTGCACGGTGTAACAACAAGTCTGGGTAGCGACGAATTGGAGAAGTAAAGTGCGCGTAACGTTTGAGAGCTAAACCAAAGTGCCCTGCGTTATCAGCGTTATACACCGCCTGCTTCATTGAGCGAAGCAGCATAGTTTGAATCAACTCTTTATCTTGACGCTCACCAATTTGTTTCATTAGGTGTGCATAATCTGTTGGAGAAGGTTGTAATCCACCACCCAAGTTTAAGCCTAGCTCCCCAAGGAAGTCCCTAAAGCCAACCAGACGCTCTTCACCCGGAGATTCATGAACACGATACAGTGCCGCTTCTTTCGCTTTCTCAACCAATGACGCAGAAGCGATATTCGCTAAAATCATGCACTCTTCAATAAGCTTATGCGCATCGTTTCGAATCACAGGTTCAATACGATCAATTTTACGCTCTGCGTTGAAGATGAATTTGGTTTCAACCGTTTCAAACTCAATAGCCCCACGCTCATCACGAGTTTGCTTCAGTATCTTGTACATCTTATGCAGTTCTTCAAGATGTGGCACTTCAGGCTTATAACGTTCACGCAGCTCTTCATCCCCATCGAGAATGGCACCCACTTTGTTGTAAGTCAGGCGAGCGTGAGAGTTCATAACCGCTTCGTAATGTTTGTAGCCGGAAAGCTTACCGCTTGAAGAAATCGTCATTTCGCAAACCATACATAAACGGTCTACCTGTGGATTGAGTGAACACAATCCGTTTGATAATACCTCAGGTAGCATCGGCACGACTTGAGATGGGAAATAGACTGAGTTACCACGGTTGATCGCTTCTTTGTCGAGTGCGGTATCAGTACGAACATAATAACTTACATCCGCGATCGCCACCCATAAGCGCCAACCACCGCCTTTTTTAGCTTCACAATAGACAGCATCATCAAAGTCTCGCGCGTCTTCACCATCAATGGTTACTAATGGCAATTCACGCAGGTCAACACGTCCTTTCTTCGCTTCTTCAGGAACTTCTTCACCTAAGTTCTCAACCTGCTTTTCAACTTCCACAGGCCAAACGTTTGGAATTTGATGAGTACGGATTGCAATTTGCGTTTCCATACCCGGAGCCATATTTTCACCGAGAACTTCAATTACTTTACCCATCATGCCTCGCGAACGAGTGCCACGATCAGTCAGCTCAATCACCACCACGTTCCCCATTCGAGCACCGCCTTTATGCTCATTTGGGATCAGAATATCTTGGCTGATTCGTGAATCATCGGTAACCACAAACGAGTGCCCGTATTCAAAAAAGAAACGTCCGACAAGTGGCGTTTTTCTCTCTTCTAGCACTCGAACTAAGCGCCCTTCTTTACGCCCTCGCTTATCCGTTCCTGATGGCTGAATAAGCACTAAATCGCCATGAATGATGTGGCGCATTTGGTGGTGTGGAAGCAAGATATCATTATCTTTTCCTACGCTACCTTCAGGTCGAACCCAGCCAAAACCATCTTTGTGCCCAATAACATAACCTTTCGTCAATTCGAGCTTTTCAGGCAGTGCATAACACTGACGACGAGTGAAAATCAATTGACCATCACGCTCCATCGCGCGTAACCGGCGGCGTAACCCTTCGTACTGCTCTTCACCTGTCAGACCTAATGCTTCAAATAGATCATTACGATTCATTGGTACATTAGCTCTGGTTAAAAAGTCAGTAATAAATTCACGACTTGGAACTGGGTTTTCATATTTTTGAGATTCACGATCTGCAAAGGGATCGGCATTCTTTTTTTCTGGTGTTTGTTTTGACATAGGCGGGCCTGCTTAAGCAAGGAAGGTATACGGCTTAGTATATCTGACTAAGGAGATAAGCTACAGATTTGCTTTAATAATAGAAGGAATTAGCCTTGAAAAAACATAACATTTCACTTTGTTAAATATACTTTCATATCCTTTGCTTAAGATCTCATCTTGATGAAATTGACAAGGCAATCGATTGCAGAAATACCAGATTAGCCTATCATCAAACGCGACTCTCCCCACCTGTTCCAAAGGTATTGATATGACAATTAAACGAACACTTCTTGCAACGGCTATCGCGAGCTTTGGCTTGTTTTCAACTTCTTCTTTTGCCACCGAAAAAGCTGATCTTATGATCACTGACGCGATGGTATTAACCATGAATCAAGATAAAGCGGTCTATGACAATGGCACAATTGTTGTAAAAGATAACAAAATTATCGCTGTTGGTGATGCTACTTTAGCGAAGGAATATCAAGCAAAGCAAACACTTGATGTCGATGGTGATATTGTCATGCCAGGTCTAATTAATACCCATACGCATGTTTCTATGACGGTATTTCGCTCACTTGCTGATGACGTGCCAGATCGCCTTCACCGCTACATTTTCCCTCTAGAAGCAAAGCTTGTTTCTCGTGACATGGTGCGTATTGGTGCAAATCTTGGCAATGTTGAAATGGTCAAAGGTGGTGTAACGACTTACGCCGACATGTACTACTTTGAAGATGAAGTAGCAAAAACCGTTGATACTATCGGTATGCGTGCCGTACTGGGTGAAACCGTGATTAAATTTCCGGTAGCCGATGCAGCTAATGCGGAAGAAGGCATCCAATACGCGCTGAACTTTATTGAAGAGTACAAAGATCATCCGCGTATTACCCCAGCATTTGCCCCACACGCACCCTATACCAATACCACTGAGATTCTACAAAAAGTAGCAAAACTCTCTCTTGAGCACGACGTACCGGTAATGATCCACCTTGCAGAGTCACATCGTGAAGAAGAGAAAATTGCCAAGCGTTCAGACGGTCTATCACCTGTCGCTTACATGGACAGCATCGGTGCACTCAATAAGAACTTAGTCGGCGCTCACATGATCTTAGTCGATGATGCGGATATTGAACTGGTTAAAAAATCGGATATGGGTGTCGCGCACAACATGAGTGCCAACATCAAATCAGCAAAAGGGGTATCACCGGCGCTGAAAATGTATGACCAAGATGTTCGTATCGGTCTAGGTACTGATGGCCCTATGTCTGGCAACACATTAAGTACCATTGATGAGTTTAACCAAGTCGCCAAAGTACATAAGCTCGTAAACAAAGACCGAGCTGCAATGCCACCAATTAAAGTCATTGATATGGCAACAATGGGCGCAGCTAAAGCACTGCACATGGAAGACAAAATAGGCTCATTAGAAGTTGGCAAACTGGCCGATATTATTGTTATCGACACCAAAGCGCCGAATATGGTTCCAGTCTATAACCCTTACTCAGCTCTGGTTTACTCAGCAAACTCTGCAAATGTTCGCCACTCTATCGTTGCTGGTAAAGTCATTATGAAAGACAGAGAGATGCTAACGGTTGATGAGACGAAGATCCGTGAAGAAGCTTTAGCCTTTACTGAAATTGTACGTAAGACGGTGATTGAGTCGGGCGAGACAGTTCAATAAGACTCTGATACTTTTTAAATAAGTAAAACAAAACAGCCCTTATATTCACTATAAGGGCTGTTTTCATTTGAGTGCAGTTATCAATAATTTTTGAATTTATATCTATCTACCAGAACACATCACGGCGCTTGGCTCTGGCGATAATATTTTGCGGCATTCTCAGCTCTAAACCTTGTCGCAACACCGAGATACGGCTGTGCTGTCGCTTATCTGCCGTTGCTGAGTTATACAGCCAGCGATAAGCATCTTCATAATCGAGTGGACTGCCATAATCACGTAACAACAGTTCAGCGAGATGAATGCGGGCATTCAAGTTCCCCATAGAAGCCGCTTCACGTAAATATGGAATAGCACGTTCTTTATCTTGCTGTACTAATGTACCACGAGAGTAATAACGGCCGAGTTGCTCTAGCGCAGCGGGTAACCCTTGATGCGCAGCGTTTTCCATATAATACAGACCAAGTTCAACATCTTGCTCAACGCACACCCCCCAAGCCAGCATATCACCATACAAAAACTCGTATGATGGCAGGTTGATTCGAGTTGCACGAGCCACGATATCTTCCACGATCTGGCAGTTATCAGCTTTTACTCGCTCTAAATGTCGATTATCTTCAATTAATTTGATCAGTTCGGCTTCAGTATAAATTGGGATAGGCTCCCCAACCTCAGCCAAATTTGCATGACTCAAGGGAGAGCTCAGCGCCAACATTAATGAAGCCGCTACTATTCGTAGCTTCATACCTGCACTCTTTTATTCGTATCAGTAAAACTCCATATCCACGCACAAGCAATGCTCTGCGTTTATATAGGCTTGATAAGATTATCGGCAATCTAGCGGATCTCTTTAGGGAATTATTGCCGTTTATAGGCAATATCTTGCCAGACAGTGAACAAAAGATCATCACAACAGGTACAAAAAAGCCGGCTAATTAAGCCGGCTTTTATTATTCATCATAGATATCAACTATTAAGCACCAAATGGGTGAACTTTAACAATTGTTTCGTTACGGTCTGGGCCAGTTGATACGATATCAACAGGAACGCCAGTTAGTTCTTCGATACGTTTGATGTAATCTAAAGCCGCTTGTGGAAGCGCATCAAGAGACGTTGCACCATAAGTATTTTCAGACCAACCAGGCATAGTTTCGTAAACTGGTGTCGCTTCTTCAAATGCTTCAGCAGCCATTGGAGAAACTTCTAGGATAGAACCATCTTTCATCTGGTAGCCAGTACAGATCTTAAGTTCTTTAAGACCGTCTAGTACATCTAACTTAGTTAGACAGAAGCCAGAAATTGAGTTGATTTGGATTGCACGGCGCATTGCCACAGCATCGAACCAACCAGTACGGCGTAAACGACCAGTTGTTGCACCAAACTCATGGCCAACATCACCTAAGTGCTTACCTACTGGATCTTGTTTTTCTAGACCATCGTATAGCTCTGTCGGGAATGGACCAGAACCAACACGAGTACAGTAAGCTTTAGCGATACCAAGAATGTAACCAATGTGGCGAGGGCCGAAACCAGAACCTGCAGCAACACCACCAGCAGTAGTGTTAGAAGACGTTACGTATGGGTAAGTACCGTGGTCGATGTCAAGTAGAGTACCTTGCGCACCTTCAAACATGATCTTATCACCGCGCTTACGTGCAGCATCTAGCTCATCAGTTACATCGATAACCATTGAAGTTAGTAGGTCTGCATAGCCCATAGCTTGCTCAAGTACTTCTTCGTAGCTTACCGCTTCCGCTTTATAGTAGTTAACTAATGCAAAGTTATGGTATTCCATCACTTCTTTTAGTTTCTCTGCGAATGCTTCTCTGTCGAATAGATCGCCAACGCGAAGACCGCGACGAGCAACTTTATCTTCATAAGCTGGACCGATACCACGACCAGTTGTACCAATTGCTTTTTTACCACGAGCGATTTCACGCGCTTGGTCTAGAGCAATGTGGTAAGGAAGAATTAGAGGACATGCTTCAGAAATGAAAAGACGTTCGCGAACAGGGATGCCGCGCTCTTCTAAAGGTTTCATCTCTTTAATCAGGGCTTCTGGTGATAGAACAACACCGTTACCGATAACGCACTTAAGCTTATCGCGAAGAATACCTGATGGAATTAAGTGAAGAACGGTTTTTTCACCGTCAATGACAAGAGTATGACCAGCATTGTGACCGCCTTGGTAGCGAACCACGTATTTTGCATCTTCAGTTAAAAGGTCAACAATTTTACCTTTACCTTCGTCACCCCATTGGGTGCCTAGCACGACTACGTTATTTCCCATCTTTCCAATTCTGTTGCTAATTAAAAATGGATTCTAGCACTGAATCACATTTCTTGCAGTCATTTTTTAGGCATTCTAGAATCTTCACGGATAACGGATTGATAAGCATGTAGAAATCAATCAGCTTGTTTAACTCATCATTATTGCGATAACCGCTCCCGCAACCACTAAACAACCACCAATACGGCGTAGTTGATTGTCTGGTTGTTCACTCAATTGAGCCACCATATTTCTCCAACCATTTGGAGCAATCAACGGTCCAAGCCCTTCCACAATTAAAACCAAGCCTATCGCTAACCAAATCGAACTCGACATACACCAACCTAACTCTCTTAAAAACGCTATTAATAAATCAACAGGCACAAAAAAGGCCCCTTGCGGAGCCTTTTTCTTAATACTGAAGACGATAAGTCATTACTTAGAAGTAACACCTTTTGCGTCATTCATGTATTTGAAGAAATCACTCTTTGGATCAAGAACTAAGATATCACTCTTAGAGCCAAAAGACTTCTCATATGCTTTCAGTGAACGTAAGAATCCATAAAACTCAGGGTCTTTGTTATAAGCATTTGAATAGATAGCGGCTGCTTTTGCATCGGCATCACCACGTGTTACACGCGCAGTTCTGTCTGCCTCTGCAAGTACTGTCGCCACTTCAAGTTCCGCTTGAGCACGAATAACTTCGGCTTTTTCACGACCTTGAGAACGGTGCTTACGAGCAACCGATTCACGTTCCGCACGCATACGCTTGTAGATCGATTCACTGATTTCGTCAGGCAAGTTGATTTTCTTCATTCTGAAGTCAACCACTCTTACACCTAAGTCTGTCAGAGCGCTCTCACTTGTATCGGCAAGTACGTTATCCATGATGATGTCACGCTGACCATCAACTTCCAATGCTTCTTTAGACGCTTCTGGGATTAATTCTGCATCTTCAACTGAAGGCAGAACTTTTTCGTTACGAGGACCAGAAACAATCTGCTTGATTTCACGAGAACCAATTTCAGAACGTAATACATCCGTTACTTTACGTTCTAACAGAGCTTCAGCAGTCTGAACATTGCCACCACCTGTCGCTAGGTAGTATTGACCGAAATCTTCAATACGCCATTTCACGTAGGTATCGATGATGACATCTTTTTTCTCAGACGTTACGAATCGGTCTGAACGGCCATCCATCGTTTGGATACGCGCATCAAGACGATTCACACGATCAAACATTGGCATCTTAAAGTGCAAACCAGGTTCGTAAATACGTGCAGCCACATCATTGTTATCTTTAAGTACACGCCCGAAACGGATCACGATACCACGTTCACCTTCAGGAATAACAAACAATGACATCAACATAATCGCTAACGCAACGACCAATACAGGGATCATTAACTTACGCATTATTAGTATCTCCCTTGACGTGAGTTAGTTGAACGGGTTTGAGTCTCGGTTTGAGTATCTGTACGTTGAGATTCAAGTTCAATACTGTCATAAGCAGAAGACGATTTAGTCTTACGCTTAGAACTGTCACCGTCCTGGCCACTTAGCTTATCAATTGGCAAGTACAGCAAGTTACCGCTCGATTCAGAGTCAATCAGTACTTTCGATGTATTGGTGTACACTTCTTCCATTGTATCAAGGTACAAACGGTTACGAGTAACCTCTGGTGCCGCTTGATATTCTGGTAGTAGTTTCTCAAACTGAGCCACTTGACCAAGAGCTTCATTCACCGTGCGTTCAGTATAACCTTGCGCTTCTTTTTTCAGACGCTCAGCACGACCTGTTGCTTTCGGTAAAATTTCATTCTTATATGCTTCAGCTTCACGGATGAAACGCTCTTCATCTTCTCGCGCAGCAATCGCATCATCAAACGAATCTTTAACTTCTTCAGGCGGACGAGCAGACTGGAAGTTAACGTCGATAACGATAAGACCCATATCATATTTATCAATGATACTATTTAGTGTCTCTTGCGTTGTTTGACGAATCAACTGACGACCGCTGGTAAGCGTGCTGTCCATCAATGAGTCACCAATAACGGCACGTAATGCAGAATCTGTCGCTTGACGCAAACTGTCATCAGCACTCGTTACGCGGAACAAGTATTTATATGGGTCAGCAACACGATATTGAACACCCATTTCTACTGTTACTACGTTTTCGTCTTTCGTTAACATTGTGCCAGAAGCTCGCAATGAACGAATTGCTTGTACGTTTACCGCTTCGTATTCATCAATGAAACGAGGTCGCCAGTTTAGGCCTGGATCAACAATACGGTCATATTTACCAAGACGAAGGACAACCCCTCTCTCAGCCTCACCGATTGTATAGAAACCAGAAAATACCCATACCGCAATCGCAACGACAACAATTAGACCTAAGCCAATTGCGCCACCACCACCAATACTCGGGCCATTGCCACCTTTCTTACCAAACTTGCCACCCAACTTTTGACTCAGTTTATTAAAAACTTCATCTAGGTCTGGCGGTCCTTGATCTCGGCCACCGCGATTATTTTTATTACCCCAAGGGTCATTATCGCGGCCGTTATTGCCGTTGTTATTACCAGGCTCATTCCACGCCATTAGAAAGCTCCATCATTTGATATGACGTTATACTGTAGCAGTCCTTTCTGTAACGATAAAGTCACTCAAAACTGCCCCTTCTCTTTTTTCAATCCTAGACCAATCTACTTGTTGCATTCGAATATCTATCAACAAGTTACCATCTGTATCATATTCTTCTTGTTGAATACACTTTAACTCGAAGAATGTGCTACGAATTTTACCTTGATATTGAGGTGGAATTCGCAACTGATACTGTACCATCTGCTTCGCTAAGCGTTCAGTTAGAGCTTCAAATAGAAGATCCATACCGATGCCATTCATAGCAGAAACCCAAACAGTACGAGGTAAGCCTTCCTCATCTCTTTCGATACGAGGATTTTGATCATCAAGGCTGTCGATCTTGTTCATCACGACTAGAGACGGTACCTCATGGGCATCGATCTCTTCTAGTACATCATGAACCGCTTGAATGTTCTCACGAAAACGCTCATCACTGGCATCAACAACATGTAACAAAATGTCAGCTTCTTGCGTTTCTTGTAATGTTGCTTTAAATGCTGCAACTAAATCATGAGGTAAATGACGAATAAAACCAACAGTATCCGCGAGAATCGCAGGCCCAACATCGGCTAATTCGATCTTACGCAATGTAGGATCTAACGTCGCAAATAATTGGTCTGCCGCATACACTCCCGCATCTGTAATGCAGTTAAACAGTGTCGATTTACCCGCATTGGTATAACCTACCAATGAAATGGTTGGGATTTCTGCTCGATTCCGAGCTCGCCGCCCTTGCTCACGCTGCTTCGCCACTTTAGCTAAACGGCGTAGAATCGCTTTAATTCGCTCACGCAATAAACGTCTATCGGTTTCTAACTGCGTTTCACCCGGACCACGTAAACCAATACCACCTTTTTGTCTCTCAAGGTGGGTCCAACCACGGATTAATCGAGTTGAAATATGACGAAGCTGAGCAAGCTCAACCTGTAATTTCCCTTCATGTGTCCGAGCTCGTTGAGCAAAAATATCAAGTATTAAACCGGTACGATCCAACACTCGGCATTTGCACAACATTTCTAGGTTACGTTCTTGGGCTGGAGATAAGGCGTGGTTAAATATCACCACATCAGCACCCGTTAGCTGTACAGCTTGGGCGATTTCCTGAGCTTTCCCCTCTCCAACGTAGTATTTATGGTGTGGTGACTGACGACTACCCGTCACAACTTGTAGCGTCGTCACCCCAGCAGAAGACACCAGCATTTCACACTCGCTGAGATCGTCCCACTCACCTTGTTGCGTGAAGTTGATATGAACAAGTACGGCTCGTTCGCCGGCTTCATAACGGTCAAACAAGCAACCAACTCCTTATTACTTTTGAGATTTGAATATTAATCTTCAGACTTCTCTTGAGGGCGATCTGCTGGACGCTCTGCAGTATGGTGACTCACTGCTCGAGCTGGGACAACAGTTGAAATCGCATGTTTGTATACCATTTGGTTAACTGTATTTTTCAGCAAGATCACAAATTGATCAAAAGATTCGATCTGACCTTGTAGCTTAATGCCATTCACAAGGTAGATAGACACTGGAATGCGCTCACGTCGTAGAGCATTTAAGAATGGGTCTTGTAGCGATTGCCCCTTAGCCATTTTATTTTCCTTATTTGATTTTTTAGTTGTAATTATTTAGCTAGTGGTGCACTAAAAAGTGTGCGGCCTTTGCATCTGAGCTAAATGAATAATAAACACCCTATTGTCATTTAGAATTGAGGATCATTGTTAAATCTTAATGACAGATCCTTCAGGGTATATTCACGCAAAAACGATCACATTATACACAGCTAATTCAATCGGATGCTATTGCATCTGAAAGAGTTTCTAACGCTTGTTCAATGTTTTCGCTATCTAACCAAGTTAAATCATCCCAACTGCGTAACCAGGTGATTTGTCGCTTGGCCAATTGACGAGTAGCGCAGACACCACGGAATACCGCTTCATCTAAATCGCACTGCCCATCTAAATAGTCCCACATCTGTCGATATCCAACACATCGAATCGATGGAAGATCTGGATGAAGATCATCTCGGGCATACAAAGTACGCATTTCATCTTCAAACCCAGCCTCTAGCATCTTATCAAAACGTAATTCAATACGACGATGGAGTTCTGCCCTTTCCTTGGGAGCTATCGCAAATTGTTTTACTCTAAATGGCAGGCTTTCACCTTTCACTTGAGTAAGCTCAGTTAGAGTTTTACCTGAAATTCGGTAAACTTCCAATGCCCTAGACAACCTTTGTGGATCATTTGGATGAATTCTTTCTGCAGATACAGGATCGATCGCTTTTAATTCATCATGTAACGCTGCCCAGCCATTCTCCAGCGCTTGTTGTTCTATTTGATGACGTATTTCACGGTTGGCCGCTGGAAGTGGTGATAAACCTTCAAGTAATGCTTTGTAATATAGCATTGTACCGCCAACCAATAACGGTATTTTACCTTCAGAAACAATATCATTCATTGCTTCCAATGCATCGCGTCGAAAATCGGCGGCAGAATACGCTTCGCTAGGATCTAATATATCGATCAAACGGTGAGGGGCAAGCGCGAGCTCTTGATCATCAGGTTTCGCGGTTCCAATATCCATCCCTTTATAGATCAATGCAGAGTCCACACTGATAATTTCGACTGGATACTTTTGGCGTAAACGTATCGCAAGATCCGTTTTTCCTGATGCTGTTGGCCCCATTAAAAATAGCGCTAAAGGTAACTTCTGATTCATGTTCACTTTTTTATTTATATTTTTAATCAATAGCTTACCGTTTACAGCTTAAATGCTGCAACGGTGGCTGAAAAATCAATCGGTTTAACGAAATCTATATCGTCTAATGGTAATTGACCTTGCCAAAGCTGTTCGAGTTCCGCAACAATTTGAATTGCTTCAGATAAAGTGTAGCTGCTTTTTACTTGTGTTATTTGATTTGCCAGCCAAGAAGCTAACGAATCGGCATTCACTTGATCGTCTGAGAGCAGATAAGATAACAGATCTGGGATCAACTGTTGCAGGTTTTGCTGCCTTAATGGCTGCGGAACCCCCATAACCAGTATTGTTTCGTAATTTCTGGCTTTAAGCTGGATACCAAATGTCCCTAATAAAGATTGATTCGCTTCAACCAGCGCGATCATATCTTTACCAAGCTTTATCGATAACGGCACTAACAGTGGTTGGCTCGTTAAGGGATTTACACTTGTATTAAGTTGGCCTCTAACTCGCAGCCACTCACCACGAATCAGTGATACGAGCAAACAACCCGATTTTGAGCCCATCGCCAAATATTGCTGCTCAACAACGCAGAGTGCTTTGCCTAATTCGACAATTTCTTGCTGATTCTTCGCCTCAGAGATCGCCTTCCCATCAGTAACGACTTCATTCTGATCTTTTGGATCCTGAAACGCACCTTCACCTTCACCTTCAGTCGTTTTCATTAACTGATGGTAAGCGCGTACTTCTTGCTTTGATGGCGCAGGTTGAGCGTGGTAACGCTTATCTTTAGAAAGCGCTGTATTTTGAGACGATGGACTTTGATGCGACGAGCTTTGATACGATGAGCTTTGATGCGACGAACTTTGAGAACCAGAACTTAGATTCTTAGTGCTATAAGGCTGAGGGTTTTGGGTTGCATGATGAGGTTTAGTTACCCAATCTCGATTCGGGTAAGATTCACTCACACCATCAACAACCAAAGGCGATCGTTCACTCTCAGCTTTACCGGGGTAAGAAGGCATTTGATCTATCACTTCTGCTGCACGTTCGGATGCAGAAAGCTCTGCACCTGCCACCTCAGCACGCTGAGCCTCGCACTCCTCCTGATGAAAAGCTGATTCTGTAACTCTAGGCTCATCAATATGTTCACTTTGTGCCAAGGCACTAGTTAAAGCCTGATAAATGAAATCATGCACTAAGCGAGCTTGATGAAAGCGAACCTCATGTTTTGCAGGGTGTACATTCACATCGACTTGATGGGGATCTATCTCGATAAACAGAACATAAGTAGCAAACTGCTCAGGCTTCAAACTGGTGGCATAACTTTGTCGAATTGCGTGATTAATCAGCTTGTCACGCATCATTCGACCATTCACATAGCAGTACTGCAAATCACTTTGTTGCCTCGCCCCTTCAGGCGTCGTTACCCAACCATGAAGCTTTAGCCCTTGATGCTCCAACTCAATTTTAAGCATATGACGAACAAAAGAGGCCCCACACACAGCCGCAATACGCTTCTCTGCTTGGAGATCGTTTTTTGATGCTCGGTATTGACGGATCATTTTCCCGTTATGACGAAGATTGATCGTCACATCAAAACGACTTAAAGCAATGCGTTTAAGCAATTCATCGATATGGGTAAATTCTGTTTTTTCAGTGCGTAAGAACTTACGGCGAGCAGGCGTGTTAAAGAAGAGATCCAATACTTCAACAGAGGTGCCAATTGGGTGAGCCGTTGGCTGTAATTTTACCGCCATATCTCGGCCTTCACTGTACGCCGACCAAGCTTGATCTTGCGTGGCAGGTCGAGAAGTCATCGTCAGGCGAGCAACGGAACTGATACTGGCTAGCGCTTCTCCACGAAAGCCTAAACTAATGATCGCTTCAAGATCATCAAGAGTATGAATCTTAGAGGTCGCATGTCGACTCAACGCCAGAGCCAATTGATCTTTTACAATGCCTTTACCATTATCGCGCACCCGAATGAGCTTAGCTCCGCCTTTCTCAATATCGATGTCGATTCGAGTCGCACCTGAGTCCAAGCTATTTTCAACCAACTCCTTCACGACTGAGGCTGGTCTTTCTACCACTTCACCTGCGGCAATTTGGTTGGCTAACCGGGCGGGTAATATTTTAATTGTCATCGTAAGAAGCCGCCTACTTATTCGGTATGATTAGCACTTGGCCAACCGCTAGTGAATCGGAGCGCAACTTATTCGCTTGGCGAAGGCTATTTACCGTAACACCATATTTAGTGGCGATCTTACCTAAAAATTCACCGCGTTTAACTTTGTGTTTTCTAAGCGGAAGATCTTTCAAACTCACTGTAATTCTTAGTTTTTGCCCTAACTTCAACGTGTCCGATTTAAGTCGGTTCTCTCGTTTAATGCTCGCGACACTCACTTTATAGCGTTTTGCTACTTTGCCTAAATAATCCCCTTTTCGAACGATATGCGTCACCGTCTTCGTCTCTATTGGGTTTTTCGCTTTAGGCACAACGGTCGGCATGGAATATCCCGGAATCGTTAATATTTGCCCAACAGCTAAGCCGGACGATTTTAATCGGTTAGCGGATTTTATTGTGGCTACCGATGTCCCGTAACGCTTCGCGATAACCGATAATGACTCACCGGCTTTGACTTTATGCTTAACCGCTTTTCCTTGAGCCTCTAAAATGGTTCCCTCTGGAGGATTAGCTTGAACATAACGAACCACCGCTTGGGTAATCGCCCTCGCTAATTTATCTTGGTGAGAACGTTGGAAAAGTAAACGCTCCTCAGTTGGATTAGAGATAAAGCCAGTTTCCACTAAAACTGAAGGGATTTGCGGTGAGCGTAAAACAGCCAAGCTGGTATTAATCGGCTTAGAGTTATGCAGTTTAGCGACTTTTCCCATCTCAGATAAAATAGATTTCGCCAGCTTATACCCCTCTTTCTGAGAATGGTTAAACTGTAAATCAAGCAAGGTTTGGTTTACATTTTTATCATTAATATTCTTAGTGAGAACCGTTCCCGTACCACCCAGTAATTCCGACTGTTTCTCATGGTTTTCGACCCAACGCGAAATTTCGGTATTGGCACGCTTTGTATTTAACACAAACACAGAGCCACCACGCGGCTTAGGCGTAGTAAAGGCATCAGCATGAATGGAGATCAGCAGGTGGGCATCATTTTCACGTGCAATCGCAACACGACGATTCAGGTTCACAAAGTAATCTGAGTTACGTGTTAGACGTGTTTTGATACCAGGAATCGCATTTAACTGTGCTGCGATCTTCTTTGAAATACTTAATGTCGCGTTCTTTTCGTATTTTCTAGACGGCCCGATAGAGCCGGGATCTTCTCCCCCATGGCCAGGGTCGATCACAATCAGAATATCTTTCTTGCGCTGAATTTGTGAGATGTCTTTATTCACCACAGGCTTCGATGGCACCTTGCCTTTAACTGCTGTTTTACCATGTGGAAAATCGACCACTAAACGGTGCCCATATTGGCCACCTGGAGTCGGGCTGAGTTTGAATAACTCAGGAGTAGAGTGCTTCTTTAATTCAAAAACGAGGCGATACGTCCCCTTACTTGGAGCGCTGCTTTTTCTCACTTTTGACAACACTGGGCTATCAGAGACCACTAGCGGTAACTTTGTGCTTAATGATGTCTTTTTCAGATCGACCACTAAGCGACTGGGGCTACTTAAAGTAAAATAGCTAAAATCAGCCTCAGATTTTAAATCAATGACAACACGAGTTTCATCTGGAGAGGGCCACACTCGCAGCCCTTCAAGCGCATTGGCAGACGCTAAAGTTGAGAAACTAAGTAGGAAAGTGATAGCAGCAATAA
Source organism: Vibrio clamense (assembly GCF_050337905.1). Taxonomy (NCBI): domain Bacteria; kingdom Pseudomonadati; phylum Pseudomonadota; class Gammaproteobacteria; order Vibrionales; family Vibrionaceae; genus Vibrio; species Vibrio clamense. Next base: position 2,756 of record NZ_JAKJTJ010000037.1, on the reverse strand, counting down.
CAACTGCTGGAATTCGTATGCTGATCAACATAGCTCCAATTGACTTAATAAAACTCGACCATAATCATTATTTGCCGTTAATAACGCCACTCGCTGTTGGTCGTCATAACGTAATTCAATATCTAAATCCGCTTGCGGTAATAGTCCTTGCCCTTTTTCTGGCCACTCTACCAAGCAAATAGCATCGTCAGTAAAATAATCACGAATCCCCATGTATTCCAACTCTTCAGGATCGGCAAGACGATATAAGTCAAAATGATACACTTGCCAATCAGCTAACTGGTAAGGTTCCACTAAGGTGTAGGTTGGACTTTTTACATTACCATCGTGTCCAAGAGCGCGAATAAATCCACGGCTAAATGTTGTTTTTCCAGCCCCAAGATCACCATGTAGATAAATGGTTGTTTGTTGAGAACAAATGCCAGCAAGCGCATTGCCCATTTGAATGGTTGCCTGTTCATCTTTCAAGGTGAATTGTTTTGTGCTCATAGATACATTCTCTAAATATTGACTGTCGACTATATAAAAATCAAAAGAGTACGAATAGTAAACCTTGTTGGTTTTGAGAGACAAGATATCAAGTGTAAGTAATCCGTAAAAATGTCACTTTATTTACGATACTCATGACTTTCCTTCGTTAATCAGCATTTTCTCTAGCAAAAGTGATTAACTCAATAAATGATTCTAGATTCTAAGTTGAAGATCCGTTAAGATCCGACCCCATTTTTTCAGAGCAATCCACTCATGAACTACGATCAACTAGCGATTCAAATTAAAATTTGGGCCCGTGAATTAGGATTTCAAAAGGTAGGGATCTGCGATGTTGATTTACGAGAACATGAAGGTCCATTACAGAAGTGGTTAGATAATGGTTACCACGGAGATATGGATTGGATGGCGCGTCATGGCATGATGCGAGCTCGACCAGATGAACTGTTACCGGGAACGGTAAGAGTCATCAGCGCAAGAATGAACTATCTGCCACCTGAAGCTATGTTTGCTTCTAACTTGAGTGATCCTAACCTTGGGTATATCAGTCGATACTCACTCGGGCGTGATTACCATAAATTGGTTCGCAACAAACTCAAAAAGCTAGGACAGCTTATTGAGCAAGAAGTCGGACAGTTTGGGCATCGCCCTTTTGTTGATTCAGCACCAATCCTTGAAAGGCCATTGGCTCAAAAGGCGGGACTCGGCTGGACAGGAAAGCACTCACTCATATTAGATAAAGAAGCGGGCTCTTGGTTCTTCTTAGGAGAGCTACTGATCGATCTTCCTCTGCCTGTTGATACCCCAAGCGAAGATGAGTGCGGTAAATGCAAAGCCTGCATCACATCGTGCCCAACCAACGCTATCGTCGATGAGAAAATCGTTGATGGTCGTCGCTGCATTTCATACTTAACCATTGAATTTGATGGTGTCATTCCTGAAGAGTTTAGAGCCGCGATTGGAAACCGTATTTATGGTTGCGATGATTGCCAGCTAGTTTGCCCGTGGAATCGATTTTCTGATTTAACAGACCAAACAGATTTCCACCGCCGAACCTCATTTGAAGAACCCGATCTTCTCTCGCTATTTAGCTGGGATGAAGATATGTTTCTCAAAAAAATGGAAGGTTCCGCGATTCGTCGTATCGGGCATCTACAGTGGCTACGCAACATCTCTATCGCATTAGGTAATGCTCCGTACAAACTTGCGATTGTAGAAGCTTTAGAGTCGCGGTTCGGGCTAAGTGATGTTCTGGATACTCATATTCAGTGGGCTATTCAACAACAGCTACATCAGCTTCCAGTAGATAGCGCCCGCCATAGCACGAAAAAGCAGAGACTTATTCGTATCGTTCAAAAAGGTTTACCAAGAGACGCCTAATTTCGAGCTTGATTAAGGCTGTCTTTTGCACAAAACCCTCTCTCAATATTTGATATTCATCTCAAAACCACAAATGTGGACAATAAATTTAATAGCGACGGTTTGATATACGCTTAGAAAAGTTAAACACAGTCTAAAGAAATGATTAGGATCAAAAAACAACAAGTTAATGATCTTTAATACAGAGGGGGAATGTCGAATAAAAACCAACCAAACCCTTAAAAAACAATAAGATAAAGAAATCCCTTCCGATATGACAACCTATTTGCCACAAAAAGATCTTTTAAACGAAAAATCAAACACACACAACAAAACACCTTATCAACCAACTTATCCACAGCTAATTTTTTGTGGATAAGTCTGTTAACGAATATACAAAGACCACAGTAAATCATCAGATCACCGTGTGTATAAGTAGCATTTCAATGGTTATTGAAAAGATAAAGACAAAAAAATATCCACCGAAGGGTGAATTTTTAATGTTTATTTGGGATTTATGCTTTCACAGCATTAGAAAGAGCGATATTAACTGTATCCACTCTCTTGATAAGAAAATGGAGCGATACATCGGGTTCGAACCGATGACCTCAACCTTGGCAAGGTTGCGCTCTACCAACTGAGCTAGTATCGCATAATCGACCGCGGGTGCGTTCAATCTAAATGTGGTTGCGGGAGCAGGATTTGAACCTACGACCTTCGGGTTATGAGCCCGACGAGCTACCAAGCTGCTCCATCCCGCGTCCGGATGCATTGTTTAAGACAATGACGCTTTTCCAACTCTTTCYGAGCAAGGCTCAAAGAGAGAAATTGGAGCGATACATCGGGTTCGAACCGATGACCTCAACCTTGGCAAGGTTGCGCTCTACCAACTGAGCTAGTATCGCATG
>NZ_JAKJTJ010000036.1:0-43563 GCF_050337905.1 Vibrio clamense | reverse complement strand
AGGAAAGACATAGCAGTGAAGGACGGTGATTTTTTGATATTTCGGAGAGGATGACAAAGATAGTAGTCGTCAGATTATGAGTTTTTGGGGGTGGTTTCACTCATTTTCAGGCAGCGTTGCTGAATAAAATATTTACTCAATTACAGGTTTTATCAAGTAGCAAATTTTTTATTAAGTAACAGACTTTATTAAGTAGCAGGTTTTTATTAAGTAGCAGATAGAGAAAAGCCCCTTTTCCTTTGAGAGAACCGGGGCCGGTTGGTAACCAGAGCCTATGTGGAGATCAAGAGAAATGAACACATTACTGGCTGACCGAGTGTATGTTTACTGTAAAAATGGAGAACAAAGTGAGAGAGTTCTTCATTCAATAGTAAGCATACTTTGCCAAGTTATCCCTATTAGCGCGCTCACGTCTGAACATTGCTGATAAGGATTCCTTATAGCTACTGCAATAGTGACATTGCAGAGTTTGGCAACTGTTTTGCTTGAGCAAGGATTGACGTCCCTGCCTGTTGCAGAATTTGAGCTTTCGTCATTTGCGTTGTTTCTTTCGCAAAATCGGTATCTTTAATACGGCTGTTAGAAGCATCTACGTTCTCTTGAACGTTCGCTAAGTTACTAATACTATGGCTTAAACGGTTCTGTTTCGCACCGAGGTCTGAACGTTGTGAGTCAACATACTTAAGTGCTGCATCCACAATACTCACCGCATTTTGCGAGCCAGCCACTGTGCGCATATCGATATCTTGAACCGTTGTATGTACACCTTCAGAACTTAAGCCTAAGTCCGATGCTAAACTACCAGAAATCGACATATCGCCTTGTAAATTCGGTTCTGCGACGAATATCTGCAGTTTACCTTCATCACTAACTGAAGCATTGACCATTGCCGTTTGGCCGTTAATCGAAGTCGCAAGTTCTTCAATATCATCACCCGCTTTTGCGTCAATGTTAATTGAAATCTCTTCGCCTTCTTTGGTAATAAACTCAAATTTTATATCTTTTTTATCGGGAGCCACACCCCAATCTTTGTCTTTACCGTTTTCAGCAAAGAAAGTGCTACCACCCATTCGGCTATCATCTGCACGGATACTGGTCAGCGCCATGATCATTGCTTCACCCGCATTCGAACCGATTTGGAAAGAAGCGTCACCGAACGAACCATTCAGCAGACGTCTACCACCAAAAGAGGTTGTCTCTGCTATACGGTTCAACTCATCTTGAAGATCTTGAGATTCTTCGTTAATCGCCTGACGTTCAGCGTCTGAGTTAGTACCATTCGCAGATTGTAGGGCTAGGTCACGCATACGTTGAAGTACATTGGTCGATTCGTTCATCGCCCCTTCAGCCGTTTGAGCGATAGATATACCATCGTTCGCGTTACGCATTGCTACATCTAAACCACGAGATTGCGCAGTTAGACGATTCGAAATCTGTAGACCAGCCGCATCATCTTTTGCGCTGTTAATCTTATGGCCTGAAGATAGGCGTTCCATTGAAACGCTTAGCTCATCATTCGCCTTATTGAGGTAACGTTGTGCCGTCATCGCCGGTACGTTTGTGCTTACTGTTACAGCCATTAGTTGCTCTCCTTTTGAGTTCGCAAGCTTGATGCGAAGCGGCCAGCTTTACTCTCATTTGGAAAAGCACTGACCGTAAAAATTCTCGCTAAATCTATTGATACATCAATAGGTTTAAAATTGTGTAATTCGTACTGATTTAATATATGCGATTTGTGTGCCAAGTTTTTATTTATTTATTTAAAAATAAAATAAACACTTAAATACAATTACTTACAAAAGAAACCAGCTAAGTGAATGTTCTTTTCTTTCGCTTGAACTCCATTCACCTTTCTCGTTCTATTGCCGCCTTTATAGACAGCTCATTTACCGTCAATCATCTTGCGGCAAACTCATTCCTTCAATGTTCAATCTCATTTTTTTGCACTTAAGGCATAGCTCATAAGGCACCATCAAAAATAAGGTCAACTCACTTCTAGCCACAGATCGGCAAGACGCATCATCTCTGGTTATCGATAACTTAAATGTAATTAAACAACGTAAGATCTTTTGTTTTTCCGAAAGCTTGCTGAGATGCCTGCAAAGCTCTTGAATTCTCGTTAAATTCAATGACTGCTTTAGAGTAATCAAGATCTTCAAACTTACTTTTGGATTTTGCTAACGTTAAATTAAAGTCTTCATGCTGCTGCTCTTGAATATCAAGTGTATTCAAACGAGCACCAGCATCCGTTCTTGCTTTATTTAAATGAATAAATGCGGCATGGAACTCTTCTGTCACTTGATGCAGCTTTGCGGTAGCCGAAGTATCGGAAACTGAAGATTTGGACAACTCCATCGCATCTTTAAAGCTATCAAAAACACTGAACGTTGATCTTGGCTCCAGTGAAATGGCATCACCTTTGGTTATCTGGCCTCGAACACGTATATTGACGCCTTCGTAATCAATGCCTTTACCCGGGTCAAATTCGTCTGCTTTTACGACACTGCCGTCTTTCTCAAGCTGATAGCCAAATTTTCCGGTGTTCATATCGACAAATGTGACCTTATAGACCGAGGTATCACCAAAGTTGCTGTTGACTGCTTTATCTAACAGTAAGTGCGAACCATTTTGTAGCTCGTATTGTGGTTCAAAATCACCAAATGGATTTTCAATTTCCATGAATAACTTGCTACCTGGATCATTCATGGCCATTTCTAGACTGTTAGAGATACGCATTTTTCTTTGATAATCGTCACCGGAGTACGTTACCGTTCCATCATTATCTCGGAAAAACGGTTGATTCTTAGGCTTTGTCCCCGCCAGTGTATAGTTACCAGACTCATCTTGTGTATTGGCTAGGTTCAAAAAATTTGAAGCTAATTCTTCGATTTCGCGTGCCTTTGCTTGCCGATCTTCAGGGGATAACGCACCGTTAATCATCTCCATAACGGTTCGTTTCGCTTCATCTGTAAACTCTTCGGTATTCGCAATCACCACTTCATGATGTTCTAAACGGTTACGAACCAAAACAATGGCATCCAAGTACTGCTTGAGTTGCTCTGACTGCTGGTTAATATTTTGTAAATAGTGCGTCGCAAGTGGGTCATCACTTGGCGAAAGTAATTTTTTTCCTGACGCTAGCTGAGCTTGGTTATGGAAAACCTTATTCTCTTGACGACGAAAATCATTTTGAACGGATTGGTAATTATGAAAGCTAGAAATTCGATTCAACATTCACGATCCCCCTATCTCAAGGCCAAAATGGTATTGAAAGTGTCATTTGCCGCTTGCATGATTCTTGACGACGCCATATAAGCTTGTTGAAACTTCATCATATTGGCAGCTTCTTCATCGAGGTTAACCCCAGATATTGAAGCAAGACGTTCCGACGCGGACTCTTTTTCTAACGTCGCGATCTCATTTAGCCGTGTAGCGGTGGACATTTTCAGCCCCACATCGGTGTTCAAGTTGTGGTAAACATCTAAAACCGTCGCTTCATTGCCATTTAACTTTTTGTCCGTTTGAATGTTCTGCATTTTACGTAAGTTGCCGTTATCCCCTTCAGAAGGGACAAGGTTTGCCGTAAATTTATCATCGGCAATCGCGCCGCCTGATAATTCAAATGTAGTACCCATAACAGTAATAGGTGTATTTGGTGGATAAGGTTGCGGATCTAAAAGAACTTTACCTTTCGTATCAATCACCGCAAATTGATCGCCCTTCGGTGAAACGATAACTTCAAACTCTCGAAGATCACCAGCGGCTAAAATATTGAACGTAGCCGTCCCTTGTGCAAAGGTGGTCGACGCTTCATAGCTTTGTGCTGCAATTGCGTTTGGATCGTTCGTTTCCAGCTGCATTTGAGCCGCACCAGATCGCGTTGGGCGCAGTAAAATTCGTTCACCTTCTTCAGGTGCATTACGAACCTCAACTCTCATCCCATCTAAATAAAATGAGCCAGAGTCATCAACCTGAACAGTGACACTTTCACCGGTTGGTTTTGTCACTACATAATTACTGCCATCGTAGCGTAATCCGTATTCTCCGCCTTTTAGTTCACTGGTATTGGCAATAAACACCGCAATATCGGCTTCTGAATCACCTTTAGTCACAACACGCGAACTCGCGACGATTTCCGAGTTAATGTCGGTGTAGATCAAACCACCTACATTCCCGTTCATATCTAAGCCTTGTGCTTGCAATCCATTCACTTCATAAGATAAAGCAGTGGCCAGTCGACCAAGTTCATCCATGATATTTGGAATTTGGTTATCACGCATATCCAGCATCGAACCAAGTTTTCCATCAATCGATCGGCTATCAATTACTTTGACCGCTTTGCCTTCTACCACAGCTAAACGTCGTTGGTGGACATCTGGGTAGCCACCAACCATCTTTAATTGACTGGATTCCGAGCCTGATACTAATGTATGTCCGCCGCCAATATGAACGTTATAGCCTTCGGCATTAGCTCGTGGTGTCACGCTCACTTTGGTATATTCGGATAACTCTTTAATGAGCGTTTCATGCTGATCTCGTAGATCATTATGTGGTCCAGGGGTGCGCATCATCAAACGTTGGACATCTCGAATTTCAACCGCGAGTTGATTAATTCTTTCGATACCCATGTCTAGTTTTTTATTTACGGCTTCAGATTGCTGGCGAACGGTTTCATGGAAATTATTCAAGTTTTGGCTGATTAGGTCGGCTTTCTCAAGTACTACTTTCCTTGCACCAACATTATTAGGGCTATCTGCAAGCGTTTTGATCGAATCAAACCAGTCATTTAATGTTTCTGGAATTTTTTTAGACGCGACAGAAGAGAGCATGCTAGAGAGCATATCTAAATTAGACTCTACATCTTCAGCTTTCGCGGCATTGGTTGTTGCGATATTGAGTTCTTTAACGGCAAATTGATCCCAAGAGCGGCGAACATTTTCCACATGCACACCCATTCCATAGGTTTCCCCACCGTACTGGCGCGGTGCATTTACAGCTTGAACTACAGACTGACGACTGTAACCCTCTGTATTTACGTTAGAAATGTTATGACCAGTGGTATTCAACTGTCTCTGAGCGGTAAGTACGCTCTGAGTACCTACATTCAGAAGATCCGATGCCATAAAGCCCCCAAAAAACTCAAACAAAAATCAGCAATTGCCGATGCTTAAGGGATATAAAGCAAGATATGTACCAGATATTTAGGAGGGCGTTTTGAAGGGAATAATAAAAAAGGCTTATGTCATTATAAGCCTTTATTCTGATTGATTTATCTTAATTCATTTGGTCGATTTTCGCTTTAACACGCAACACTTTATCTGCATATTGAGGGTCTGTTGCATACCCAGCCTGATGAATGCCTCTGATGAATACTTCAGAGTTATCACCATTTTCACCTTGACCGTTTAAGCTGGAAAGTTCATCACCATTTCCGACTTGAAGTGCCGTTTTGTATCTCGGGTTATCATTCAAGAAGCGAACGTAATCATTAAAGCTTTCTTGATATGAAGAGTAAGAACGGAATGAAGCACTCTCTTTAACTGGCGTATTATCATGAAACTCCAATGTTTGAGTGGCAATTTTGTCACCTTTCCAGCTTCTATCAGCTTTAATGTTGAATAGGTTGTTACTGTTATCCACCGAATTTTGAACGACTTTTTGCCCCCAGCCCGTTTCAAGTGCCGCCTGAGCAAGTAATAATGAAGGCTCGACACCAAGAGTTTTTGCCGCTTTTTCAGCGTATGGACGCATAGATTGCACAAAGGATTGTGGAGATTCAAATGACGTCGGTTCTACTTGACTGACTTGTTGCTTTTTAAGGACTCGATCCGCGATCAAGCGTGCTTTTTCTTCATTAACTGGCAAACGTAAGGAAGTATCAAACGCTTCATTACGCATACGAACTTCGGTTTTATCCGCTTCAGAACTCTGACCTTGGCTGAGTTGCGCCACAATCATATCAGCAAGACCAAGCGATCCAGAGGAGCTCAATTCTGTCGACATTTGATCATCTAACATTTGACGATAAAAGTCCTCATTCTGGCTATTCATCATGTCAGACTTAAAACTTGAGTTAGCATCACGCATTGATTTAAACAGCATCGACGTGAAAATAGATTCAAACTGTTTTGCGGCGGCGGTTAATGCAGCTTTCTCATCGCCCTCTTCTCCATTTACAGCTTGTTGACGTAAACGGTCTAGGCTTGAAATATCATGCACAAAGCCAACATCGGTAGGATTCTTGATCATAGGAAAACCTCTGTTGGTTAGATAATGATTAACTGACCTTCAATCGCGCCAGCTTGTTTCAGCGCCTGAAGGATAGCCATTAAATCGGAAGGAGCTGCACCCACTTCGTTTACCGCTCGAACAAGATCATCAAGAGTTAAGCCAGGTTCAAATTTAAACATTTTCCCTTGCTCTTCTGTGACTTCGATATCGGAATCAGGCACGACAACCGTTTGTCCACCAGAAAATCCATTTGGCTGGCTCACGTTCAAGTTTTCTTTAATCGCAACGGTCATTCCACCATGTGTTACCGCCGCGGCTTTAAGGCGAACATGCTTACCGACCACAATTGTACCCGTTCGAGAGTTTACAATGATTTTTGCTGCGCCATCTGCAGGGTTGAATTCAATATTTTCAACAGCAGAAAGGAAGGCAACGCGCTGGCTAATCTCACGAGGAGCACGAACTCGAACCGAAGTTGAATCCACTGCTGATGCCATTTGCGGGCCTAAGAAGTTATTGACTGCGTCAGCCATGCGTTGTGCCGTTGTGAAATCGGACTCAAGAAGATTAAAGGTAATGTAATCGCCACGGCCAAAAGGCGATGGAATTTCTCGTTCAACGGTAGCACCGCCAGAGATAAGGCCGACTGTTGGGTTGTTTCCGACAATTTTTGAACCATCAGCTCCGGTCGCACTAAAACCACTGACCACTAAATTGCCTTGTGCAACGGCATAAACCTGCCCATCAAGACCTTTGAGGAATGTTTGCAGTAATGTACCGCCACGCAGGCTTTTTGCCGATCCAATGGAAGAGACGGTGATATCGACTTGTTGACCCTGTTTCGAAAAGGCTGGCATTTCAGCCGTCACCATTACCGCTGCAATGTTTTTTGTTTTAGGTTTAGTACCTGGCGGTAGTTGAATCCCAAAATTTTGCAACATGGCGTTAAAGCTTTGATCGGTAAAGGGAGTTGACTCACCCGTGCCCGGTAAACCTGAAACTAAACCGTAACCCACCAACTGGTTACTACGGACACCAGCAATTTTTGAAACGTCTTTGATTCGTGCCGCTTGAGCACTTGTGACACAAAATATCATGCCGAGTAGTAATAGGGTGAGTTTCTTCATCTTCAAATACCTTAATATCTAGCTGACAAAACTACGCCAATACTTCGACTGTAATTTTGTGATTATAAAGCTACATTGAAGAATCGTGCCAAGAATCCTGGCTCTTGCATATCTTGTTGAGTTCCGGTGCCTGAATATTGAATTCGAGCATTAGAAATTCGGTTAGATGCGATGGTGTTATCGAAGGCGACATCATCCGGTCGGATCGTGCCGCTCAAGCGAATGTACTCGTCACCTGTATTCAGTGTGAGCCATTTTTCACCGCGGATCACCAAGTTACCATTGGCCAATACTTCAATAACTTCCACTGTAATTGAGCCACTCAAGCTATTGCTTTGGTTTGCGGCTGCACTGCCTTTGTAGGAGTTATCATTCGAGAGTTCGTAAGAGAAGTTATAATCTTGGATTTTTAATTCATTCCCCCCAACAAAGATCGGATCCATTGATGAGTCATTCGCTTTTGATAAATCAGCATCGGAACTTTTTGCCGCTTTGGTGCTTTCATCTAGAGTAACGGTAATGATATCTCCTAAACCATGAGGCTTCGAATCATCATATAAATTACTCACTTGGTCGGCATTGAACAGCGAGCCTGTTGCCGCCGCGTAGTGCTCTGCTTTTTGTTTCGGGTGAATTGGAGCCCAAGCCGGATCACCAGCGACAGGGTCGGTTCTTCCACGCAGTGTATCAACAATCCCAGAGCTCTCGTCTTCTGACTTATCGCCTTCTACTGCATCGACTACTGTTGTTCCTTGTTGTACTTCTGTTGTTTCTACAGGTTCCAACATAGTACAGCCACTTAAAGAGGCAATAAAAGCTAAGCATAGTAGACGTTTCATAGCGATACTCTCTGGTTAGTTAATCTTTAATGTCTTTATCGGATACGAGTCATTACAACTGCTGGTTCACGAAGCTCATCATTTTATCGACTGACGAGATAACTTTAGAGTTCATTTCATAAACTCGTTGCGCTTCAATCATGTTAACCAACTCTTCCGTTACATTAACGTTTGATGTTTCAAGCATTGATTGACGAACTGAACCTAAACCGTCTAGCCCCGGAACGCCTTCTTGTGGATCACCACTCGCACCAGTCGGTAAGTAAAGGTTTTGTCCTAAAGGTTCTAAACCACCAGGGTTAACGAAATCTACTGTGGTAATTTGACCAACCACTTGGTTATCCTGCTGGCCACGAACTCGCACGGACACTTCACCATCGTTACCAACAGTAATTGAGATCGCATCTTCAGGAATGGTGATTTCTGGTTCAAGAGAGTAGCCAGAACCTGAAGTCACAATGATCCCTTCAGAGTTCAACGTGAATTGACCATTTCGGCTATAACCGATGTTGCCATCAGGCATGTTGATTTGGAAAAAGCCATCACCTTCAATCATCATATCCAAACTGTTGGTGGTCGTTTGGGCATTACCGTGAGTGTGCACTTTTTGTGTCGCGACGACTTTCGCACCAGCACCAAGCATTAAACCGCTAGGAAGCTCGGTATTTTGTGATGACTGACCACCAGGTTGGTTAATGTTTTGATAGAACAAATCTTCAAATACTGGGCGGCTCTTTTTAAAGCCAATGGTCGAGGCATTCGCCAAGTTATTTGAAATGGTTGAGATATTCGTTTGTTGAGCATCTAAACCTGTTTTACTTACCCATAATGCTGGATGCATGACAATCCCCTTAAATCTATTAGCTCATACGAAGCAGTGAATCGGACGACTTGTCCATCTCTTCTGCTGTGCTCATCATTTTGACTTGCATTTCAAATTGACGTTGAAGGTCAATTAGACTGGTCATTTCGCCTACTGCGTTTACATTACTACCTTCAATAGCACCGGTTAGAATGTGAACACCAGCATCAGCTTCGTACGCCAGATTTGGATCTTTCAAACGGAATAAACCATTTGAATCTTTAAACAATGTTTGTGGGTTTGAACGAGTCAATTTGATGCGATCGATTTGTTCCATCTCAGTCGCTGGAGCACCTTGAGGAAGAACAGAAACAGTGCCATCACGTCCAATTTCAATTTTACTCAATGGAATCGGAAGGGATATCGGAGCACCTGTATCACCTAAAACAAGGTGACCATTACCATTGAGTAACAGACCGTTTTGATCAATTTTTAAGTTACCGTTGCGGGTTAAACCCTCTTTTCCCGTTTTATCTATAACGGAAATCCAGCCTTCACCTTCAATAGTTACATCAAGGTCTCGGCCAGTCGTGATCACGCTTCCTTGGGAGAAGTTATGTCCAGGGCGTTCTGTCATGCTAAATACACGAGTCGGCAAACCTTCACCATACGCTTGCATTGAACGAGCTTGAGCTAAATCCGCTCGAAAACCCGGGGTACTTACGTTAGCTAAGTTGTTTGCTCTAAGCTGCAATGCTTGCATGTTTTGCTTAGCGCCACTCATGGCAAGAAACAGTGCGCGATCCATAATTTGCTCCAAAAAATCATCGTCTGACTATTGAAAAGCAATTTATATGCCAATATGAAAATACCTTTTAATTCAGATAATTAAAGGAGCACTTTGTTTGAAAGGAAAATATTGAAGAGAGTATTGCCGTAAAGAGGCAAAGAATATCAAACTGAGTTTGCCACCCAGTTTGATATTGTACCAATGATTGTTAACACTAGAATTAACGGATTTGTAGGATATTTTGCTGCAGTTGGTTATGCACTTCAAGCGAACGAGAGTTTGCTTGGAAGTTACGCTGAGCTGAAATCAGGTCAACAAGCTCTTGAGTCATATCGATATTGGATTGCTCCAATGTGCCGCTACTCACGCTACCGTACGAACCTTTGTTGGATTCACCCCAGATTTTAGCACCTGAGAGTTGAGTTGAATCCCACTGGGTTCCACCTTTCTTATCAAGACCTTGCTCATTTGGCACTCGCACTAAACCAACACGGCCTAATGTGACAGATTCACCATTTGAGTAAGTCCCTAAAATACTACCACGTTCATCAAAGTCAATTTTGCTCAAGAAGCCCGTTGTTGCACCATCTTCATCAAACTTGGTGACTTCAAATGGAGCGGCAAATTGAGTCGCTTGATCTAAACCGAAACTAAGAGTTTGAGTAACATCAGCACCATTCAAATTAATAGGGTTTGCACCAGCTCCGAGCGCTTCAGACACCATAGGAAGTCCACTATTTAATGAGGCTAAAGTACCATCATTATTGAACTTCATTGTGTGGCCAATATGTCCCGTTGCATTAGTAGCATCACCGCCAGTAATGTTGACTGGTTTCTCGCCTAGGTCGTCCGTTACTGTGTAGTAAGAGTTCCAAGTATTTGGCTGAGTTTGATCTTTAAGGTAATACGTCGTCATCTTGTACGATTGACCCATAGAGTCGTAAATCGTTGAAGATGTAGAACGGTTGTAAGAATCAGGGTCATTGAAATCAAATGCTGCCGGATCTTTCAAATCGCCATTTGCAGGTAAGTTAACACCTACATCAATATTCTCAGTTTGCTTTGGCTTACCAAATTCTGCAGGAATGTTTAATGGTTTCGGCTCGTAAGACGTCACTTCATCAGTATCAGGGTTTACGGTATAGCCTAAAAGATACTCTTCATTAGAGGTAACCATGTAGTTATCTTTATTTAGGTGGAAAGCGCCATTACGAGTAAGCTCATTCGTCGTTGGTTCAAGTCGCTCTTTTGCTACTGCAAAGAAACCTGTACCGCTGATTCGTAAGTCCATTGGGTTATTCGTATAAATACTTGAACCTTCATGGAATTGTTGAGCTACTTTGTTCGCTTGAGCACCACCGCCCGTGACTGTTTTAGAATTCGTAAACAGTGAATTTGAATAAACATCGCCGAACTCCGCACGAGACTCTTTAAAGCCGAATGAGTTTGCGTTGGCAATGTTGTTACTGGTTGTGTTCAGATCTAACTGAGCTGCGGATAAACCGCTTAACGAAATATATGACATTCCAAAAATCTCCTAATCTAGCTAGCGTTATAACTCTATAAAGCGTTACGCTTTGCCAACTTCTAGTACTTCAGCAAGTCGAACTGGCGAAGGAAATCCAGCCAGATTGAGCAGTACGTTACCATCACCTTTACCAAGAAGAACACTGTTCACGTTCGCATACGTTGATACGCCGAATTCAGCACTCTCCCCATCTAACAAACCTGCCGCTTTCACGTTATATTTGCCAGCTGGCAATGGATTACCGTTTTCATCTTTTCCGTCCCATTCAACACGAGTATCGCCAGCAGTCTTAGCTCCAACGTCTAACGTACGAATTAATTGGCCCATCTCGTTCTCAACGCGTACAAATAAATTGTCCACTGCTTGAGGGAGTTTCACCATCGCCGCCATTCCGCCTTCTGCTTGCTTAATACCCGCAGCACCTGGAACAAGTACATCACGTCCTACTAATGAAGACGCTTGTAGTGCTTGGTTAGATGTCATTGATGAATTCAAGCTTTCAAACTGTGTATTCATTTTTCCAATGCCATCAACCGTCGCAAATGAAGCCATTTGCGCAATCATTTGGTCATTGCTAACCGGCTTAAAAGGATCTTGTTGAGCAAGTTGCTTGGTGAGCAGAGATAGAAAATCTTCTTGTTTAAGATCTTGTTTCCCCGTTGTCTCATCTGGCTTCTTGGTATTCTCTTGAAGGCTTTTTAGCTGATCAACATAGGACAAGCCGCTTTGTTGACCAATATTATTTATTCCGGCCATACGCTACCCCCTGAACCTTATTGACCCATCTGCAGCGTACGCAGCAGCATCTGTTTACTTGAATCCGCTACTTGTACGTTCGTTTGGTACGCACGAGAAGCTGATATCATGTTTGCCATTTCTTCCATCACGTTAACGTTCGGTTTGTAAATAAAACCTTCGTCATTCGCTAATGGGTGATCCGGGTTATATTCTGCATTGAGTGGTTTATCACTTTCTACAATACCTAATACTTTCACTGGCACGTTATGGTCACGGTTATAACGCGCTTTACTTAATTCCGCACCAAACACCGCGTGGCGAGCTTTGTAAGTGTCTTTAACAGAACTACTTACGCTGTCCGCGTTCGCTAAGTTACTAGAGGTTGTATTAAGACGAACTGATTCCGCACTCATGGCTGAACCTGTTACATTGAATACATTAAATAAGCTCATCTAATTATTCCCCTTTAAGTGCTTTAGTTAAGTTCTTGAATTTACTTCCTAAGAAGTCAAGAGAGGCTTGGTGTCTAATTTGATTTTGCATAAACAAGTTACGCTCTAAATCAACATCGACTGTGTTGCCATCTCCAGTATCAGGCTGAGTAGGAACTCGATACAGTTTTTCCCCAGTCACTGTTGTAGAGGCAGAAATATGCCGACCGTCAGTTTCGCTAAGACCAATGCTTGCCCCTGAACTTGCCGCTTGCAATGCTTTCTGAAAGTCCATTCCTTTTGCTTTAAAGCCAGGTGTGTTTGCTTGCGCGATATTGGTTGATATAACCTCAGCGTTGCGCTCACGTACACCAACCGTGTATTGGTGGATACCTAATGCTTTGTCAAAAGAAATAGCCATGTTTACCTCAACTTAAAGAACTGACCGTATAGTTAAATAAAAGCAATTAACGTACCAACTTTTAAATCAATACTACTAATCTACATTTCATCTTCACTACTGATAAATATCTAGCAATAAATGAGCCATCTTGACTTTAATTAAGCTATGAGCCCACTTTAGTAGTCATCACTGAAAGAAAGGCATTGCTTGAGTATAGAAGGGATGAATTTGTCCAGACGAAAAAAAAGCCTAGCAACAGTGCTAGGCCTCTTATTGTGTACGCCAGAGTCGACTACTTCAGTTTATAAATAATGCCAGGGTTGCATCGAACCATTTCAAACTTATCTGTTAAACCAGTCAAAGACTCTGAAGCACCTAAAAGCAGGTAACCACCAGGATTAAGGCTATTTGCCATCTGGTTAAGTACTTGCGACTTCATCTCTGGTGAGAAGTAAATAAGAACATTACGGCAGAAGATAATGTCAAATTTACCAATTAATGCATAACTGTCCATCAAGTTTTGAGGACGAAAGTTAACCAGACGCTTCACATTGTCTTTGATTTTCATTCGACCATCACCAGCGTCCTCAAAAAAGGTACGGCGACGTTCTGGAGATAAACCACGACCTAAAGCTAGATTGTCATAAACACCCGCACGACACATATCAAGCATGCTTGCAGAGATGTCAGTGGCAGTAATCGACACATTAGGTATCATTCCCGGCTTGCGAGCTTGAGTCTCTAAGATCGTCATCCCCATCGAGTAAGGTTCTTGGCCCGAAGAGCTCGCCGCAGACCAAATCTTAATTGGGCGTTTATTTGCTGCCATTTCCGGTAATAACTTGTCAGCTAAAACAGCAAACGGATAAGTATCACGAAACCAAAGTGTTTCATTTGTCGTCATCGCATCAACAGCGGCAACTCGCAATTCACGATTTCTTCCGCTAACAACATCCCTTAGAAGAGTAGAAAGAGAGTCGAGTTTAAACTTAGTCACCAATGGACTTAAACGGCTTCTAACTAGGTATTGCTTGCTATCTCCAAGCACAATACCGCACTGGGATTCTAAAAAACGACTAAAATCACGATATTCTTGATCACTTATAGTTATTGCAGTCATTAATGTCTCTTTTAATTAGTTAATGCAGTTTTCACTGCTGTACCAAGCTCATCTGGGTTAAATTTCGCTATAAATGAGTTTGCACCCACCCTTTCAACCATTGCTTGGTTAAATACGCCACTAAGTGAAGAGTGAAGTATGACGTATAAATCTTTTAAATGCGGATTTCGTCTAATCTCTGCCGTTAGCGTGTAGCCGTCCATTTCTGGCATTTCTATATCCGAGATAACTAACGATATTTGCTCGTATATACTACCTTCTTCAGCCATTTCAATCAGCTTTTCATAAGCTTCTTTACCATCTTTAACCGATATAACTTCAAACCCTATCCCTTCAATCGCTCTTTGCACTTGTTTACGAGCAACCGTTGAGTCATCGGCAATTAAGATTCGGCGAACTTTTTCTTGTTCAACTTGAGCAATCTCTTCAACAAGGTCGGTATCCATCGTCTCATCAGCAGGTGAAATCTCCATTAAGATTTTTTCTACATCTAAAATTTCTACCAACTCATTATCAATATTTGTCACAGCGGTTAGGTAATTGGCTTTGCCCGCTCCGTCTGGCGGTGGCAAGATAGATTCCCAGTGCATATTAATAATTCGCTCGACAGAACTCACAAGGAAACCTTGAATAGTACGGTTGAACTCAGAAATAACAACAAAGCACTTATCTATGTCTGTTGTAGGACGACCACCAATTGCGGCACTCAAGTCAATCACGGAAATAGTTTGACCGCGAATATGTGCCAAGCCTTTAACCAATGGGTGCAAGTTTGGCATTGAAGTAAGCTTAGGGCATTGAAGTACTTCTTTTACTTTAAATACATTGATACCGTAACGTTGTCGTCCCATTAGACGAAACGTTAAAAGTTCCAATCGGTTTTGACCAACAAGTTGCGTACGCTGATTCACTGAATCAAGAACACCCGTCATAAGCTCATCTCCATCTCAAACTTTTTATCTCAAAAATGATAGTCTATTATCGTCTACGTGAAGAACAGAGAAACAGAATGGCATATTATATGAATAATTTAGATCCATTTTCCATCACTAAGTGTAGAGCTTTCTATAAAACTTTTGTTAAGTCTATCGGCATTTTATTCGTTTTGTTTAGTTTTTTCTCCCACGCGGCTACAGAACAACAAATTGAATTGATCCAGAAAGCTGCTGAAAATCACATTTTCGATACAATTCAGCAACCACCAGGGGGGGAACTATCAGTACAAGCGGCAAATATTGATTCTCGAGTGAAGGCGAGTGATTGCCCTCAACCGCTCAAAACTAGTGCCTCAAATTCTAGCAATTCTACCAGTAACATCAATGTTCTTGTGCAATGCGAAGCAGATAACTGGCGAATATATGTGCCTGTTCGTTTATCCATTTCCGTTCCGCTCGTCACCGCGACCCGATCACTCTCTCGTGGGGACTTGATCAGCCAAAGCGATCTCACTATGGGAATGATAGAACTGCACCGCTTTAGACGCCAAGGGTTTTCGGATCCTAAGCTTGTTATTGGCGCAAAATTGAAAAAAAGTATTCGCCCAGGAGAGGTTGTTGAGCGTGGCGATGTCTGCATTGTGTGTCGAAATGAAAAAGTGGTAATAAGAGCCGTCAAATCTGGAATGACTATCACAACTAAAGGAACCTCTCTTCAGGACGGGTCAACGGGTGATCAGGTCCGGGTGAAAAATGATACATCTAAGCGTATAATTGATGGGCAAGTGACAGGGATTGCTGAAGTCACTATCTATTTTTAATCTCTAAAAGCTTTATTTTTATGCTTAAAGTGCAATTTGTTTGCTATTTAACTCGTTGTCGTTCAATAAAAAAGCAATTAAATTATTCTATTTAAGATATGATGATTAAATAATCACTAAAAAAGGCTAAAGTATTCCTTCCTGACGTCGATATTGACTGTACAGGTTTCTAAATTCGTAAGTAAGGCTCTTATATGGCAGGTATTGATAACATACGTTCCGGGCAACCCATGACGACGACAAATCGTAGTTCTGCACGCGCAGAATCGAATGCATCAAGTCGCTCGGAATCTGCACCTAAAGCAACGGGTAAGCAAGACGAAGTATCGCTAAGCCAGCAAGGTAAAGCGATTGGTCAACTTCACCAACAAATGGCATCTCAACCGAGTTTTGATAGTGCTAAGGTAGCAGCAATTAAAGAAGCTATTTCTAATGGATCATACAGCGTAGATCCAGAAAAACTGGCTGATAACATGATGAAATTTGAAAATGAATTTTCAGGGCTTGAAGCCTAATCGAGGCTGATAATAAACGATGGCGACTTTAACTGATTTAGTCAATTATCAACTCAAGAATGCTCAGGACCTGTCTGAACGTCTTGATCTTGAAAAAATTGCGATCACTAGCCGTGTATCCGTTGATATTGAACGCATCGCAAAAGAAAAAGTGACTCTAATTAGTCAGCTAAGGCAGACTGATCAACGAATTGCATCACACACCAATGTTGCAGAGCTTAAAGAAGACCCAGAACTTGCTGAAATGGTCTCTCTTATTCAATCTATTATTCATGATTGTCAACAAGCGAATAGTGCGAATGGTGAAGCCCTGCAAAGAGCGCAATTAAGTTTCAATAAACTGAATAACTTGATGCAGCAAAGCCAAGGCAAAGTTGGTATGACCTATAATGCAGGAGGCCAAACAAATTCGGTTTCCACCCTAGGCACCAACATTAAAGCATAAGCGACTACTTAAGCGTCTAAAGTATAATCGTTCAAAGCTGAATAATTCAAAACTAAATAACAGACACAGAAGCTCATCAGCAATGCTAGTGCATTAAAATAAGAACATAAAAAAGCGGCTTTGATAGCCGCTTTTTGCCGTCTGTACAGTTTCACATAAATCGGACATAACCGTTATATGGCTAATTGGTTCTCTGGAGAAAAACGTAAACTAGCCTATATTGCTACTGGTTGACTGATTCAAACTGGAACCATACTTTGGTTCATCTATCTATTCATATTTCTAAAACAGAGTTTGTCTACGGTTATCTGGTACTTGTTGTACTTCACCATAATCACGTAGCTTATCCATTTTACGAATATCAAGTTTCAGCTCAGTCACATAACTATCGCCTACCGGATAGCTTCTCAACACTTCAGCACCTCGAATCACACCATCAACGGCACCTGATGTTGCTTCTGTACCTAAGCGTTGGTCTTGTAGCTCTGCACGCCCACTGACTCGCATGCCGTAGACTTGTTCAGCAAGCTCACGGTAAGCATCCAGTTTTGACGCTCTCATTGCTCTTACTCGTCTCTCTTCATCCGTTCTACCGCTTTGCTCGCTAATGCTGGCATAACCAACCGCGACAAGAACTTCATCTTCACGCATTGTTTGCAGTGGCTGACAACCCACGAGGATCAAAACAAATATTAGAGATATAACTTTTTTCATAACCAATACCTATGGACGAAGAATAACAGTATAAGGCTGCTTCATTCTTGGATCAGAGCGGATAATAACGCCATCCTGAGTTCTAATACTATTCAGTGTATCTAAATCACGGCCAATTCTGTCCGCAGGAAGGAAACCTTGTGCCGTAGCCACAACAATTCGAGTTTGCATACCTACAACACGGGCATTAACCAAAACACCACCTTCTTGACGCAACATTGTTCCGGTCAAAATATATTGGATATCTTGCTCTTGCGCGAGATCTTTCCAATCGCGGCTCAAAGCAAAGTCACCCTGCTGGGTCACTTGAATCGACCCTGTCGCTTTAAAGTCAACGACCTTAAAACCGCGGCGTTGCAATTGATGGATAAAACCTTCAGACACTGAGTTGCCAAGCCAGTTTGTCGCATCCATACTTTGCAGATCAACAAAAGAGGTCACTGCTATAGGTGTACGCGCAGACACGCTTGTGTTTGATATCATTAGCTCTTCAGTCATACTCTCGACGAAGAAATCCATAGTATGTCGGGGGGTATCCATCAGCATGAACTGACTACCCGAATACGGTTCTTTACCATTATATATCGGTGAATAGGCACATGACGTCAATAACATCACAGTTGCCATTATAAGCCACTTTTTCATTCTCTTACTCTCCAGATAAATGCTAGTGCTTTGCCCAATATCTCTTTGTATACATTACTCTCTCTTAATGAATTACAATATTGGAACGTTCTTTGCTTTTCATAAATTGTCGAATTAAGAAAAGCAGCACCGAAATCAGCTACAGAAACCTAAAGCAATATTTATACCCAACTGGTAATAATCGAATGAAAAAACTATTTTCTCTTATAATATCAACAACATTAGCACTACTAGCCTCTTTTAGTGTCAATGCCTCTTGGTATGAAGTTACAGGTGTTGCCACTATTGTTTCGTCTGATGAGGTGGCAAGAGTCCATGCTTTGGAAGATGCTGTTTATCAAGCCGTCAACTTTTCTGGGGCAAATATCGGCAGTATCAGTGCTCTAAGACCATTCCTGGAAGAAAGTAGAAAGGAGTATCAGTTCACCAACCACGAAGTTCGCTACATTCTGATTGAATCTCAACGTTCTCGTGGCAATCAAATGGTGGTAAAAGCAAGAATTGATATCTACCCTTCGGCAAATGGTTGCCAGTCCAATCAATATAAGAAGACATTCTTAGTCGGAAATATTGACGTAGCGTCACCTCAACAAGCGGTTATGGGACAAATTTACCGAGTTGGTGATGATTTTAGCCACGTAGTTAATAGACAGCTTGATCAGGAATCTCGAAGCTTTATATCTGTCGGAACCACCGATTACGAAATAGATGCTAAGCGACCTGAAATGCTAAAAATGATCGCCCAAGATACTGGTGCTCAATATATTATTGGTGGTGTCATTACTGATTTAACGGCAACAATTGAATCTAAACTATTGCGTGATGATATTATCAACCGCCAATTTGCTCTCGAAATGCACATTTATGACGGTAAAACAGGCAATGAAGTCTACAACCGAAACTACCGTGAAGTAGCGAAATGGCCTTTTGCTAAAACCAGCCAAGTCGATACTCGTAGCGCTCGTTTCTGGGCATCCACCTACGGCGAAATGCTCCTTAGAGTCAGCCGAAATATCATGCTAGATTTGGAATCTGAAGTGTCATGTAAAATTACCTTACCAGAAGTTGTGGCAGTGTTTGGCAACACCATCACAATGGACTTAGGCCGTTTACATGGGGTTCAAGTAGGCGACAAACTCACCCTTTGGCACACTGGCTCTTTTATCGATCAACATGGCCTGCCTCGAAATAAAGTATCGAAGAGTGACATTACACTAACGGTATCTCGTGTGTATGAAAATGAAGCGGAGCTCACCGTCGATCAGCCCAACCTTGCTGGAAGTATCCAAATTGGTGATGTTATGAACAAACAGCTATAAAAATCAGAACGAGTGCTTAACTTATTCATTTTATTGAGTATGATAAGCACCATGCTCCCGTGGCACAGCTGGATAGCGCGGCCCCCTCCTAAGGGGCAGGTCACAGGTTCGAATCCTGTCGGGAGCGCCATATAAAGAAAGGGCTAAGAAGTAGTGAACTTCTTAGCCCTTTTGTTTTTTGTCACTACACAAGCAATGTTTGAAATCTAGCGTTGGAACGACAGCCCCAAACTTCTTGCTGTTTTCCAAGAAAGCTGGTTATCAAAATATAAACAACCTACTCTGCATTATCTTCCGTAAACGCGGCTTCAATTCTTTCAAGCTCTTGTTGCTCTTTTATTTTTAATTCTTCTTGAATCATTGCTCGGCGTTCTTTTAGATTTTTCTTCTCTGACTTAGTTAAAAATTTAACTGCTTTCTTATTGCCAAGCGCATACGCTACAACATCTTCACCTTTCTCTCTGCGCTCATTCACTCGTTGTGAAAAACGCTCATCGTCTCGTGCTTTTCTCTGTTCAGCATTTAACTTGCTCATCGCTTCTATCCTCATTAGTTAATCACGGTAGGTTTCACTACGCTCAGTCAAGCAAATGAGTTCTATTTCACATTCATATCGCTGATAGGGAGATACTAGCATGATACTCATTGAAGTTTTGCTTTTGGTGGCATCAATACATCGTTGATATTCAAAAAGCATTAACCACACATTTAGATTTAAACGGACGTTGAGTTACAATCATAAAACCTCTTATGCACCAAGAGTAATAACTCAACGTTCGCCGATTCTCAAACTTGTATCACCTTCTCAATTTTTCTTTCCTATACTCAATTGATACTTCTACTTTTAGACGTTACCTCTTACAATTAACAAAACTGTAAACAATAAAGCCTTATGAAGAAAAGCAATCTAGAAACCAGTACAGGTCATCGCTTTATCTCACAGAGCAAGACCGCGTTTAAAATTCATATTCATACGCCTGATGATACGGTGATGCACCGCTCTGTTGGTTTCATCAAAATAGGTGAGAAAGAAGGGTTAAAAAAAGCAATTGCATTGCGCAATGAGCTTGGTAAAGAGATGTGGGGGAAATTTTGGGGAAAATTACTCAAAGATCCTTACTTGATGACGCGTCTCCCTCATAATTTAGAACCAAGCATTGTCTACAAACCAAGTCCGACACTGGCGGACCCAGATCATCGTGACGCTTGTTATATCGCAAAGTGGCGTGAGTTATGCGATGACGGGAAATACCGCTATCGCACCAAAGTATGCTCTATCAATAAGCATGGAAAACTTGCCGCTTATACCCAAACGAAAAAAGCACTACTTGTGGCACACAAAGATAACTTGAAGATTCTTGAATTTATGGGCCGACTGCACAGTATTGATTTGAAATAACGGTTAGCTAAGATTCAAAACGCTCCAAGATTTAAGACCAACTAACAATCAAAAAAAAGCCTCACAACGATAAGTTATGAGGCTTTTTATGTTTTGGTTACTGCTTAAACTTATTGAGCGTTCGCTTCACGTTCAGCAATAAACTCTAGAGCCATCTTGATACGAGCAATCACGCGTTCTTTACCAACAAGCTCCATTACCGCATCAACAGAAGGAGACTGACCGCCACCTGTTACTGCTACGCGAAGTGGCATACCAATTTTACCCATGCCGATTTCTAGCTCTTCACATACCGCTGCAATCACACCATCTTTGATGTTTGCTGTTGTGAAGTCTTCTAGCGCTTCCACTTTTGCCAAAGCAAGTTCTAGTGGGCCTTTCGCTACACCGCGTAGATGTTTCTTCGCTGCGCCCGCTTCAAACTCAGAGAAATCTTCGTAGAAGTAACGAGATTGCTCAGCTAATTCCACCAATGTATTACAACGCTCACCCACTAGCGTGATCACGTCTGTAATAGCAGGACCGTTTTCGGTGTTGATGTTTAGATTATCTAAGTGCCATTGCAGGTATTTTGCAACATACTCAGGTTCAGACGTTTTAATGTAGTGGTTGTTCAACCAAAGTAACTTATCAGTATTGAACGCTGAAGCTGATTTGCTTACCGCTTCAAGAGTAAATAAGTTAATCATCTCTTCTTGAGAGAAAATTTCTTGGTCACCGTGAGACCAGCCTAAACGAACAAGGTAGTTGTTTAGTGCATTTGGCAAGTAGCCTTCATCACGGTATTGCATAACAGATACAGCACCGTGGCGTTTAGACAGTTTTGCACCATCATCGCCAAGGATCATTGCACAGTGAGCAAAAGTCGGAACTGGTGCGCCTAATGCGTTGTAAATGTTGATTTGACGTGGTGTGTTGTTGATGTGATCTTCACCACGAACAACGTTAGTAATGCCCATATCCCAATCATCAACAACCACTACGAAGTTATACGTTGGAGCACCGTCTGTACGGCGAATGATCAGATCATCTAACTGGCTGTTTGCAATTTCAATGCGGCCACGGATCTGATCATCAAAAACAACCGAACCTTCTTTAGGGTTACGGAAACGGATAACACATGGCTCATCGCCCGTTGCTGCTGCATTTGCTGCAACAATTTTAGGGTGGTTAGCATCGTAGCGAGCCATCTCTTTGTTTGCTTCTTGCTCTGCACGAATTTCGTCTAGCAACTCTTTAGAAGCGTAACATTTGTATGCTTTGTCTTCTGCAAGTAGCTGTTCTACGACTTCGTTGTAACGGTCGAAACGCTTAGATTGGAAGTAAGGACCTTCATTCCACTCTAAACCCATCCACTGCATTCCTTCAAGGATCGCATCTACCGCTTCTTGAGAGTTACGCTCTAAGTCAGTGTCTTCGATACGTAAAACGAACTCACCGCCTTGGTTTTTAGCATAAAGCCAAGAGTACAATGCAGTACGTGCACCACCAACGTGAAGATAGCCAGTAGGGCTAGGAGCAAAACGAGTTTTAACCGTCATTTGATTTCCTTAGGAATAAATGGGTAGCGAGACTTCAGTTAGCTCACTACGAGTACAAGGATTTAAAGTGGCGACATTTTACCACCCTAAAGCAAATCTACAATGATCGTGCTGTTTTAAATTTCTTATCCTCCATCATCATTGTGACTGTTTTTCTAACCAATCTCTTTTTTTGTCATCAAACATTGACCTTACCCTTAAGGTAAGGTTTATCTTAATCGTGTGTCTTACCATTAAGGTTGTCTCATGAACCACTATACCCTTCCGCTTCATGGATTAAATTGCATGGGGTGCGCGAATAAAGTCAAACGAGCATTAGTAGAGCACTCTGAAAGCACTGTCATTGATATCAGCCCGACAATGCTTGAGGTAGACACGCCACTTTCGCTGACCGATATTATCAATACTGTAGAATCACTCGGTTACCATGCTGGGAATAAGGTTCAATTCTCTCTATCGGGATTAAATTGTGGCCGCTGTGTAAAGAAGCTCAGTCAACACCTTGAGCAGCACCCTCATATTGGTGTCTTCTCTGTCACGACAACCGAATTAACGTTAGTGACCGACCTGAAATCACAGCAAATTATCGACTTAGTCGCATCTGTAGGTTACCAAGCGTCTCCTCTTCTTGAGTCAGAAGCCTCAGACAAGCAAACTGCCGCCGATGAGCAATCAATCGCTGAGAAAGTCATCAAGCCAACACCATTAGCAAGTGATGATTTAATAGCAGAACCTCATTCAGACGCGCCACCAGCAAAGGCCCAATCCAATCACAGTTATCATTTATTACTGCAAGGCTTAACTTGTGCAAGTTGTGTCTCTTCAGTCGAGAAAGCTTGTCTCTCTGTCGAAGCGGTATCACACGTTCAGATTAATCTTGCTGAGCAGAGCGCATTAGTTTTCTCGGTATCCGAGCAAGAGGTGATTCAAACACCTTTAATTGCTGCGATAGAAGCGGCTGGCTATCACGCTGAATTTGTTCATTCTCCTGAAATCCAGCAGCAAAAACAGCTTGAGCAACAACAAGAAGAACAGAAAATATACCGCAAAAATGCGATCACAGCGCTGCTACTCGGTGCACCTCTGATGCTTTGGGGAGTGCTAGGCGGCAACATGATGATCCGTACAACTCACGATCAACTGATTTGGGGAATGGTTGGATTACTCTGCTTATGGTTACTCGCCACATCAGGGAAACACTTTTTCATCAATGCTTGGAAGTCGGTCTTACATAAACGGGCGACAATGGACACCTTAGTTGCGCTCGGTACTGGTGCTGCTTGGCTCTACTCTATATTTGTCGTGCTCATTCCAGATTGGTTTCCGATGGCCTCTCGTCATGTCTATTTCGAAGCCAGTGCAATGATCATCGGGTTAATTTCACTTGGTCACTATATTGAAGCAAAAGCAAAAGCGCACACGACTCAATCTTTACAAGCGTTAATCAACCTTCAACCACAGCAAGCAACCTTAGTTAACCATGGCTCAGAACAGGTAATTGCTGTTGATGCTATCCAACTGGGTATGCATTTGAGAATAAAACCCGGTGAAAGAGTGCCTGTCGATGGCAAAGTGCTCGATGGCGAATCTTATCTTGATGAGTCAATGCTGACAGGTGAACCCGTTCCAGTCGTCAAAGCTCTAGGTGACGCACTCTCTGCGGGTACTATCAATGGTGACGGCAGCCTCGTCATGGAAGCGACAGGCGTTGGCAGCGATACAATGCTCGCCCGTATTATTCAAATGGTACGTCAAGCACAAAGCAGTAAACCAGCCATTGCCAAACTTGCTGACTCTATCTCTGCGGTGTTTGTCCCTGTCGTCGTTGCTATTGCGGTGATCTCTGCGCTTATTTGGTTTTGGGTCGGCCCAGATCCTAAAGCGAGCTACATGTTAGTCGTCGCAACAACCGTTCTAATCATTGCCTGTCCTTGCGCTTTAGGTCTCGCTACACCGCTTTCGGTGACCGTCGGCGTTGGTAAAGCAGCAGAACTAGGAATATTAATTAAAGATGCTAATGTTCTACAATCTGCCAGTAAGATTAATACGGTGGTGTTTGATAAGACAGGAACGTTAACTCAAGGAAAACCTAGCGTCCAACGACTGTTTTCGTTCAACATTGAAGATAATGATTTGCTCACCCTCGCCTACTCTGCCGAGCGTCATTCAGAGCATCCATTAGCGAAAGCGGTATGCCAATATGCTCAAGAGCGGCACTTAGAACCTTTGGTACATAGCCAATTTAGCAACCTGCGTGGGAAAGGGATCCAAGCCACAATCGATAGCAAGGATATTATCATCGCATCACTTCAGCATGCCGAAACGCTCAACGCCGATCTTTCCGAAGCAAAGCATGCTATTTCTCAATGTAAAAAGTCTGCATGGACGCCCGTTGTCGTCATTATCGATAACCAGCTCAGCGGCATTATCGCCATTTCAGATCCAATTAAACCCGATGCGAAACTCGCCATTACTCAATTAAAGCAAGCTGGTATTCGCACCGTCATGCTCACCGGAGACAGCCAACACGTCGCAAAAGCTATTGCTGATGAATTAGGCCTTGACCAGGTTATCGCGCAAATTTTGCCTGATGAGAAAGCTCAACATATCGAACAGCTACAACGTAATAACGGAATTGTCGCTATGGTCGGTGATGGTATCAATGATGCACCCGCTTTAGCTCAAGCTGATGTCGGAATTGCCATGGGAAGTGGCAGTGATGTCGCCATAGAGAGTGCACAAATGACGCTACTAAACTCATCCCCAATCGCAGTACTAAATGCCATTGAACTGTCTAAAGCTACCGTTCGAAATATGCAACAGAACTTATTTGGTGCCTTTGTCTATAACTCGCTAGGTATTCCAATCGCCGCTGGTGTTTTATATCCATTTTTTGGCTTCTTACTTAGCCCTGTCGTTGCAGGTGCAGCGATGGCGCTATCTTCAATTACCGTGGTGAGTAACGCAAACCGCTTGCGTCTGTTCAAACCACAAACTCACGACACAAATCGATAAGGTGTTTTTATGAATAGTAAAATTTTAGCATTAACCGCGCTCACTTTTGTCTCTGGCCAAGCTTTAGCAACGGATGTTCTTAACCATAAATCCCCTTACTGTGGTTGCTGTACAGAGTGGACTCAGCACATGAAAGACGCGGGTTTTAACGTCAAAGAGCAACTGCATGAAAACATGAATCCCGTAAAACAGAAGTTAGGGATCACACCAGAAATTGCATCTTGCCACACCGCTGAAATTAACGGCTATGTATTTGAAGGGCATATACCCGCTGAAGATATACAAGCATTTTTAGACAACCCACCAAAGAATGCCAAAGGGCTTGCCGTTCCAGGTATGCCGATGGGCTCTCCGGGTATGGAGTATGGACATAAACGAGATGAATACTCGGTGTATGCCTTCAACGAGAAGGGGCAAGTTTACGAATACCGTCATTATGAAGCAAAGAAGTAATTATTTCGATTAACCAAAAGGAGCCAGCAGATGTGTTGAGCTCCTTTTTTTGATCATAGAAGTGCCCACTTGGAGAGATATAAACAGATAAATGCCAGGTAAGAAGTGGTTATTGGATTCAATCTAGAAGCATTAATCTGATAAGCATTCGCTTTGTAGGAGAATAGAATTGACAACCTGAATGTGGACTAGCGACAATCATGATAATAAATAAGATTTGAATGGATGATAAATCGTGATTAAGACTTCTAGAGTTCGTACGTTTTTACTTGGGATTAGTTTCTTTATTTCAGCTTTGGCTCATGCAGAACCTCTTTACTGGTCTGCAACTAAAGGAGATAAAGAGCTTATCATTCTTGGCTCTGTCCATGTGGGCAACGCATCTCTCTACCCTCTTCCTAGTTTTATCCTCCAATACTTAAAGCAGAGTGATGGACTTATCGTAGAAACGGATACGAGAAAGGATCATGGCATTCGCTACCCATCAACCACTATTACTAGTGAAGAGTTACTATCTAAAAAGCAGCAACAGAAACTAAAAACAATTGCACGCCAACTTGAAATTGCACCCGACCATCTACTTCAATCCCCACCGTGGGCAACGGCGCTGACTATCCAGGCGAAACAGTTTAAGCAACTTGGTTACTCTTCAGAATATGGCATCGATAACAACCTGGTGATACAAGCCACACTGTCAGATAAGCCTGTTATCGGTTTAGAGTCGCTTCAATTTCAAATCGATCTCATCACTCAGTTACCAAATGGTGGAATTGAATTATTAGCCAGCGGGCTCGAAGAGTGGGATGACGGTGAGGATATTACACACTGCTTAATCAAGAGTTGGAAGGCTGGTGATATTGAAAACCTACAACAGCTGTCTGAAGAATCTGAAATAAACCACGTAATAAGTGAGCGATTCGTTTCTCAGCGCAACCATGACTGGGCAGATAAGCTCGATGGCGATCAACTCATTCAAGGAAAAGGGCGATATTTGGTTGTTGTCGGTACTTTGCACTTAGCGGGAGAGCGCAACTTGCTTTCGTTATTAGAACGGAAAGGATTCGCCATTCATCAACGATCAAAAAGTACTCCTGCAGGCTGCGAGTTTTAGCCCTACGAGCCTTTTAGCCTTTTAATCATCTCAAGCTATACGTCTGAAACTATACTTCAAAATTATACGACAGAAACGAAAAAGGCCTTATCTTTCGATAAAACCTTTCTTAGTGCCGTCGGTGAAGAGCCAGATTTAAACACTAGGCGAACCCCACTCTTGTTAGCAACTAACTCAAGCTATACACCTGAAGCGATACTTCAAAATTATACGACAGAAACGAAAAAGGCCTTATCTTTCGATAAGGCCTTTTTCTTAATGTGGTCGGTGAAGAGGGATTCGAACCCCCGACCCTCTGGTCCCAAACCAGATGCGCTACCAAGCTGCGCTATTCACCGAGATGTTTATCTTTCATAAACTCGTTTGAACTAGGCGTTTTGCCTGTCAACGGATGCGTATATTACGGATTCTTAAGAGTTACGCAAGTGCTTTTCTTTGTTTTTTTAATTTTTTATTTCGTTCGCTCAGATAAGCACCAAAAAACGCTAGAGTGTGATTAAAAACACACCACAAGAAACATTCCCTTAACCTTAGCAACATTATTGATCCAGATCAGAGTGAACAACTTCTGAACACATTACTTTAAAGTCTGTCTACGAACTTTGGAGGAAACATGGACTTTTGGCTTGATCTCCTATTTGGTAATGCTGTGGGACTATCTTCAATGATAGTAATTCTTAGTGCTCTAGGTCTGATGCTGTTTTACGGCGGTTTCATCATCTACAAAGTTACGCATGACAAATCTCCTCACTAGCTCGCTTAGCCCTATTTAATCGCCACATTTATTTTTCTAAAAATGGCACCAATAAATAGATAATCGCTTTGCTCCGGAGTCGGTATCATATCCACTCCGGTTTTTTATTTCCGCCTTCGAAAACTTCTCTATCCGTCTGGTCCTTTTTCAATTTCAATTGATATAATTTCACTATGACTGACTAACTGAGATGCACTTATGTCTCAAGACCAAGATTTAGATCTGTTTCAACAGATGATGAGTGACGTAACTCCAATGGCTCACGATACTGCAGAGCACACCAAGGTTCATCAAGTCACCGAAGCCCAACTCGCTAAACGTGAAGCGGCGATATGGCTGACTGAAAGTGATCCTGAGTACCTCTCTCTTGATAATGCCACCATGCTTAAACCGGACGACATGATTGAATTTAAAAGAGATGGCGTCCAAGAAGGGGTATACCGAAAATTAAGACTCGGAAAATACCCTATTCAAGCTCGTCTTGATTTACACCGTTACACGTTGAAAGATGCGCGTGATGAGGTTGTTCGTTTTTTACGTCAATGCTTAAAGATGGACATTAGAACGGTTGTCATTGTGCACGGCAAAGGCGAACGCTCTAATCCACCAGCATTAATGAAAAGCTACGTTTCAACCTGGTTACAACAAATTAAAGACGTTCAATGCGTTCATAGCGCACAACATTTTCATGGTGGGTTTGGCGCTGTTTATGTTTTATTGAGAAAAAGTGCCGAGCAGAAACTCGAAAATAGAGAGCGCCATCAAAAACGAATGAGCTGATCCCAGCAATAAATCATCACAACTTTAAAGTTCGTGCTGATTTTTAAAGTTAGTGTTAAAATTAACCTAAGCATCAAAGCAACTATCTCGGTAGTTGCTTTTTTAATCGTCCTAATTTCTTATCCAAACAATCGTTGTGAAACGCTAAGAGAACCTCATGTCACAAGAATCCCAAGCTAAACGCCTCAATAAATACATCAGTGAAACAGGTTTCTGCTCCCGTCGAGAAGCAGATAAACTGATTGATGCTGGTCGAGTTACTATCAATGGCACTATCCCTGAAATGGGCACTAAAGTGCTTCCTAGCGATGAAGTATGCATTGATGGTAAACCAGTAAAATCAAAAGAAGCCCCTGTTTATATCGCTCTCAACAAGCCGACAGGTATTACTTGTACCACTGAACGTGATGTT
Source organism: Vibrio clamense (assembly GCF_050337905.1). Taxonomy (NCBI): domain Bacteria; kingdom Pseudomonadati; phylum Pseudomonadota; class Gammaproteobacteria; order Vibrionales; family Vibrionaceae; genus Vibrio; species Vibrio clamense. Next base: position 14,695 of record NZ_JAKJTJ010000036.1, on the reverse strand, counting down.
CCTGGCAACATTGTTGATTTTATTGGTCACAGGAAACGTATATTCCCTATTGGTCGCTTAGATAAACCATCTGACGGTTTAATCTTTCTAACCAATGATGGCGATATTGTGAACAAGATTTTACGCGCAGGGAACAATCACGAAAAAGAGTATGTGGTTCGTGTCGATAAACCTGTCACTCAGCACTTTTTAGATAAAATGAGCTCTGGCGTTGAAATTTTAGATACTGTCACTCTGCCATGTAAAGTCACCAAAGAGACTCAATACTCTTTTCGCATTACTTTAACGCAAGGGCTTAACCGCCAAATTCGCCGTATGTGTGAAGCGCTAGGTTTTGAAGTATTTAAGCTTCGTCGTGTACGCATCATGAATATCTCTTTAGATGGCATCCCTAATGGAAAATGGCGCTATTTAACGGATGATGAAGTGTCTGAGATACTGCGTATGAGTGAGGGTTCTAGCGGCACTGAAGAGGCTTCAAAAGTCGACGGCAAAGGACATCGCATCAAAAAAGCGACCGATGCAAAACTTTACGATGCGCGTCAACAGGCTGAGAACGCACCTAAGCATAAAATCTATAGTGGTCATGGTAGTGATGAATTCAGACACGCACCAAACAGCAAGCGCGGTTCTGGTCGTTCAAGTGAGGGCCGCTCAAGTGATGGGCGTTCAACTGGCGGACGTTCAGAGAACCGTCGATACTCAAATGATGATCGTAATGACAACCGACGTTCAAGCCGAGATGCAAATGGGAAGCGCGACTCACGTCCGAGCCATTCAGGGCAGCGCCCAAATAAACCCGCATCTAAAAGAGTCAGCGGTACGTTGAGCTTGAAAAAGTAATCTCATAAACGAATCTCATAGACATTGATAAAATCGCGGCTTATACGTCGCGATTTTTTATTGCCTGTGGCTCAAATTGCTTTGACTCAAGTAGCTTTGACACCAATCGAATATCACTTACAAGCCCGTTTATAAGCATAACTCAGCAAATTGACCACGAGTTAGTGCTGCCAAATCTTGTGGTGCTAATTCAATTTCTAGCCCACGCTTACCCGCACTGACACATATCGCATCCAAAGTTTCTGCGCTGCAATGAATAAACGTTGGCAGTGCTTTTTTTTGACCTAGTGGGCTGATCCCCCCCACAACATACCCTGTTGTTTTCTGTGCAATGTCCGGATCGGCCATCTCTGCCTTTTTGGCTTTAGCCGCCTTTGCCGCTAATTTTAGATTGAGTTTTTGTGCTACAGGAATAATCGCAACCGCCAGGTTTTTTGGCTCTCCATTGATACAAAATAGCAATGTCTTGAATACCGTGTCTGGGTCTTGGCCTAATACTTCCGCCGCTTCTAACCCATAACTATTATGGTTTGGATCATGTTGATACTGATGGATTATATGAGGAACCTTTCGCTTTTTCGCGAGGTTAATTGCAGGAGTCATTCGTCTGTCCACAGGGTAAGAGTAAGAAATCATTGCTTGAATTTTAAATACAAAAAAGCGATGCCGAAGCACCGCTTTTAGTAAAAAATATCAGAGACTAAGAGTCAAACTCTTTCTCCTACTATTCCTTAATTACTTGTAAACAATCTCGCCAGATGGTGCATATGCATTAACATCAACAGGGCTGTTCGCTTCTAAGTAATCTTTTAATACTTCAGCGTCAACAAAACCAGTATTTACGTAGCCTGGGTGACCTGAAATTTTAGGGTAACCATCACCACCAGCAGCGTTGTAACTTGGGATAGTGAAACGGTAAGTCTCATCTAAGCGCAATTGCTTGCCACCGATAAATACGTTAGATACTTTACCGTCTGCAACCGTCATTGAGATACCCGCGAACTGAGCGTAAGCACCAGAGTCGATAGGCTTAGTACCTACAACATTTAGGTAATCCATTACTTCCGCACCGTTCATGTCTACGTAAGTTAGGATATTCGCAAATGGTTGAACCGTTAGAACGTCTTTGTATGTTACGTCACCCGCTTCAATTGAGTCACGAACGCCACCAGAGTTCATTACAGAGAAATCTGCTTTTGCACGTTCCATGTGAGCCGTTGCAATCAGACGACCTAGATTAGTTTGTTGGAAACGAACGACGTTACGGTCACCTTCAAGCTTGCCATTTGTCTCAGCAATCTTAATACCTAGCTGTTCTTGGCCTTGCTCTTGGAACGGACGTAAGAACTCAAGAAGCTCTTTATCTTGTGCAATCTCTTCTTGGATAAGAACACGCTTCTTCTTACCGTCTACCTTAATTTTTTTCTTAAGGTTAACAGGGATAAGATCATAGCTTACCATCTCTAGCTCGCCGTTACGGAACTCGTAATCAGCACGGCCTACGTACTTGCCCCACTCGTGAGCTTGAACAATGTAAGTACCGTTTTGTTCGTCTGGCTTACACTCATCACCTGGCTTGAAGTTTTTCTTAGCGACGTTTGGACCTTCCATACATACAGGCTCTTGAGAGTGACCACCAACGATCATATCCAGAGAACCTTCATCTAAGTAACGAGCTAGAGCTACATCACCAGGAGCGTTAACACCACGTTGACCATCTTCGTAGTGGCCCATGTGTGTTACAGCAAAAATTAGATCTGGTTTTTCAGTCTCTTCAAGTTCAGCGATCAGTTTTTTCGCTTCTTCTTTAGGGTCACGGAAGTCAACACCACCGATGTATTCTGGGTTACCAATTTTCGCTGTATCTTCAGTCGTTAAACCGATAACGGCAATTTTGATACCTTGCTTGTCGAACATTTGGTAAGCTTGGAAAAGACGCTCGCCAGTTTCTTTATCGTAAATGTTCGCAGAAAGCATTGGGAAATCAGCCCACTCTTTCTGTTTGAATAGAACTTCTAATGGATTATCAAATTCGTGGTTACCCAGTGCCATCGCATCGTAACCAATTTTAGTCATACCTTTGAAATCAGGTTCTGCATCTTGAAGATCTGACTCAGGTACACCAGTGTTGATATCACCACCAGAAAGAAGTAACACGCTACCACCTTCTGCACGTACATCGGCACGCAACTCATCAATAAGTGTCTTACGAGCAGCCATGCCGTACTCGCCATATTTATTCTGCCAAAAACGACCGTGGTTATCATTAGTATGAAGAACCGTTAGTTTGTACGTTGTATCTGCATTCCAGTCGTGTGTTGGTTCAGATGCACAACCACCAAGAGTTGCAAGAATAGCTGCGCTTAACGCAGTCTTTAGAATAAGGCTTTGCTTCATTGTCATACCTTTTGAACGGTTAGGGGTCCACTACTTTATAAATAGGCTTACAGACAAAATATTACAAATAGAGTGTATATGCTTGAAAGACCTATAAAACATGAACTAGTTTAAATTAACAGAGTCCAAGTAACATTTTGTTTTCATATTAATGTCGAATCAATCACACTAAAAAGATAATGCAGGTGTAATAGGTGCTGTAACTTGCACTTAAGGTTAAATAAGATCACAGGCAAACGTTTTACTGTGAGATCGACGATTAATACGAAGAATGAGAGAAGAAACGCTTAATAAGCATAAAGATCACCTCGCTACACTCGTCTAGTTAAGCCGATAGCAAAAAGGCCAACTTTCGTCAGCCTTTTAAATATATAATTTCAGATTAAATTACTTAATATCGATATCCGCAAAACTCTTGATCAGGTCATCTAGCGATTTCATTTGAGCCAAGAATGGTTCTAGTTTATCTAGAGGCAGCGCTGAAGGGCCATCACACATTGCTTTATCTGGGTTAGGGTGAGCTTCAATGAAGAGGCCAGCAATACCTGTCGCCAAACCGGCTTTCGCAAGCTCAACGGTTTGTTCACGGCGACCACCAGATGCAGCACCTGATGGGTCACGCATTTGCAATGAGTGAGTTACATCAAAGATGATAGGGCTACCATTTGATGATTTTTTCATCACGCCGAAACCAAGCATATCAACGACTAAGTTGTCATATCCCATGCATGAACCACGCTCACATAGAATAATGTTTTCGTTGCCACACTCAGCAAACTTATCAACAATATTACCTACTTGATTTGGGCTCATGAATTGCGGTTTCTTCACATTAATCACAGCGCCTGTTTTTGCCATCGCTTCAACAAGATCGGTTTGTCGTGCTAAAAATGCAGGTAATTGGATCACATCAACCACATCGGCAACCACTTGTGCTTGCGCTTCAGTGTGAATATCCGTGATAATTTTAACGCCAAAAGTATCTTTCAACTCTTGGAAGATTTTCATCCCTTCATCAAGGCCCGGGCCACGGTATGAGTGTACTGAGCTGCGGTTCGCTTTATCAAAAGAGGCTTTAAATACGTATGGGATGCCAAGCTTTTCCGTCACTTTTACGTAGTGCTCACAGATTTGCATCGCTAGATCGCGAGATTCTAAAACGTTCATGCCCGCAAATAGGGTGAATGGTTTGTCGTTGGCTACTGGAATATCACCAATATGAACTGTTTTCTGTTCCATTATCTTCTCTCAAAATTATTAGGTAGTTAACATTCATGTCTAATGAATGGTAATTGAACTTTCACTTAATGCATTAACTTGAGTCTTTAGTAACTCAGACGCAGGATCATCAGGGCACTGATCAATAAAGTATTGGTAATCGGATACCGCTATCTGATGGCAATCTAACTGCTGATAAATAAATCCACGATCGCGAATCTCATATGGGTCATCTGGAACAAAGCTTAGCGCAAGATCCGTGCACCTTAATGCTAATGTATAGCGCTCTTCACGCAACAAAGCACTCTTTAACAATGCAAGCCAACGTCCAATGACGGTTGGGTTGTCTGCTGTATTGAAATGTTCAGGCTCTAAATTAGCTAAAGGGCCATCATGCCCAATCAGCCACGCTTTAAGTGTATGCTGTGCAACGAATTCACCATTATACGGATTAAGATAAACGGGGGTCTCTTCAGGCCATGTGACTTTAATTAAAAACTGAGTTGGAAAAGTGACGCCTTCGATAGGGAAACCCAACTTTCGCCCAAAAAAGAGTAGCAAAGAACCTAGACTAACAGGTACACCCTTGCGACGCTCAAGCACTTTATCGATAAACGCATTTTCGGAAGAGAAATACGCCTCTCTATCACCGCTAAAGCCCCAATCAGAGTAGAAAACATTCAGAAAGGATTCAAAGTTCTGCTTATCACTGACTTCATGATTCAGACAGTTTTTGGCCTCTTTAACCAAGCGCTCTAGTTCTTCTTCAGCCCAATTAACCTGAGTTTCAGGATTTACCGCTTTATTTAAAACTAAAGCACCTTCAACCAATTCCATATTATCGAAATCTTCATCAAATAAATTAAGCATACTTTATTACCCAAAGATAGTTGGCGTTTTCGTCATCGCAATCTTTCCTGCCATTGCCAGCCAGCCTAGAGCGCCAAAAAATGAGAATGAACGCAGCAATTTATTACGGCCTAATCGTAGTGCAAAAAATCCCAACGCGATATAGATCATAACGCAGGTTAATTTTTCAGTTAACCAAGGCGCTTCAGGTGTGAAAGGGATAAAGCCTGTAATTGCAATCAATGCAAAGCCAGAGAGTAGGAGCAGAGAGTCATTGATATGAGGAAAACGTTTTAGAAAACCATGCTCAAGTATTGGAGAGTTCGCCATCATCAAAAAGTAGCGAACGGAAAGTAAAACGGCACTAATACCAATCGTCAGAAGGTGAAAGTGTTTTAGAGCTTCGTACATATTATCTCTCTTATTGTTGGCTCTTATGACAATATTTGCTCAGCGGCAAAGATTGTCGTTCTTGGGGCTATTTAATATTACGACCTAAAGTCACTCTATCATTGCCACCGTAATCTTGTTCTGTTGTGACATCACAATAGCCAAGATCGATCATTATTTGTCGAACCGCTTGCCCTTGATCGTAACCATGTTCAAAAACCAACCATGCATCTTTTTCCATATAATCAATAGCATGAGTGGATATAAAGCGAATATCAGCCAAACCTTCATCTTCAGCAACAAGTGCTGTTATGGGTTCAAAGCGAACATCACCTTGAGTTAAGTGCGGATCATTTTCTTCAATGTAGGGCGGGTTCGAAACAATTAAAGCAAACTTCATGCCGTTATCAATCGGTTCAAACCAACTGCCATGGCGAAAAGTCGCATTTAAAAGATTAAGTTGTTGCGCATTATGAGTCGCAAGCTGTTGCGCTTCAGGACGGAGATCGACCCCGATGACTTGTCGATTAGGTAGCTCTGACGCTAAAGCTAATGCTATCGCCCCTGTACCGGTTCCTAAATCGAGAATGGCACCTTGCTGTTCGAAGGTTTTATCCAAAGCGACTTCAACTAATCTTTCGGTGTCAGGTCTTGGGATTAAAGTAGAAGGTGATACTTTTAATGGCAGAGACCAGAACTCCCTCTCCCCGACAATATAGGCAACAGGCTCGCCTTTTAGTCGCCTTTCAACAATACGATTGAACTCAATCCACTGTTCATCGGTTAGCGTTTTTTCAGGCCAGGTCAGTAAATATGAGCGAGGTTTATCGAGTGCATGGCAAAGTAACACTGCCGCATCAAGAGAGGGCGATTCACTGCCGCTCTCTTGAAACTGGCTAATGGTAGCTTTAAGCACATGTTCGATTGTGCGGTTAGCGTTCATTAATTCTGCGTCACCAACGATTAATGGTTATCAGCTAATGCTGCAAGTTGGTCAGCTTGGTGCTCAGCCATTACAGGATCAACCAAGCTTTGTAGATCGCCTTCCATCGTTTCTGATAGGCGGTAAAGTGTCAGGTTAATACGGTGATCTGAAACACGACCTTGTGGGTAGTTATAAGTACGAATACGGTCACTACGATCGCCTGAACCAAGTAGGTTACGACGAGTATCAGATACTACCGCAGCACGACGAGCTTCTTCTGCTTGGATAATACGAGCCGCAAGAACAGCCATCGCTTTGGCTTTGTTTTTATGTTGTGAACGCTCATCTTGACACTCAACAACCGTACCCGTTGGAAGGTGAGTAATACGAATAGCAGAATCTGTCGTGTTAACGTGCTGACCACCCGCACCCGAAGAGCGGAAAGTATCAATTTTCAGATCGCTTGATTTAATTTCTGGTAAATCCGCTTCTGGTACTTCAGCCATGACAGCAACGGTACATGCAGAAGTGTGTACACGACCTTGAGATTCAGTTTCTGGTACACGTTGAACACGGTGACCACCAGATTCAAACTTCATAGTACCGAACACGCCATCACCGCTTACTTTAGCGATCATCTCTTTGTAACCGCCCTGCTCAGACACATTGCAGCTCATCACTTCTACGCGCCAGCCTTTCTTCTCAGCAAACTTTGAGTACATACGGAATAAGTTACCCGCAAAGATACCCGCTTCATCGCCACCCGCACCGGCGCGGATTTCTAAGAAACAGTTACGCTCATCGTTTGGATCTTTCGGTAGCAACAAAATTTGCAGTTCATCGGTCAATTTTTCAATAGCCGCTTTTGCTTCTTTGATCTCTTCCTGAGCCATTTCACGCATTTCTGCATCATCTTCATTGGCCATCTCTTCAGCTGCCACAAGATCTTCTTGTGCTTGCTGGTAAGCTTGGAAGCACTGAGTCACTTCTTCTAGCTGGGAGTACTCTTTCGACAAAGCACGGAATTTGTTTTGGTCACCGAGAACACCAGGGTCACCAAGTAGGTGCTGAACTTCTTCATAGCGTTCAACTAGGCTTTCAAGCTTTACTAGAATCGAGGATTTCATACTTCTCTTACTTCTTATGAGTCTTAGCTAGGGTCATCAAGACCCAGACTTTGTCTAATGACTGTTAATTTTGCTGGTTCACCTTGCTCGGCTGCACTTTGTAACGCGCGAGTGGGAGCATGGATCAATTTGTTCGTTAACTTATTACTAAGTTCTAGTAATACTTTCTGTGGATCATTTCCAGCCTCAAGAGACTGCAAACTTTTATTTAAAAGCTCTTCTCGAATCTCATTCGCCGACTTCCGAAAATCTCGAATGCTATCGACGGCTTGCAACGAGCGCATCCACGTCATGAATATCGCGCTTTCTTCACTAACAATAGCTTCTGCTTGGATAGCTTCCACTTTTCGCTGTTCAAGATTACTTTCAACAATGGATTGTAAATCATCAACCGTATAAAGATAGGCATCATTTAAATCCCCGACCTGCGCTTCTACATCACGAGGAACGGCAATATCTACTAATAATATTGGTTGATGCTTACGTGCTTTGAGTGCTGTTTCTACCATCCCTTTTCCTATGATAGGTAAAGGACTCGCGGTAGAACTAATCACAATATCGGCTCGCGGTAAATAATCAGGGATATCCGGTAGCCCAATAATATCTGCTCCGAACTCTTCCGCTAAACTTAACGCTCGTTCACGAGTACGGTTAGCAACAATCATATTGGTACAGCCATTACTCGCTAAATGTTTCGCGACAAGTTCTATAGTTTCACCGGCACCAACCAGTAATACTGTAGAGTCAGCCAATGATTCGAAAATTTGTTTCGCTAAAGTACAAGCAGCATAAGCCACGGAAACAGCACTTCCGCCAATTTCAGTTTCTGTCCGAACTCGTTTCGCAACAGAGAAAGATTTTTGGAACAATTTTTCCATTGAAGCGTCAACGGCTTTTAATTCTCTCGAATCAGAAAAAGCCTGCTTAACTTGACCAAGGATCTGCGGTTCACCAAGTACTAAAGAGTCTAATCCACACGATACCCGCATCAAGTGCTTAATCGCCGCTTGCTCTTCGTAAATGTATAAACTTGGTTTTAGTTCTTCAGGACTAATATCATGAAAGTTAGAAAGCCAATCAATAAGCTTATTCTTTGTTGCGGCTTTTATATCGCAATAAATTTCAGTTCGATTACAAGTGGAAATGATAACACTTCCGTTTACATTCTCATTTGCACCTAGCTGCTTTAACGCTTCCGTCAGTTTATCGGGGCCAAATGCGACTTTTTCTCGCAAATCTACCGAGGCTGTATTGTGATTAATACCAATAGCAAGCAAGGACATGAATTGAAGGTTCTCTGATCAAGATACATAAATAAGTGGCGAATTTTACTTGATGGAGGGATCTATTTAAAGGGCAAGGAGGATTTGTTTTACTGAGTTCGTGAGTTCAATGCTATAGTTGCCCTGCTTTCTTCCCATTTTTGAGCAAGTTGTGAGCAAACATGATCAAATTTCGCCAAGCCCTTAGCCTATTTTTTGCAAGTCTTCTTCTTTTTGGGTGTTCCAGCATTCCAGAAACAGTCACCAGCGTTGAGTGGCAATCTCATCAATCGAAGCTAAAACAGATAACCAGTTACAACATTACGGGTAAACTCGCCTACATATCTCCACAGCAGAGACAAAGTCTGAATTTTCAGTGGAAACACTCAGAGAAGCTTAGCCATCTACGATTAACCACATTTCTGGGGCAAACAGCACTCAATTTGACGATCACCCCTCAAGGGGCAAAAGTAGTCACTTACGACGACGAAACCTTTACTGGAGAGAGTGCCACACAATTGGTTTATAACCTTACAGGGTTGATGATCCCAATCGATCATATGCCACAATGGTTACTTGGCTTACCTACGGGAGCTGACCAATTTCAGTTAAATGAGACCAACACTCTAGCCTCTTTAAATAAAAAAGTGGGCCTTCGTCAATGGCAACTCGAATATCAAGCTTACAAGGAAACTACTAACTTAGCGGAAAATTCCGATGTAAATCCGCTTCCTTTACCGTCAAAATTAAAATTTACGCAAGCCGATACCACCATCAATATTGTTGTGTCTAAATGGAAAATTACGGAATGATAACCAAACAAACCTCTTGGCCATCCCCTGCCAAATTAAACCTATTTCTCTATATAACAGGTCGTAGAGACAATGGTTACCATGAATTGCAGACCCTATTTCAATTTGTCGATTTTGGTGATGACCTATTAATTACTGCAAATAACTCAGCTCAAATTACCATTACCCCAGAAATCAAAGGGGTGGCGACACAAGATAATTTAATTTGGAAAGCCGCTACAGCACTACAAGAGTATGCTTCATGCTCGCTTGGGGCTGACATCATTTTAAATAAAATCCTTCCTATGGGAGGCGGAATCGGTGGTGGTTCTTCAAATGCTGCAACCGTCTTAGTTGCCCTCAATTATCTTTGGGATTTAGACCTTTCTGATGAACAACTTGCAGAGATAGGTTTGAAATTGGGCGCAGATGTACCTGTATTTGTTCATGGCTATGCTGCTTTTGCAGAAGGTGTAGGCGAAAAACTGATAAAAGCGGAACCAGAAGAAAAATGGTATTTAGTGATCAAGCCCCAAGTTAGCATTGCAACGGTAGACATATTCACGCATGAAAAATTAATTAGAAATACGCCAAAGCGAGCCTTGACAACGCTTCTAAGCGAAAAATACGAAAACGATTGCGAAAAAATTGTTCGAATGCTGTACCCAGAGGTTGATAAGCAACTTTCTTGGCTGTTACAATACGCGCCGTCGAGATTGACAGGAACTGGGTCCTGCGTATTTGCTGAGTTTGATAGCAAACAAAACGCTGAAACTGTTCTAGAAAAACTTCCTGACACTGTCTCTGCATTCATTGCAAAAGGTCGAAACACTTCACCTTTAAAAGAGACACTGGCTGAATATAAATCAGCCCAAACCCAATCTATTTAAAACTGGACGCAACCGAGGTTTCCACCGTGCCTGATATGAAGCTATTTGCTGGTAACGCAACACCTGAACTAGCCCAACGTATTGCTGATCGTCTATACATCTCTCTAGGAGATGCTACTGTTGAACGTTTTTCTGATGGCGAAGTCGCTGTTCAAATTAATGAAAATGTTCGTGGTAGCGATGTATTCATCATTCAATCAACTTGTGCACCAACCAACGACAACTTAATGGAGTTGGTGGTAATGATTGACGCAATGCGCCGCGCTTCAGCTGGCCGTATTACTGCTGTAATCCCATACTTTGGTTATGCCCGTCAAGATCGTCGCGTACGTTCTGCTCGTGTACCAATTACTGCAAAAGTTGTTGCAGACTTCCTTTCTAACGTTGGTGTTGACCGCGTTCTAACTATCGACCTACACGCAGAGCAAATTCAAGGCTTCTTCGATGTACCTGTTGATAACATTTTCGGTACTCCAGTTTTACTTGAAGACATGGCAAACCGTGGTCTAGAAAACCCAGTAGTGGTTTCTCCTGACCTTGGTGGCGTTGTTCGTGCTCGTGCAACTGCGAAAGCCCTAGGTGATATCGATATTGCGATTGTTGACAAACGTCGTCCACGCGCAAATGTTTCAGAAGTAATGAACCTTATCGGTGATGTTGAAGGTCGCGATTGTGTCATCGTTGACGACATGATTGATACTGGCGGTACATTATGTAAAGCAGCAGAAGCACTGAAAGCACGTGGAGCGAAGCGCGTATTTGCTTATGCGACTCACGCTGTATTCTCAGGCAGTGCCGCAGACAACATCGGCAACTCTGTGCTTGATCAAGTTATCGTAACTGACTCAATCACAATGACTAAAGAGATGGAAGCTACAGGCAAAGTAACCACACTTAGCCTTTCTCGCATGCTAGCTGAAGCGATTCGTCGTATCAGCAACGAAGAGTCAATCTCTGCGATGTTTAGCAATTAATCCTTCTTTGGTTTAATGAATATAAAAACCACCTCAAACATGAGGTGGTTTTTTTATATATGCGAGGGTTTTGTGACTCTCGCCCCTTAAGCATTTTCTATGCTACTATACGGCGCTTTTTGAAATTCCTGAGAGATCCTAACCTTGAGCCAACAAATAAAACTTCTCGTCGGACTAGCGAATCCTGGTCCTGAGTATGCCAAAACTCGCCATAATGCGGGTGCTTGGGTAGTAGAAGAGTTAGCACGTGTACATAACGTCACTCTGAAGAATGAAGCTAAATTCTTTGGGTTAACGGGTCGCATCATGGTGCATGGCGAAGATCTTCGCTTACTGATCCCAACCACTTTTATGAATTTATCTGGTAAATCTGTTGCCGCACTGGCGAAGTTCTACCAAATTAAGCCGGAAGAAATAATGGTCGCTCATGATGAGCTAGACTTACCTCCTGGCGTAGGAAAATTTAAAAAAGGTGGTGGTCATGGCGGTCATAATGGCCTGAAAGACATCATCAGTAAGCAAGGGAATAATAAAGAATTCTATCGTCTCAGGCTCGGCATTGGCCATCCTGGGCATAAAGATAAAGTTGCAGGTTATGTGTTAGGCAAAGCTCCCGCTAAAGAGCAGGAGTGTATAGAGGCCGTAGTGGATGAATCAGTACGCAGCCTCGACATCTTATTAAAAGATGGCCTGACCAAAGCACAAAATCGCTTACATACGTTCAAAGCTGAATAAGGTTATTATCATGGGTTTTAAATGTGGCATCGTTGGTCTACCAAATGTAGGTAAATCAACTCTGTTCAACGCGCTTACTAAAGCTGGTATTGAAGCGGCAAACTTTCCGTTCTGTACTATTGAACCAAACACTGGTGTTGTTCCAGTTCCAGATCTTCGTTTAGACGCTCTGGCGAAAATTGTAAACCCAGAACGCATCTTACCAACAACAATGGAATTTGTTGATATTGCAGGTTTGGTTGCTGGTGCTTCAAAAGGTGAAGGTTTAGGTAACAAATTCCTAGCTAACATCCGTGAAACAGACGCAATTGGCCACGTGGTACGTTGTTTTGAAAATGAAAACATCATTCACGTTGCAGGTAAAATCTCACCTCTTGAAGATATCGAAATCATCAACCTAGAGCTTGCTCTTGCCGATTTAGATAGCTGTGAACGTGCTTTACAGCGTAATGCTAAAAAAGCAAAAGGTGGTGATAAAGATGCGAAATTCGAAATCACGGTTCTTGAGAAGCTACTTCCAGTACTAACGGAAGGCGGCATGGCTCGTACCATCGAGCTAACAAAAGAAGAACTTATCGCCATTGATTACCTAAACTTCCTAACACTTAAGCCTACGATGTACATCGCAAACGTAAGTGAAGACGGTTTTGAGAATAATCCATACCTGGATCTTGTGCGTGAATTCGCAGCAAAAGAAAACAACGTAGTAGTTCCAGTGTGCGCTGCTATTGAATCTGAGCTTTCTGAATTAGATGACGAAGATCGTGAAGAGTTTCTAGCGGATATGGGAATCGAAGAACCGGGTCTTAACCGCGTAATTCGTTCTGGCTACGAACTTCTAACACTGCAAACCTATTTCACTGCTGGTGTTAAAGAAGTTCGCGCATGGACTATCCCTGTTGGCGCAACAGCACCACAAGCTGCAGGTAAGATCCACACTGACTTTGAGAAAGGTTTCATTCGAGCTGAAGTTGTCGGTTATGACAACTTTATCGAATTTAACGGTGAGAGCGGAGCTAAAGAAGCGGGTAAATGGCGCTTAGAAGGCAAAGATTACATCGTTAAAGATGGCGATGTGGTTCATTTCCGTTTCAACGTATAAATTGTAATGTACGAATTATCGTCAAATTGATTAATGATAAGAAGCCAACGTTCGCGTTGGCTTTTTTTTATCTCTTTTTCTATTGAAAAGAAAACCGTTAATTTAGAGTTTAGATCCGTTTTTGTTGGTGGTTTTTGATCACAAATACGTCTCTTTGTTTAAAAAAAGGGCGAACAGTCCTTTAAAACGTATTTATTCAAAAAAACTATTGACGGGTTTAGCTCAACTACGCATAATGCGCCCCGTTCTCAGCGATAAGGCAACGATTCAACGAGAGCAGAAAAATTGGAAATGGCTACTTAGCTCAGTTGGTTAGAGCACATCACTCATAATGATGGGGTCGCAGGTTCGAATCCCGCAGTAGCCACCATTTTTCATTTAAAGAATTACAACGTTATATTGAATAACCAATGTCGATATAACTATAAAGATTTGCTGCGGTCGTGGCGGAATTGGTAGACGCACCAGATTTAGGTTCTGGCGCCGAGAGGTGTGAGAGTTCAAGTCTCTCCGACCGCACCATTATTTAGATATCTTAAATGATATCATTGTTGGGCTATCGCCAAGCGGTAAGGCACTGGCTTTTGATGCCAGCATTCCCTGGTTCGAATCCAGGTAGCCCAGCCATCATTTGTTTTATTGAGTTTTAGATTTTTTCTTAAACTGGGTAGAACTAGAGATAAGATTGTATTATATTGTCTCGCTTAGAAAATATGGCTACTTAGCTCAGTTGGTTAGAGCACATCACTCATAATGATGGGGTCGCAGGTTCAAATCCCGCAGTAGCCACCATTTTTAAACTCTTTGTTTATTACTTAGCTTGTTTTTAAGCTAAATAGAAAACCAAGAGCACAACGTTATATTGAACCACCAATGTTAATATAACTATAAAGAYTTGCTGCGGTCGTGGCGGAATTGGTAGACGCACCAGATTTAGGTTCTGGCGCCGAGAGGTGTGAGAGTTCAAGTCTCTCCGACCGCACCATTATTTAGATRTCTTAAWTGATATCACTGTTGGGCTATCGCCAAGCGGTAAGGCACTGGCTTTTGATGCCAGCATTCCCTGGTTCGAATCCAGGTAGCCCAGCCATTACAACGTTATTTAGACAAACCATAAGTCTTCTTAACTATACTCTTAGTCAGAGTAAAAGACTTGCTGCGGTCGTGGCGGAATTGGTAGACGCACCAGATT
>NZ_JAKJTJ010000035.1:0-49455 GCF_050337905.1 Vibrio clamense | reverse complement strand
TTGGTGTACCCCACAAAAAGTAGACAGTACATAACTACATACTTTCGTACTCAACGGGACTGACATGCCCCAACGCTGAGTGTCTTCTCTTTCGATTGTAGAACACTTCGATATATTCGAAGATCCCCATTCGGGCTTCTTCGATTGTTTGATAATCTTCTGCGTAAATCAATTCGACTTTCAGTCGACTGAAGAACGACTCCATTACCGCATTGTCCCAACAGTTACCCTGACGGCTCATGCTTGGTACTCCTCCATGCTTTCGCATGAAGTCCTGATACTTATAAGCTCTGTATTGTACACCGCGGTCTGAGTGGACTAAGACGCCTTTCGGCGGCTTGCGTGACTTAAACGCCATTTTCAAAGCGTTGGTGATGAGCAGCTCTGTCATGTTGGTATCTAATGACCAGCCCACAATGCGTCTCGAGTGAAGGTCTAACACTGTCGCGAGGTAGAGCCAACGGCTCTTTACCCAGATATAGGTGATGTCGGTGACCCACTTCTGATTGGGACTCTCGGCTTCAAAGTCTCTACGCAATAAATTATCGGCGACATTCGTCATCGCCGCGACATCTTTACTGTATTTAAACCCTTTTCCATTGCGAGCCTTAATACCCTTTTTCGCCATAATATCAGCAATATAGTTCACACTGCAGGCATAGCCTGCTTTGTTTAACTCTTCAGCTAAGCGAACTGAACCATACCTAGCCCGATACTCGGCAAAGGTACACATAACTAGCTGTTCAAAGCGGCTTCGACGCTTTGCTCGCTCGCTAAGCGAGCGACCTAACCATTTGTAGTAACCACTCGGGGACACACCTAATGCACAACACATAAGAACAACGGCATACTCACCCACATAACTTTCGATGAACTCGTACTTCACTCTTGCTGCTTCGCGAAGTACGCCGAGACCTTCTTTAGGAATTCCATCTCATCTTTAAGTCGCTTGTTCTCGCGCTTAAGCGCTCGCAGTTCTTCGGATTCTTTCTTGGAGTAATCAACACCGTCTAGGGTGTTAAACTGTTTATCAGACAAGCGGTTAAATTGACGCTTCCAGTTAGCAATCTGTTGGGCGCTGACGCCCAATTCTTTCGCAACGGATGCGGCTGTGCGACTTGGAAGCTCGGACAGACGAACTGCTTCTTTGCGGAATTCTTCGGTGTACGCTGGATTACGATGTTTAGCCATAAATCACCTCTCAATTAGACCCTAGATCTAACTTAGTAAAGTGTCTACTAAACGTGGGGTACTCGGTGTTATAACGCCCAATTAAGGTGCGACAACGCTATAACACCCAAACTAAACCATTGCACCGTAAACACTAAATTCAAATCGGAGTAAAATCGGCAAGCGTTAGGAGTCACTCTTAAATTGTTTGTTAGTTGCGTTCTAACCACTCCGTGCGCAACACACCATACTTGACTGAATCATAATACTCACCATTGTAATAACGAACTTTTCGCAGCCTAGCTTCTTGCTGAAAACCCAACTTCAAAGCTAATGACATCATTCGAGGATTACCCGACCAAGTAGTAAAACCAACCCTTTCAATTTCCTTACTTTCGAACAGATACGACACCCACAACGGGATCGCTAACGCAGCAATGCCTTTACCCCAATACTCTTTATCGTAAATAATAACACCAGCTTCAAGCCAACGAGTTTCTTCACATTCCCAGTAACAACTAACCATTCCAACTGGAATATCATCGACTGTAATCAATTGTGAGTCTAAACCCGATAAAAGACGCTGAAATGAAGAGTGTTTAAACTGTTCTAAGGATGGGTATGAATATGGAAAATATGGACCATTAAACTTAGTCCATTCGTCATTTGAGATAACCAAGGCATGGATAAACTCCAGCTCATGTTCTCTTGCAGGTCTAATATTTACTTCCATTTCTTACGCGAAACTCCTTGATTCTTTGTAGCAAACTAACGCCGCGTTAAGTAGTGAGCAACGCTACCACCTAACCTAAATCATTGCACCGTAAACACCAAAACTCGACTTGAACTGAGAATGCCGAGCGTTGCGAATCTGCCTTAAACGCTTTGTTATACGTTTTTTACCACTTAGGTACCATGCTCAATGCACTATGTATTTGGTCTCTAGCAATATCACCGAATAAGTGAGTTTTTGCCATAAGCATATTAACAGCAGCACCGTTTGAAGCAGTTTGATTACGAATACGTTCTTTAGCTGCAAATGCAGATTTTTGACGTTTATAGACATCTTCCCACCAATCTCTACCATGCCTCTTAAGTAAGCTAGCTTTGATAGACTTGAAACGTTGTCTACTATCGCTACCCTCACCAGAAGCCAACACACTTGCCCATATCATGCGCTTTTGCAGATCATTTGGAAGCCAGTTTTGCTTTTGAAGATCTGAGATAACTTCGGGATGAAGATAGAGAGTATTCTCTGACACTTTTCTGGCAATCCACAGCGATTGAGCACGCTCGAACGCAGATTTCTTCTCTTGGGAACTGTAACCTTGGCAATGTTGCTTCCAAGTTTCCAGCTCATCAATTGAAGCTAATTTCTGAACTAGTTCTTCCAATGTCAAATCCTCCGGAAACGTATAACGCCGCATTAAGGGGTGAACAACGCATCCACCCAACCTAAAGCAATGTACCTTAAACACTAAATTTGAAGTAAAAGCAAAAATGCCAAGCGTTGAGAATCCCTCTTAAATGCTTTGTTATATTTGTAGTTCACGACAAGCAGAGGTTTAACCTACAGTGCCATTAACAAAACCCTGCTAGATCTTCCTCGTCAAGATAGTAGTCTGGCGTTTCGTCATTTGGATCATATTCTGATGCAACACTTTCAGCTGCACTATGAATATTATCCATGTTTTCTAAATAATTGTTTATCGCGGACTCTCTATCATCAATGGTTTCAAAATAGTCATTCAACGTACTAGCCAACACACGAAAAACGTATAGGTTTCCATCTAGTTCACCGACGAATTCAATCGAACGAGGATTGATCCTGTATTCGTAATCTTCAAACTCAAATGTCCACTCATTCATATTCGTACTCCTTGCTCGAATCAAAACGAAGATGTATGTAGTACCATAAAATAGAAAATTAAGTATGAGTTGTTGATCACGAACAGATAAATAAGTGTAGGATTTCAAAACAAATATAACGCCCAATTAAGGTGCGACAACGCTATAACACCCAAACTAAACCACTGCACCGTAAACACAAAATTCAAATCAGAGTGAAATCGACAAGCGTTAGGAGTCACTCTTAAATTGTTTGTTATATTGCCCGCACGACAGAGCCAAGTTTAGCGCCAAGGTGCTGAATTGGCTACAAATCTACTGGCTTTGAACTCAGATGTAAAATGGATAGTTCGAAACTAAACCATAAACAACAAAACGCACTTGGCTAAGAAACGAAATGAGCTGAAATTTGAGAAATTTGATTAGCCTGAGTGACAAAGAATTCGAACGAGAAACCTGACGACAAAGTGCGCTGAAGTCACAACTCCCAATGAAGCCCYCACGAAAGAGAAGCTGCGAAAAATGAACTTGAGCCAGCAAAACTTACTAACGAGGAGACTTGCGTGACGTTGCAGCTAATTAGCCGACAAACATTCTACGTGCGATGGTCATTTTGATGGCATTTTTCACGAAAAGAGCAGGTGTGTAGCTCGGACGCAGAACAAAGATAAACGAATAATTTAACCCTTTGAATCTTATGCAATATAACGCCGCATTAAGGGGTGAACAACGCCTCCACCCAACCTAAAGCATTGTACCGTAAACACTAAATTTGAAGTAGATGCAAAAATGGCAAGCGTTGAGAATCCCTCTTAAATGCTTTGTTATATTGCCCGCACGACAGATCCAAGTTTAGCGCCAAGGTGCTGAATTGACTACAAATCTACTGGCTTTAAACTCAGATGTAAACGGATAGTTCAAAATTCAACCATAGACAATAAAACGCACTTGGCTAAGAAGCGAAATGAGCTGAAATTAGAGCCATTCGATTAGCCAGAATGACAAAGAATTCGAACGAGAAACCTGACAACAAAGTGAGCTGAAGCCACAACTTTCAATGAAGCCCCCACGAAAAAGAAGCCGCGCAAAATGAACTTGAGCCAGCGAAACTTACTAACGAGGAGACTTGCGTGACGTTGCAGCTAATTAGCCGACAAACTTTCTACGTGCGATGGGCATTTTGATGGCATTTTTCACGAAATGAACAGGTGTGTAGCTCGAACGCAGAACAAAGATAAACGGATAATTTAACCCTTTGAATCTTATGCAATATAACGCCGCATTAAGTGGTGAACAACGCGACCACTAACCTTAAACCTTGCCACATTCAGCACTAAAGCTGACCTGGACTGAAATTGCCAAGCGTTGAGAATCCGTCTTAAATGCTTTGTTATGTTTTAGCACAATTCGTTGATTTACTTGGCAAAGAACTGAAGTGTAGACCTAGTTTTCTGAACCAAATCACAAGCTCAGGCTCACTTGAGCGGCAGATGCGCCAAACCAAAAACAAGTAAGCCCACTTCCCTGCTAATGAGGCAACTCGATCAAGCCTCAACAAGCGCCCTTTCTTAGCAACAACAGCGCAGAACAATGGCAATTTGCCGACTCAACTGCCAAGGTTATTGGCTGATTGAGAAATACGCCCGAAGCGACTTTGAGCCAGAGAAACAGAACGACCAAACCACCCGAAAACTCGAATGAAGCAACCCGCGAACCTTAGCATGTTTTACGGGTTAAGGTATTTAAGAACTGATCGACAATGGTGATTTGCTGAGTCTACTCTCAACGAATAGCCAAAGGGGCAAAGAACGACTCAAAGGCATTTAAGCCATTGAAATTACATTAAAACATAACGCCCAATTAAGGTGCGACAACGCTATAACACCCAAGCTAAACCATTGCACCGTAAACACAAAATTCAAATCGAAGTAAACTCGCCACGCGTTGGGAGTCACTCTTAAATTGATTGTTATGCTGCTGAGTTGCGAATGCTTAAAGTGATATGCTACTATCTAATCAATTAGTTAACTAGGAAATATACTTGATACAGAATTAAGCTCAGTATTACTGAAATAAGAGCAATGGCTCATTTTGGCGGTTTATTACTAGTTACTAGAGAACCTGCCACTGATACGTCCCTTTGGGATTAGTCAGTGGCAGGTTTTTTTTTGGATTTTGTTCAAGGACAGAGAAGAGATTATGAGTTTAAGTAAATTTGTACATTTTTGTTCTATCGTATGTGCTTGCCTAGCTACGTTTAGATTGGTAGATCTACATAATTACGACATCCAACTAATTCCCTTAGACAAAATAATACTCCACGCACAAGCTGGACTAACACTACCAATGATTGTTGTTTTACTATGGGCAAGTTTTGAGCCTACAGTCATAAACAAAATCAGTGGTCTAAACCTACATTTTTTAATTGCAGCCATAGCCCTTGCATACGTTTCAGTTTCATCTTTATGTGCAGCATAACGCCCAATTAAGGTGCGATAACGCTATAACACCCAAGCTAAACCATTGCACCGTAAACATAAAATTCAAACCGAAGTAAAATCAACAAGCGTTAGGAGTCACTCTTAAATTGTTTGTTATATTGCCTGCACGATAGAGCTAAGTTTAGCGCCAAGGTGCTGAATTGGTTACAAATCTACTGGCTTTGAACTCAGAAGTAAAACGGATAGTTCGAAACTCAATCATAGACAACAAAACGTACTTGGCTAAGAAGCGAAATGAGCTGAAATTGAAGTCATTCGAAGAGCCAAAATGACAAAGAATTCAAACGAGAAACCTGACGACAAAGTGCGCTGAAGCCACAATTCTCAATGATGGCTCCACCAAAAAGAAACCGCACAAAATGAACTTGAGCCAGCAAAACTTACTAACGAGGAGACTTGCGTGACGTTGCAGCTAATTAGCCGCAAAACGTTCTACGTGCGATGGTCATTTTGATGGCAACTTTCACGAGACGAACAGGTGTGTAGCTCGAACGCAGAACAAAGATAAACGGATAATTTAACCCTTTGAATCTTATGCAATATAACGCCGCGTTAAGGTGTGAGTAACGCAATACCGGAACTTCTGCATTGCACCTTAAACACTATACTTAACGCAATGTGAAAATACCACGCGTTACGAATCACTCTTAAACGCTTTGTTATATGCGTCTTTTTTGGACAGTCGCAAGTGTCGATAATCAAATCTCTCAACGACAGCTAAACTTAACAAAGCACCACCAATACATGATCCTAGTATTGTTACGATGCCAACGAGTGTATCAGTAAGCGAACTTGCATAAGAACTTATCTTAACCTGAGCTTGATTATACTGGAGCTCACTAAGCTTCATAAAGTATTCATGTCGCTCTTTCTCTTTGTTGTTTTCAGGCTTACTTGTCAAAAAATGGAGCATTGCTTTATAATGCTCATGAGATAAATTCACTTGCATTTCTGCTTTATAGTATGACATTTGAGTAGCAGCTAAAGCAGTTATTACACAGATAGCAAAACCGCACGCGACTTTTGAACGAATCGGCTTTTTGATATCCACGATCCAGTATCTCGCACAAATGAATGTAACAAAACTCCAAGCTAGGAATGCTAAACCTGTGTATAAAAAATATTCTTCCATTTATCACCTTTGCCTGCTTTATACCTCAAAGCATATAACGCCGCGTTAAGTGGTGAGCAACGCAGACCACTACACCTAAAGTATTGTGCCGTAAACACTAAATTCAAAGCAAACTAAAAATGCCGAGCGTTGGGAATCCGTCTTAAACGCTTTGTTATAACGCAGCATAATCCGTGACAATTTTGAGCCTCTTAGAAATATTTTCCATTGATTCTAATATTTGTTGATGCTTAATTTTTCGGTCGGTATCACCTTCAATACATACCGTCAAAGCACCCACTCTATTCAGGGACTTCGCAGCCGAAGTCAGAGATTCTGAACTTGGCAAACCAAAGAAAAAACGAACTACAGGGTAAAAAGGGACTGCACTTTTCTTAGCTAACAACAAGGATGAAAAGCGGAAAATCTCTTCACGTATTTCTTCGTTAGCCCTAGCGCCAATGATATCTGGTTGTTCTCTTAGAAATAATCCAGATATTTCACCAAAAGTCGATTTAAGACTAATTATCGGCTCGATAAAGAGTTTTAATACAATTTGACCAATAACGAACACACTTACGCCAGATAAAACAGTAACAAATACTTGATTGTCCATTTAACCTCTCTTCGCTGAACTCAACTGCGTTATAACGCCCAATTAAGGTGCGACAACGCTATAACACCCAAGCTAAACCACTGCACCGTAAACACCAAATTCAAATCGGAGTGAAACCGCCAAGCGTTGAGAGTCACTCTTAAATTGTTTGTTATATTTTACAGCAATCGATTGATTTCATTGATAAAGAATTGCAATTCTAACTTGGTTTTCTAGCCTAACTCACACGCTGAGATTAAAAGTGTCGCCAGAAAACAGCAAGTCAATTCGATGAAAGGACAATTCAGATATTCACCGTCGAACCCAGACAAACAAGAAAACTGAAACCTTCCAATTTATCAGCGAATTTAAAACTCAAAAGGCAAATATCATTGAAGCGGCTTTGAACCAATTACACTTCCATTCTACGCTGCTCAAATCCAAAATGAAGCACCCACGAACCTTGGCATGTTTTACGGCTGAAGAGATCTAGAACCTTAAGACCTCGACATTTGACTGCTGAAAATAGGTAAAACTGACAGCCTGAGAAACCGACAAATCACCTACTTCATATTGATTTTAAGACGCTGATTTCAAATAAAATATAACGCCCAATTAAGGTGCGATAACGCTATAGAACCCAGACTAAACCATTGCGCCGTAAACACAAATTTCAAATCGGAGTAAAATCGGCAAGCGTTAGGAGTCACTCTTAAATTGTTTGTTATGTGTTTGTTCTGTTAAGTATGATTGCACCACTAAAATCGACCGGTCGTTTACCTGAGGGAAGCATGTTTATTCGAATACTATCTTTTGATACAAACTCTACAATACCGTAAATTTTTTTAATTTTGCCATTATTATTTCTGATAACTAGAACAAATTCTGATGGTGTTGCAGATGGATCATAATGGTATTTGATCGTCCCTCTATTCCTAACAACAGCATCCTTAATTGAGATTCCATCGTTGATCACATCGGCACTACCGTCAGAATTAAAAATAAAAGAACCTTCGATTCCTTTCTCATCAACACCAGTCCAAACGCCAACGATTGGAGTGTTATGTGACAAAGTCTCTTCAGTAGATACACACCCTGATAAAAACATAAAGAACGTTATGAGCATGATATGCTGTAATACTTTCACTAAATATCCTTTTTCTAATTTGATACTGATTCTACAAGCAGTGTTTATTCCATATGTCGATTACTTAAATTTGCAGATTACACCCGGTCACATAACGCCGCATTAAGTGGTGAACAACGCGACCACCCAACCTTAAACCTTGCCACATTTAGCACTGAAGCCGACCTAAGCTGAAATTGCCAAGCGTTGAGAATCCGTCTTAAATGCTTTGTTAGTTGCCCTTACCTAACGCTAGTGCTAACATTTGTACACACATATATTTAGGAGCGACTCATGGACACTAGAATTCAATTTCGTGTTGATGACGAAATTAAACGCTTAGCTCAGCAAATGGCTGAGAGCCAAGGACGCACACTTAGCGATGCTTGCCGTGAGCTAACCGAGCAAATGGCTGAGCAACAACGAAAAGCATTATCTCACGACACTTGGTTAACTGAACAAGTAAACCTAGCATTTGAGAAGTTTGACTCAGGAAAAGCTTCATTTGTTGACCATGACTCAGCAAAAGCACGAATGGCTGAACGAAAAGCTAAGATTCGTAGCCGAGGTCAACAATGATTTTATGGGAAGAAGAATCGCTGAATGATCGTGAGAAGATCTTTGAGTTTCTTTATGACTTTAACCCTGACGCAGCTGAAAAAACTGACGAAATCATTGAAACTAAAGTAGAAAATTTACTTGAGCAACCATTGATGGGTGTTCAACGTGATGGTATTCGAGGACGATTACTAATTATCCCGGAAATCTCAATGATCGTTTCCTACTGGGTCGATGGCTCAGCAATTCGTGTAATGCGAGTTCTACACCAGAAGCAAAAATTCCCTACCGACTGATTGTTGTCGGTGGGCAAACTAACGCTATCTAGACAGCTTCTAGCAACCTTTCTTCCACGCTACCGCCTTCTTTCCTGTAGATAGCTTTACCGTATGCTAACACAAACATTCATGCAAAACAGTTAGATAGAGTACGATACTATGTGCTTATGCTCTCAATTAGACAACTAAAAGCCTCCTAGTCTCTATCAATTACCTTTGGCTTAAATCACTGTATAAAAAAACAGACCAAAGAGCGGTAAATGAAAACACAATTCATGCTACATATAAAAGAATACATGCATACACGACACTACTCCGTTAGAACCATTGAGTCCTATGTGCATTGGATAACCAAGTTTATTGTTTTCCACAATATGGAACACCCATCAAAACTTAATGACAAAGATATCGAACGGTTTCTTACCGATCTGGCCATTAATCAGAAAGTTGCAGCAAAAACACAGGCATTGGCACTTAATTCACTTCACTTCTTATACCGTGATATTTTCAAGACCCCTATCACGCTAGATCTCAACTTTAAGCGGTCTATCATTGATAGAAAATTGCCTGTTGTTATGACAACTAGCGAAACCAAAGCTTTTTTCAATCATATTGATCCTAAATATAAACTGCATGCACAGCTATTATATGGGTCTGGGTTACGTCTCATGGAGTGTGTCCGGCTGCGAGTTCAGGACATTGATTACGATTATGGGCTGATACGGATTTGGCAAGGCAAAGGTGGGAAAAACCGGGCTGTCACCCTCGCGAGAGAACTTTACCCTATCTTAAAAGAGCAACAATCAATTGCTAAACGATATTACGATAAAGACATCAATACACCTGGTTACGGTGGTGTGTGGATGAAAAACGCGCTCTCTGAGAAATACCCTCATGCCGATTTAGATTTCAACTGGCATTACCTATTCCCCTCGAGCAAAACAAGTATTGATCCTGAATCGAATCTATCACGTCGACAACATATCAGCGAGACGGCTTTACAGAGGGCCGTAAAGCGAGCAGCGAAAGATGCAGGGATAAATAAAAATGTCACTTGTCATACATTACGGCACTCATTCGCAACTCACCTGCTAGAGTCAGGAGCCGATATCAGAACCGTTCAAGAGCAGCTAGGACACAGCGATGTAAAAACAACTCAAATCTACACGCATGTATTAGAACGTGGGGCTAATGGCGTACTCAGCCCTCTTTCTCGATTATAAATCTCAAGTAACAGACGAAAAAAAAGAGAGCTTTCGCTCTCTTTTTAAAACATAAACAACGGCCTAATTAAAGAGCTGCTTTTGCTTTTTCAACTAGTACTGCAAATGCAGCTTTGTCAAATACCGCGATATCCGCAAGGATTTTACGGTCAATCTCGATTGATGCTTTCTTAAGGCCATTGATAAGACGGCTGTAAGATAGACCATTTTGACGAGATGCAGCATTGATACGAGCAATCCATAGCTGACGGAACTGACGCTTTTTGTTGCGACGGTCACGGTAAGCATATTGACCAGCTTTAGTCACTGCTTGGAAAGCTACGCGGTAAACACGTGAACGTGCTCCGTAGTAACCTTTTGCTTGTTTCAGAACTTTCTTATGACGTGCACGAGCTTGTACACCACGTTTTACGCGAGGCATTATGTCTCTCCTAAACTAAAATAAATAAACTAAAAAGAATTAAGCGTATGGCATCATACGTAGTACACCTGCAACTTCACACTTAGGTAAGATTGCATTTGGACGTAACTGACGCTTGTTCTTAGTAGTACGTTTAGTCAGGATGTGGCGTTTTGTAGCGTGCTTAAACTTGAAGCCACCAGCAGTTTTCTTGAAACGCTTAGCAGCACCTTTGTTGGTTTTCATCTTAGGCATGATGAAGACTCCGCATTGTTAGTTGTTAATAAACATAGTAATTAGGGCGAATAAAACGTCACCGCTGTAAACAGCAGTGACGCTATATTACTTGTAGGCCTTTAATTACTTCTTCTTCGGCGCCAATACCATAATCATCTGGCGACCTTCTATTCTCGTTGGGAAAGATTCGACTACTGCAAATTCTTCAGTATCCGCTTTCAAACGATTAAGAACGTCAACACCGATGCTTTGGTGGGCCATTTCGCGACCACGGAAGCGAATTGTTACCTTCACTTTGTTGCCGTCTTCTAGGAAACCAGTCAGGTTGCGTAGTTTTACCTGATAGTCTCCAATATCAGTCCCAGGACGGAATTTTATTTCCTTAATCTGGACCTGTTTTTGCTTCTTCTTCTGCTCTTTCGCAGCTTTGCTCTTCTCGAAGAGGAACTTACCGTAGTCCATCACTCGACAAACCGGCGGCTCGGCGTTAGGGCTGATCTCTACAAGATCCATACCAGCTTCATTAGCAGCTTCAAGCGCTTCAGCAATTGAAACTACACCAACGGGTTCTCCGTCTGCGCCAGTTAGACGAACTTCACGTACGCCACGAATGTCACCATTTAAACGGTGCTGGTTTTGATTGGCCGGTTGTTGGCCACGTCTTCCGCCTTTAATAGCTATTCCTCCAGATTGAGCTTACGGCTTGAAACTTCGGCTTGGATGTATGAAATAAAGTCATCCACTTTAAACTTGCCTAAGTCCTTGCCCTTACGGGTACGTACTGCAATTTCGCCGGCTTCCATTTCTTGGTCACCACAAACGAGCATATACGGTACACGTTTCAAAGTATGTTCGCGGATTTTAAAGCCTATCTTCTCATTTCTCAAGTCCGCTTTTACTCTAAATCCACTTTTTTGCAGTTTTTTTGTAATTTCTTGCACATAATCTGCTTGTTTGTCAGTTATGCCCATGACAATTGCTTGTTCTGGCGCCAACCACGTAGGGAAGAAGCCAGCGTACTCTTCAATAAGAATACCAATAAAACGCTCAAGTGAACCTAAAATTGCTCGGTGAATCATAACAGGCGTATGACGCTCGTTATCTTCACCTACGTATGTAGCACCTAAACGTTCAGGAAGTGCAAAATCGAGTTGCACTGTACCACATTGCCACGCACGATCCAGACAATCATGCAAAGTAAATTCAATTTTCGGCCCGTAGAACGCACCCTCGCCTTCTTGGATCTCGTAAGCGATATCCATAGATTCTAAGGCAAGTTTTAAATCTGCTTCTGCTTTGTCCCACATTTCGTCAGAACCGACACGCTGTTCAGGGCGTGTAGATAGCTTAACGACAATGTTTTCAAAACCAAATGTGGTGTATGTATCGTAAACCATCTCAATACATGATTTCACTTCATCTTGCACTTGAGCTTCTGTACAGAACACGTGAGCATCATCTTGAGTAAAGCCACGAACACGCATGATGCCGTGTAGAGCACCTGATGGTTCGTTACGGTGACATGAACCGAATTCAGCCATACGCAGTGGTAGGTCGCGGTACGATTTCAAACCTTGATTAAAGATTTGCACGTGACCTGGACAGTTCATTGGTTTAATCGCATATTCACGGTTCTCAGAACTTGTTGTGAACATCGCTTCAGCGTACTTGTCCCAGTGACCAGAACGTTCCCAAAGAACACGATCCATCATTAATGGACCTTTTACTTCTTGGTAATCATATTCAGTCAGTTTTTGACGAATAAATACTTCTAGATCACGGAAGATAGACCAACCGTTGTGGTGCCAGAAGACCATACCCGGTGCTTCTTGCTGCATATGGAATAGATCCAAGTGCTTACCAATTTTACGGTGGTCACGTTTTGCCGCTTCTTCTAAACGCGTTAAGTGTGCTTTTAGTGCTTTTTTGTCATGGAAAGCAGTGCCGTAGATACGTTGAAGCATCTTGTTGTCACTGTTACCACGCCAGTATGCACCCGCAACGTTTAATAACGTGAAGTGTTGGCAGAAACCCATATGCGGAACGTGTGGACCACGACACATATCGATATATTCTTCGTGATGGTACAAGCCTGGACGATCGTCTTTAGAAACGTTCTCATCCAAGATTTCAATTTTGTACGTTTCACCGCGAGCTTCAAATGCATCGCGAGCTTCCTGCCAGCTTACCGTCTTTTTAACAACTTGATATTTAGTCTTCGCTAGCTCTTTCATGCGTTTTTCAATTGCATCAAGATCTTCTTGGGTTAGCGAATGCTCAAGATCGATATCGTAGTAGAAGCCGTTGTCGATGGTTGGACCAATCGCCATTTTTGCTTCAGGGAAAAGCTGTTTAACCGCATGACCAAGCAAGTGAGCGCATGAGTGACGAACGATTTCTAAACCGTCTTCTTCATCTTTTGCAGTGATGATCTCAAGGCTTGCATCATTTTCGATTAGATCACAGGCATCAACACGTTGACCATCAACACGACCAGCAATGGTTGCTTTCGCAAGACCAGGACCAATTGAAGCGGCTACATCTAGAGTTGAAACTGGAGCATCGAACGGACGTTGACTACCGTCAGGAAGAGTTATTACAGGCATATATTATCCTTTACAGTGGTGTCGCACACTAAGCGACACATGCTAAGTTTTTACACTTCAAAAACAAAGAGTTAAATTAAAGTGTTAGTGGGTTTAATTGATTTGGTACAAATTTGGGTACAAGTACGGATGCGCCCTCCTAAATACTAAGGGCATTGTAGCGAATTGAAATGAAATGACAATGCTACAAGGTAAATTGATATAAATGGATAATAAGAAAGGTCAATCTGTTTATGAAACAAAAATATGTAAGTCATTTAATTTATATCGCTGATATATCAAGAGTATACATTTTTATTACATGATTTACTATATATACATTATGTCTTACTACTTTCAAAAATAGTTGTTTAAATTGAACTCTCATACAATGACCATAGTTGCCCACTGCATGAGAGACTAGTTACACTTTTCGATTAGAACAATAAACTAGGGCTTAAAAATGCCCTACAGTTTTAAATTCAATCTTTCGCCACATTAAAATACACTCTAGATGAGTTTTGCATTAGCGTCGTAGCTAAATAGACATCAACTCTATCGTTACCATTCAAATCTGCAGGATATAACTGAGGATAAATATTGTCCTTTAAACCCTGCATTACATGCTCTTGAGCGGCAACATTTCCTTTTCCATCAAAATAATAAATAAGATAAACATTATTTTCAGCATTAAAAGCTAGAATATCAAGATTACCATCACCATTCATATCTGCGATGTTTAATGTTTCACCATCAGAGCCATCAGGAAACTTTGGTAGTTCAAAATCAGTAAAAGTACCATTTCCATCGTTCCAAAATATTTTACTTACGCCACCTAGGTTCTGGTTATACCAATCCCTCGCACCAATGACTATATCCTTAAATCCATCCCGATTTAGATCTGCAATAGCCGTGCTTTGCGCATTTACGCCTTTGAAGCGAACATCAGAAAGCTTAAACGACCCATCTCCATTTCCTAGGTACAACTTACTATCTGGAATTGTATCCGAATCATAATTGGTATAGCACGAAGCAACTAAGTCATACTTTCCATTGTTATTAATGTCTGCAAAATCTATATCCAACATTCCACGATAATCGCAAATCTTTGAGATTGAAAAATCAGGTGTATCTTTGAATTTTGAAGAACCATCATTGATGTATATCTTTACATACTCTACAGAATAGAGTCTATATTGAACGGCTAAATCTAAATCACCATCACCATTTGCATCGACTAGCCTTACATGATTTATATTTCGATCGAAGTTTATTTCATGAAACTTTGTAAAATTACCCTTACCGTCATTTTTATATACCGCAAGAGGCCTCTTATTTACGCCGCCGATAACTAAATCTAAATAACCATCACCAGTTAGGTCACCAGCAGCTACTGTTGAACTATCATTTTGAGAATTCACTGGATCTAAAATTTCGCTATGATGAGAGAAGTTACCCTGTCCGTCATTTATCCAAAGTACGTCACCGTTAACTCCGACGCTGGTACCCGAGTTAGGTTCAAAGATATCTAAAAAGCCATTATTGTTGAAATCTGCAATGATACGATTTGATCTGGAGCTCTTTGTTTCAATTCTTTGGCCCGAATCAACAAGATCGACACCACTTATCTGTATTGGCTCCAGTGTGACTACTTTATTAAGTACTTGAAGTGGTTTTAGAGAAAAAACCGACTCATGCAGCTTCAAGTTTGTTTTTACCTTTAACTCATAGTCCCCAGCTACTTGGTGGGTTTTCAATGACCCACTTGAGTAAGTATCTCCAGTTAAGCCAATCAACTTCCCATTTAAATACACTTCAGCGCCAGCAACTGGTGCACCACTTTCTTCTATAACATTGAGCATAAAAGAACTCAGTAAGCGGCCACTGATAACACTGTTTCTTTTAAGTTCAAGCTTACAGCCTAGTACTTGATGGCTTTCGACGTTTATCACCGCGGTACAACTTGCATAAGGAATATCGCTAGAGCTAGGAACTTTTGTATCTGTATTATAGAAAGCCAGGTATGCAGTTAAAATGTCCTCACCATAAGTCTCAAAGTTACTTGAAGCTTTATAAATACCATTACTATCAATAACCTCTAATGTTTGCTCCTGTACAAGATGATCTCCAGCATTCATTCTAACCAATAAAGACACATGCTCTTCACCACTTGCTTCATCAACAATAATTTTTGGAATATTAATAATAAATTCACCGTTATCCACTAGACGATCAAGTGAGAAGTTAACATCTGCTTGTAACGGGACAATGTCTATACTTACATCTTCACTTTCTCCCAAATTGATTGTTGTATTACCGTCATTGGTCCCCACGATGATTCTGCCTTCGTAAAAATTAAGGCCTACCTGATGAGATCCTGCCTCAACATTCACAGTAACTTCCGTAATCCCGATATTTTTATTAATGTCAAAAATGAATTCATCGCCCTGGTTAAGTGACATACCAAATTTCGGCTCATTGAAGTTGATGAGATCTGATGACGGATATTCGAATTTCATCGTTGACAGAAAGCCTACATTGTCAATATCAGTAATCGTGTCACCTATATTTGGTAGTAGTGTCAAACCAATATTTATATCACTGCCTGCCTCTATTTCCTGGGCAAGAGATTGAGCAATATATTGATTACCAGCGCGCTCTAGGATCAGAACAAAATCATATACTCCTGGTGTTAAAGAAATTACTCCATGTGATTCTACAGTTCCATCAGATCGCAAAGTCACTGACCAATCTAAATTTTGGACAACACCACTGTTTACATTGGTAGCCTTCAGCTCTCCAATAAAACGTTGGTCCTGTTTACTCGTAGGTATAGGATCATTCAGATTAAATAGTGCATGTTTCTCAGAATTTATTTTTTGAGAAAAGATGGAAGCAAATTTTGGAGATAATGAAGTTTCTACAGTACTACTGCCTGAATTATTTGTGGATGATGACTCTCCGCCGCCACAAGCTGTTAATAATAAAGCTAAGCCAAGAATGCCTAGCACCCTTTTGTATTTTATTGTTTTCATTTGATTTTCTAAATAGATTGGTTTGGGCCGCAGATACTACAAAATGAGAACCAGTTTTACATCACCTAGATGCATATTTTCATAGAATGTCACACCAAAATGATTCACAACAACTTATACTCCTATTCAGCATCTCATTTGTTAGTGAATAAACGCTTAATTTCTTTGGCAGAACAAATACCCTCGTACTTCATATTTATTAGCTAAACTTAAGTGAATGAACGTCGCATGCAGGGGACAAGTTGATAAGAGCAAGCATTCACTCTTTTATGGTTCTTACTTTTTTACTTCTAACATCATCAAGTTTTGCGTTAGAAGCGCACAACTATGGTCCTTTGAATGCCTATGCTCAGTCTCCATTACAATCCAATAGCCTTACCCCTCAACTACGTTCTGGCTACTCTCTAATAGAGAACGATGTCGAGCTTTACGCCAATTTCACAGCCGCGAGTATCTGGGCGCATACCGATGAATATTCGATTGATTATTATCAAAACCAGGTCAATGTAGGCGGAAAAT
Source organism: Vibrio clamense (assembly GCF_050337905.1). Taxonomy (NCBI): domain Bacteria; kingdom Pseudomonadati; phylum Pseudomonadota; class Gammaproteobacteria; order Vibrionales; family Vibrionaceae; genus Vibrio; species Vibrio clamense. Next base: position 32,269 of record NZ_JAKJTJ010000035.1, on the reverse strand, counting down.
GGCAATTAGATGAACGCTGGCAAATAGATCTCGGATACAGACTCAATTATGCAGGAGATAACCATTTAGATGGATTAACGAAAAGCTTCCACCAGCTGTTTGGCATTGATCAAAACGGCCGTGATGAGGCAAGTAACCATCAATTCTCAATTTCAATCCCACAATATGATATAGACATTGAGGACTTCCAAAGCGATACACTTTCCAGTGCCACCACTTTATATCTCCAATATCAGTGGCTAAATGAACAGAATCACGGGTTGTCATTAGGAGGTTCGATATATTATAACCACGTCAATAGCGGAACATTTAAAGGCAGTGACTTTGAGCAAGCCGTGCAGATTAACTACAGCTATCGAAACCTCTCTCACCAACTATTTAGCACGGTTGGATTGGCTATTCATGACACTGAACGGATATTCACACAGCTAACACACAAGAAAGTGACATTGTCACTCATTTTGGGTTATCAATATCAGATTGCACCTAATCACGAGCTACATCTTGAATACCGTTGGTACGAAGGTGCCATTGATACGCCTAAAAGTTTTTCTGAAGCATCAAATGAGTTTGTGCTTGGTTACCGCTATACCATGCCTCAATCGGCTCTAGAGATTTCTCTAACCGAAAATTTATTTAATATGGATAACAGCACTGACATCGCTTTTACGATTGGGTACCGTTATCACTTATCTTTACACTAAAGATTCTTTGATGAGTTTGCCATAAATTACGCTCCTTAGATTAATGTTCTCTTCACTAAACCCTGCCTACTGTCCACTCCCAAAATTCATTGCTCAATCAAAGCTATTGAAATTTTACACAGATGGCTTACTCTATTTGTATAGTCAATTAAAAGTAAGTATGACCATGTCCAACTCTCCGCTCTACGTTCAGATCCGCCAGTTCATCGCCGATAATATCGATTCAGGCTTGTGGCCGGTTGGGCATAAGATCACTACAGAGTTGGATCTAACCACTCAGTTTAACGTTAGTCGGATGACGGTAAACAAAGCCATTCGAGATCTCGTTGCAGAAGGAAAACTAATACGAAAACCTCGATTAGGCACTTTTGTTTGTCAGCAAGATGAGAAGGCAGAGTCACCACTGCTTGATATTAGAAACATCGCAGAAGAAGTCTCAACCAGAGGGAAGCAGTATCACAATCAAGTCGTAAAACAGATTGCGATCAAAGCCGATGAAGCCGTCGCGATCAAATTAGGCATCAGAATTGGATCTGATGTTTTTTATAGTGAAATCATTCATTTTGAGGACAATAGTCCAATTCAACTCGAAGTCCGCTGGGTGAATGCTATCTATGCACCGGATTATTTAAATCAAAACTTCTCCAAAGTGACACCCAATCAATACCTCTCCAACAACTGTCCATTAAGCGCTATTGAACATAGCGTAGAAGCCATCGTTCCAGAGCCTAATATTAAAGCCTCATTAGCTCTTTCTGATAATGAACCCTGTCTTCTGCTTAATCGCCGCACATGGAGTGGTGATAAACTCGTGAGTTCAGCTTTACTCTACCACCCAGGAAGCAAATACAAACTTACCTCTAAGATTGAGTTGAACTAAAGCATATTACTCTACCTTCCGATCACATTTTAGTAACATTAGACTTGTCGAACGCTAATTTTTGCTCTATTTATTTGTATATACATTTAAATTTACGTCGAAGTTGAGTTCTCATATGAATTTAGTTCTTACCAACGCTTGTTTAGTCACAATGCAAACTGGTGAATATGACTATCAAGTCACAGAGCCAAAAACCGTGGTAGTTAAACAGGGCAAGATCCATTCAATTAACTCAAGTGTCGACATTCAACCAATCGAGTCTAGTGATTATCAACAAATCGATTGCCAAGGGAAGTTAGTGACTCCGGGGCTTATTGATGCTCATACTCACCTTGTCTATGCAGGTAATCGTGCCAACGAGTTTGAAATGCGCCTTAAAGGTATTCCCTACCAAGAAATTGCCAAACAAGGCGGTGGAATACTATCGACGGTTAAAGCCACAAGGAACGCAACCGAAGAACAACTCATTGAACTTGCCCTACCCCGTTTAGATGGTCTTATCCGCTCAGGCGTGACTTCAGTAGAGATCAAATCTGGCTACGGGCTAAATTTACACGATGAACTGAAAATGCTTCGCGCGGCGAAAATGCTAGAAAAGCACCGCAATATTAAAGTATCAACTACCTTGTTGGCGGCTCACGCACTTCCTCCTGAATTTACCAACCGTCCAGACGATTACATTTCATACGTCTGTTCTGAGATCATTCCACTGGCCGCCCAAGAACAACTCGCAGACAGTGTCGATGTCTTTTGTGAAAGCATCGGTTTCAATTTGAATCAGACGCAAAAAGTCTTCCAAACGGCATTAGAACATGGCCTCAAAATAAAAGGTCATACCGAGCAACTCAGTAACCTTGGGGGCAGTGCTCTTGCCGCGGAATACGGCGCCCTCTCGGTTGATCACATTGAATACTTGGACAGTGATGGCGTTAAAGCACTGGCCCAATCGAATACCGTCGCGACCTTGTTACCTGGCGCATTCTACTTCCTAAGAGAAACTCAGCAACCTCCTGTTCATCTACTCCGAAAGCATCATATTCCAATGGCAATCGCTACGGATCTCAACCCCGGCACATCACCGTTTGCAGATATAACACTCATGATGAACATGGCCTGCACTCTATTCGGACTTACGCCAGAAGAGGCATTAAGAGGCGTTACGAGCCATGCCGCGCAAGCTATTGGCAAACAGGATTCCCGAGGACAAATAAATGAGGGCTTCGATGCTGATTTCGCGATTTGGAATATAGAGCATCCTGCCGATTTGAGCTATCAAGTGGGGACTCCCCGCTTAGCTCATCATATTGTGAATGGGAAAGTAAGCAGCGGCTTCACCAATCAATTATGCAATCACGGAGAGATAACCCATGTCTAGTTCAACACACACCTCTCACAACTTTAAATGGCATGGGCGAGATGACAAAGAAGATGGAGCGTTAGGGACTCGTGTTCATCACATTACTCAAACCGTAAGTTCTCAGGACTCCCAAGTTACCGATCAGCTTAAATCACACAAACACGTCGCGCTTGTCGGGTTCGAATGTGATGCTGGAGTAAAACGCAACAAAGGTAGAATTGGAGCGCATCAAGCCCCAGATCTCATTCGTCAGGCATTAGCGAATATGGCATGGCACCAAGATTCAACTATTCATGATTTTGGTAATATTTCATGTGATGGAGACCAACTCGAATCCAGTCAAACTCAATGTGCTGATGTCATTGCTCAAGCCCTTCAACACAGCCCAGTAATTACATTAGGTGGTGGGCATGAAGTCGCGTGGGCTTCATTCCTAGGTTTGGCCAAGCATATCAACGCGCAATCTAAAACCGCAAGCGTTCCACCTAGAATCGGCATTATCAACTTTGATGCCCATTTTGACTTGCGCAGCTTTGAAAGCGACCTACCTGACATAAAGCCGAGCTCAGGCACACCATTCAATCAGATCCAACATTTTTGCTCTGAAAACAACTGGCCTTTTCACTACGCCTGTTTAGGGGTGAGTCGAGCGAGCAACACACCTGCACTCTTCAAGCGTGCTGACGACCTAAATGTGTGGTACGTCGAAGACACTGAGCTTTCACACTTTAATCATGTGTATCAATTGACCCAGTTACAACATTTTATTGATGCGTGTGATTTTATCTACCTCACCATCGACCTTGATGTGTTCCCAGCGGCAACCGCTCCGGGTGTGAGTGCGCCAGCCGCCCGTGGTGTCAGCTACGATAGCATCGCCCCTTTTCTTGAACGCATTTTAGATTGTAAAGACAAACTGATCATTGCTGACATCGCAGAGTACAACCCGAACTTTGACATCGATGGGCAAACGGCTCGATTGGCGGCTCGACTGTGCTGGGATATCGCCAATGCCATGTCCGATGAGTCGTATCAAAAGCCCACTATTTAGCGGCAAAATTACGATCACTAGATAAAAATTGTAAAACAACACCTACATCAATGAGAGGTTCAAAAGAGACCTCCATAACGTGAAACTGACCTTTAAAGGAGCATTACCATGACGGAACAACACTCGTCTGATCCACGTCTCGACACTTCACGCACCATACGTGCACCACACGGCACAACGTTACGCGCCAAATCATGGTTAACAGAAGCACCACTTCGCATGTTAATGAATAATTTAGACCCAGACGTTGCCGAGCATCCACACGCGCTGGTTGTCTACGGCGGTATCGGTCGAGCGGCACGAAACTGGGAATGCTATGACAAAATTGTTGAAGTTCTTGAGCGTCTTGAAGATGACCAAACACTGTTAGTTCAATCTGGTAAGCCTGTCGGTGTCTACCCGACTCACAAGAATGCACCGCGCGTATTAATCGCCAACTCCAATATTGTTCCACACTGGGCCAATTGGGAGCACTTCAATGAGCTAGATAAAAAAGGCTTGATGATGTACGGGCAAATGACAGCAGGAAGTTGGATCTACATTGGCTCGCAAGGCATTGTTCAAGGGACATACGAAACTTTTGTCGCCATTGCTAAGAAACACTTCCAAGGTGAAGCCAAAGGAAAATGGGTATTAACTGGAGGTCTTGGCGGTATGGGCGGAGCACAACCTCTTGCGGCGACTATGGCTGGCTTCTCTATGATCGCAGTCGAATGTGATGAATCACGAATTGATTACCGCCTCCGTACGGGTTATGTCGACAAAAAAGCCACCAGCTTAGATGAAGCAATGGCGATGATAAAAGAGTCTGACACACCGATTTCAGTTGGGCTTCTTGGTAACGCAGCAGATGTTTTCCCAGAACTTGTTGAACGTAATATCACTCCTGACGTAGTAACCGACCAAACTTCGGCTCACGACCCTCTGAATGGCTATCTCCCACAAGGCTGGTCAATGGAGAAAGCAGCACAAGAACGTTTGGAAGATGAAGCGAAGGTAGTAAAAGCCGCTAAACAGTCCATGGCGATCCAAGTGCAAGCCATGCTCGATCTACAAGATCGCGGCGCAGCAACTGTCGATTACGGCAATAACATTCGTCAAATGGCGCTAGAAGAAGGGGTAGAAAACGCTTTCGATTTCCCTGGATTTGTTCCCGCTTATATTCGACCTCTATTCTGTGAAGGTATTGGGCCATTTCGTTGGGCTGCTCTGTCTGGCGATCCTGAAGATATCTACAAAACAGACCAAAAAGTGAAAGAGCTTATTCCAGATAACCCGCAACTGCATAACTGGCTAGATATGGCGCGTGAACGTATTCAGTTCCAAGGTCTCCCTGCTCGTATTTGTTGGGTTGGATTAAAAGATCGTGAACGTTTAGGTCAAGCATTCAATGAGATGGTCAAAAATGGCGAGCTTAAAGCGCCAGTCGTCATCGGTCGAGATCACTTAGACTCAGGATCGGTCGCGAGTCCGAACCGTGAAACCGAAGGCATGATGGACGGATCCGATGCTGTTTCAGATTGGCCGCTGCTTAATGCCCTACTCAATACAGCAGGCGGTGCAACTTGGGTTTCTCTGCATCACGGTGGTGGTGTCGGCATGGGATTCTCACAACACTCTGGAATGGTGATTTGCTGTGACGGTAGCGATGACGCTTCTGAACGTATCGCTCGTGTATTGCATAACGATCCAGCGACAGGCGTGATGCGCCACGCAGATGCGGGTTATGACATTGCCAAACAGTGCGCCAAAGATCAAAAACTCGACCTACCTATGTTAAACGCTGAACTTAGCCGTCTGTAATGGAAGATATGACCATGATTAATTTACACCTTAACCCAGGCCATTTGAGCTTATCCGAACTTCGCAGCGTCAGCCGTGCTCCTATTAATCTGTCACTTAATCCTGACGCCATTCCTGACATCGAGGCTAGCACCCGCGTTGTTGAGCAAGTGATTGCCGAAGACAGAACCGTTTATGGTATCAATACTGGTTTTGGCCTATTAGCGAACACTCGAATTGCGCCAGAAGATTTAGAAACATTACAGCGCAGTATTGTCCTTTCGCATGCCGCTGGTATTGGCAAATTCATGTCAGATGAGACCGTTCGTTTAATGATGGTGCTCAAGATCAACAGCTTGTCGCGTGGCTACTCTGGCATTCGATTGAAAGTAATCAACGCACTGATTGAATTGGTTAATTCTCAAGTGTATCCATGCGTACCGCAAAAAGGTTCTGTGGGTGCATCAGGCGATTTAGCCCCATTGGCTCACATGAGTACCGTGTTACTTGGGGAAGGCCAAGCTCGCCATAATGGTAAAATCATGTCTGGGCTTGAAGCGCTTAAAATTGCGGGGCTAGAACCGATCACGCTTGCGCCAAAAGAGGGGCTGGCGCTACTTAACGGAACTCAAGCTTCAACCGCTTTTGCTCTAGAAGGATTGTTTGAAGCCGAAGATCTCTTCGCCTCAGCAACCGTATGTGGTGCCATGTCTGTAGAAGCGGCATTGGGAAGCCGTCGTCCGTTTGATCCGCGTATTCATCGCGTTCGTGGACATCGTGGGCAGATGGATGCTGCCACCGCTTATCGCCACCTTCTAGATAGCAGCAGCGAGATTGGCGAATCACATACCGCGTGCGAAAAAGTGCAAGACCCGTATTCATTGCGCTGCCAACCACAAGTGATGGGAGCCTGCTTACAACAGATCCGAAATTCAGCCGATATTTTGCAAGTTGAAGCGAACTCAGTGTCAGACAACCCACTAGTGTTTGCTGAAGATGGCGACATTATTTCGGGCGGTAACTTCCATGCTGAACCTGTAGCAATGGCGGCGGATAACCTTGCACTTGCGATTGCCGAGATGGGAAGTTTATCAGAGCGACGCATGGCCCTACTGATTGATAGTGCCTTAAGTAAATTACCACCGTTTCTTGTAGACAATGGCGGCGTAAACTCAGGATTTATGATCGCTCAAGTGACGGCTGCCGCTCTGGCAAGTGAAAACAAGAGTTTGGCTCATCCTGCCTCTGTAGATAGCCTACCGACGTCTGCAAACCAAGAAGATCATGTTTCTATGGCGACTTATGCCGCGCGTCGCCTTCGCTACATGGCCGAAAATACACGTGGGATCCTAGCGGTTGAGTATCTATCCTCTGCACAGGGTCTTGATTTCCGAGCGCCAACGAAATCATCAGTTCGCATTGAAGAAGCCAAATCCATCTTACGTGAAAAAGTCGCCTTCTATGATAAAGACCGCTATTTTGCTCCAGACATTGAAAAAGCGAACGCATTATTAAAGTCAGCCGTTCACAACCACCTAATGCCTGATAGCGTTCTATGCAGTTACTAATTTAACTCGGTGTCATTTCCATCTCTGGCACCGCTAAATTAATTAGCTTGATAAATTATTAACTTAGAAAGTGAACCTCATCTAGACCATCGATTATCGGTGGTCTTTTTTATTAACAAAAACCCGCGAACTGAGTCAATTTATTCATATCAGCAACTGGATAGACCATTAAATGAAGATAGTTGGATATAATCAGCACAGATTTTTCAACAAGCTGAGAATTATGTTTCTATCTCCTTATTTTTCAAACGCAGACAAACAATTCCAATTCACTCGTGAACAAGCAAGTCATTTTGCTAAAAAAGTAGCGGGCGACTTCAACCCTATTCATGATGAAGACAACAAACGTTTTTGTGTGCCAGGCGATCTTCTCTTTGCCGTTCTTCTTCAAAAAGAAGGCATTAGCCAAAAAATGCGTTTTGACTTCTCAGGAATGGTCAGTGATGGTGTTGCTCTGAGCGTTGAAAATAAGAGTGAAAAAGAGAGCTCGCTCGTCGATTCTAATGGCAAAGAGTATTTGCATATGAATCATCAAGGCGACGTTAGCCATGACGCAGCGTTCATTGAGCATGTTGTGACGAACTACGTACAATTCTCTGGTATGAACTTCCCTCACATCATGGTGCCTCTGATGGAAGAGCAACAGATGATGATCAACTGTCAGCGTCCTTTAGTGATTTATGAGAGCATGGAAGTGGAATTCAGCCGCCTAGATCTCACTCACCCAGAAGTCTCATTTGCTGGCGCAAGCTTTGATGTTGACGGTAAACGCGGTGTGGTGACGCTTAACTTTGAATTTAAAGAAGATGGCATCGTTGTAGGTAAAGGCGTTAAGCGCATGGTCGCAAGTGGCCTAAAACCTTATGACCAAGCAGCGGTTGATGATCTCGTCAATCGCTTCAACGAAAGAAAAGAGATGTTTCTTGCTCAGTTTGCTCAAGCAGCAGCATAACAGCACCGATTCGAACCAATAGAAACACGCTAGAAGCAACCAACAAAAAAGGAACTATTAGGTTCCTTTTTTTGATTCCGGCAAATTAAAAAATTTGAGTCGCTTTAGAACCGTTTGTTTAGAACCATGAGCTTTAAAACCAACGTTTAATACTCATCGATTTTATCAATAGCTTCAAATCCAATAATGCCGATTATATCCAGCGCCTAACACTCTGCTTATAATCTAAGTACTCTTCCCCAAATTTCTTCTCTAGCACCGCCTCTTCCGGCTCGATTTGAAACCGATTCATATACATGACGAAGACAATATTAAGCGCAACGCTGAGTAGGTTTTGGTAATAGATCGAAAGCCCAATCAGAAGCACCAGCAAACCTAAGTACATCGGGTTTCGGGTGTATCGGTAAATGCCACTGTCAACCACTGAAGATGCCTCTTCTGGTTTAACTGGGTTCACGGTTGTTTTAGCTTGGCGAAACGCCACAATACCTGAAATACCAACCACACCACTGATGGCGATTGAAACGAATAAAATAGCCAACGAGAATGGCACGGCGATGTGGGCCCCCGCTGCAAACGTATGAGCCAAATGCATAAGAAGAGCGACAACAATAAAAACAGCAACGGGCGGGATCTTTAATTCAAGAGCTTTCATCATTCAACATTCCTTGTTAGTTATTATTCAGACAATCCATATCGATTCCAGCACTCGACATTACACACTCGAGCCACAATCTATTTTTGTGAGTGTCAGTTTTGCATATACCCACTTCGCATGTGCCAGAGTAAGCCCAACAAGGTTGTTAAGATCACTCTGGTGTCACTGATATTCTAACCCGCGCTATCCTAGTCAACCAATTGTAGTAATGCTTGCAGTGGATGCGCTAACTTAACCCCTTCAAAGCGTTTCACTTGGCTACGGCATGAGTATCCCGTCACTAAGCATCTCTCTTTCGGTAAGTCCGCTAAACTTGGCTTCCAACTGAGCCCATAAATATCTTTCGACATCTGCAGTTTATCCACTTCATGGCCAAACGTACCCGCCATGCCACAGCAACCAACAGGCACAGTATTCAGCACGCCACCAAAATGAGTGAAAATCGCGCCCCACTCTTTTTCAGCGTTCGGTAGCTTTGTTTTTTCAGTACAGTGTGAGAATAGATACCAAGGTGACAATTCCGACGAACGAGCCTGAGTCTCTAGCTCAAATTCATTCAAACGGGGTAATAGCCACTCATGAACGGTTAACACATCAAAATCACCTCGCTTATCGCCAAGGATCTCGACATATTCATCTCGATAACAGAGCACAAGAGCAGGATCAACGCCCACCAGCGGGATTTCTAAATCAGCGACTTGAGACAAAAATGCCGATGTCGACTGCGCACTTTGAGCAAACTTTTTCAAAAAGCCTTTAATGTGTAGCGCTTTTCCATTGGGTTTAAAAGGCAGTAGCACAGGCACTTTACCCAAACGTTCAACCAGCAAGATAAAATCTTCTACCACTTGTGCATCGTAGTAACTAGTAAATGGGTCTTGCACAATCAGTACATGATCGGCTCTATCTTGTTTCGAAAGACCAGCCAGTCTTTGCAAGTCAAACTCTTGAAGACTCGCCTTCCTTAAGCGCTTTTCTAAAGTGGGAACAGACAGCAGCGGAGCGTCTACATACCCAACGGTTTTGGCGGTTAAGCTTTGGATCCATTGCTGCGACAGAGCGGTATTAACCACTAAAGGCGCTTTTGCCATAAGCGGCAGCATGGTTTCAATATTCGCAACCAAGTAGTCTTTTACAGGACGCTGGTAACGAGAGTAATAGATATTCAGGAAACGAGAACGAAAACTTGGTACATCGACTTTGATCGGACATTGACTCGCACACGCTTTGCACGCTAAACAACCATTCATCGCTTCATAAACTTCATGCGAGAAATCCTCTTCATGACGTTTGTTGAAACTATGCCTCACTTTATCAACCATGGTTTTTATCGTTGGCGTCGACTCAAGAACTTGTTGTTCCAAATCCAAAATATCTACGCCCTGTTCTGTCAATTGCCTTAACCACTCCCTGACGAGTCCGGCACGCCCTTTTGGAGAGTGACGCCTGTCAGCCGTGACTTTCATTGATGGACACATTGGCGAGCTAGTATCGTAATTAAAACACAGTCCGTTACCGTTACACTCCATCGCTTGTTTAAAGCTATCACGGACTTGGACATTAATCTGGCGGTCATAAAAACCACGTTTTGTGCCCGTCACTTTAACTAGCTCAGCATCGCTGTCTAGCGGAGTACAAATTTTCCCAGGGTTCATTTTGTTAAGAGGATCAAACGCCGCTTTAACACGACGCAACTCTGTGAACAATTCAGGTCCAAAAAACTCTGGCCCATACTCCGAGCGGAAACCTTTACCGTGTTCACCCCACATTAAACCGCCATACTTCGACACCAACTTCACCACTTCATCCGAAATTTGGTGCATCAGTAGCTCTTGTTGAGGATCGCACAAGTCCAGTGCAGGACGCACATGAAGTACACCCGCATCAACATGCCCGAACATACCGTAGTTCAATGATTTCGCATCCAGTAGTTCACGAAACTCAGCGATAAAATCCGCTAAGTTTTCAGGTGGGACACAGGTATCTTCTGCAAATGCGACAGGTTTAGCACGACCTTTCGCCGCCCCCAGCAACCCAACCGCTTTTTTACGCATATTATAAATGCGCCCGATCTCAGATAAATCGTTACAAATCTGGTAACCAATAATGCCCGCATCTTCAGTTTCTAGCATCACGTCAAGTTGGTCTGTCAGTGCTTTAATTTGGGACTCAACTTCAGCTTCATCTTGGCCTGCGTATTCGACCATATTAACGCCCAGCATCTCTTTATCTGGAACATCGGTAAACAGATCACTCACGGTGTGCCATACAATATCTTGCTTGGCTAAGTTCAATACTTTCGAATCAATAGTCTCAACCGACAAGGCATTCGCTTCTACCATAAAGGGAGCATTACGCAGCGCCGAATCAAAACTGTTGTATTTCACATTTACTAACGTTCGAGCTTTAGGAATTGGCGTCAGGTTCAATTTAGCCTCAGTGATGAAAGCTAAAGAGCCTTCCGCTCCGCACAGCACCCGCGTTAAATCGAACTCATTGGTATCGTCATCAATTGCATTTTTGAGATCATAACCCGTTAGGAAACGATTCAGAGGTGGGAATTTATCTAGAATTTGACTTCGCTTGTTTCGGCACACCTGTTCTGTGACCGAAAGAGCTTGATAAGCCAGTTCATCTTCACTTGGCAAACCACAAGATAAGTCAGATTCGAGACAAGACCCATCGGCAAAAACGGCTTGAAGAGAAAGAACATGGTCTGATGTTTTGCCGTATTTCAGCGACCCCTGACCAGAGGCATCGGTATTAACCATTCCGCCAAGTGTCGCTCGGTTACTGGTTGATAGATCTGGAGAGAAGAAATAACCAAAAGGACGAACAGCATCATTAAGCTGATCTTTGACGATCCCAGACTGAACTCGAACCCAACCTTCTTTATCATTTATCTCAATAACTTGATTCATGTGGCGAGAAAGATCCACCACAACACCTTGCGTCAAAGATTGACCATTAGTACCCGTACCGCCGCCACGAGGCGAGAAGGTGACTCGGTCATATTTTGGATTTGAGCTAATCTTACCAATAAGAATGACATCTTGAGTGGTTCGAGGGTGAACAACGGCTTGAGGGAGTTGTTGGTAAACACTGTTGTCTGTCGCCACCGCGAGACGGCTAGAATATTGAGATTCAATATCGCCAAAGAAACCAGCGGTTTTAAGTTCGTCTAAAAAGCAGACGACAACGGGATCAACATCCGTATTTAAATGAAGTCTTGGTAACATTGCGCTTCCTGCCCCTACTACGCTGATCCAATCAGCTATGGGTTTTGGTTAAAATAATCTTATTCTTTGAATTTAGTCACTTTACACCATCTAAAAAGGTGATCAAATCAGAATCTCAAGACGAAAATGAAACAAGTACTTCCGTTTTTATTTTTACAAGTCACAATGACGACATATAGCATATAAATTGACGCATTTAACGAGCGAATAAATAATGAAAAAAAATAAAGTAGTGACAACCGAAGACATCCTTCTCAAACTTTGTCAGTCAGTGTCTGGTGTACTCACATCTGCAACCAATTCAAAAGTGTCTTACTCTGCAATGGTGCAGAAAATCAACAAAACGAGCCTGAAACCTGATTTCGGCTGTTTCGTTCTATTTGACGGTGGCTTTTCTGGGTTAGTCGTTATCAACTTCACATCAAAGGCAGCATTAGAGCTTTACGCAAACTACATGCGTAATATGGGCATGCCAGAAGATGAATTAGCGGTTTTGCACACGTCAGATGAGGTTGGAGACGTTCTTGGTGAGCTAACCAACCAATTAGTTGGCGACTTTACCAACAAGATCCGTAAAGAATTACAAACCAACATCACTCAAAACCAACCAAAAATGTTGTCACTGAATAAGCAGGTAAACCTTTCTGTTGATACCAATTTGGATCGTCCGCAAGCGCGTCGTGTTACTTTCTCTACTGAGAAAAACAACATTTTCTACCTTGAGTTGGCGATGGATAAAACAGAATTCATTCAATTAGAAGAGTTTGAAATTGAGAAAGAGCAGTGCCCAGATTCAATTTTAGCGTCGACTCAAAAGAAAATGAAAGAAGAGCAGGATAATACTGCAGCGGCATCAGGCGGCAACGATGCAGCAGCCGATCTTCTCGATGAGCTAGGTATTTAACCCTCACGCTCTACGACACTAATCAACGCCATCGACGAACTTCATTGGAAGCGAGCCTCGATGGCGTTTTTATTTCACATGTTTCCAAGATATCCAATCATTCTCTCCGCTAAGATTCTTTTTTCTCTCTACCGTTTTGAGTTAAATCTAAAAAACAGGTAAAATGTCTGACTCTTCAAAATAAGCGGATGTTAACAAGCAGTAGATGGATAAGAAAAAAGCCCTAAAGAAAATTGCCAAATGCCTAGAGCTTGGAAATTCAGCCAACGTCAATGAAGCAGCTAATGCCATCAAAATGGCTCATGCCTTGATGGTTAAATATGGCTTGGATAAGGATGATATTGAATTTATCAAAATGGGCAAAACTCAGTCCAGTCACCTTCTACCTGCTAATGTCAGTTCGACTATTTTACGTGTGATCCGCGGTATCAATACTAGATTCGGTGTCGAAGCCGTATTACTTAATCATAAAGGTCTGAAACGCGTTGAATTTATTGGTGAAGCTGACCGCGCTATTTTTGCAGCCTTTGCTTTTGATATCGTTTATCGTGAATTGAATGAGCATACTGGTCAGTTCCGAAACAGTTTTTCTGGTTCAGGCACAAGTAACCTTGAAGTGACTCGTCGAGTGAATTCCTTTGTTTCTGGTTGGGTTGAAGGTGCACTAGAGAAACTTCCTATTATTACGCCTGATGAAGAGTCTGCGAATAAGATCAATAATTACATTGATAAAGAGTTTGAAAATATCGATCGCGAAACCTTCAAGCAGCAATTAAGAGAAGCGATGAAAAATTTAACCGCTGATTATGAAGTTGGATTAAAGAAAGGCCGTAAAGTCTCTGTCAATCGTCCGATTAATGGGGCACAAGAACTCAAGAGACTTAAGTAACGGCACTCGCGATAAAATGTTAAGATACCGCATGCGATTCAGTTCATACTTTAGCTGAATCGTGCGTGATTACTTACCCTGACTATAAGAAGCCTTATTTAATGAAACGTTATTTGCTCATTTTTGCTTTTCTCTTCGTAAGCCTAACTTGCAATTTAGCGTATTCCAGCACTGATAATATCGCCCTTCTGACAGCCAAAGCGAATCAAAACGATCCTCAGGCTCAGTATAACCTCGCTCAATCTTACGCTTTAGGCGTCGACACCGAAAAAAACATCGACACAGCATTTCATTGGTATCAGCAAGCCGCAAAAAGTGGCCATAAAGCCGCGCAGTACAAATTAGCTCAAGCCTATGAACTCGGAGAAGGCACCACGATAAACCTTGAACATGCGCTTCGCTGGTACACACAACTTGCCCTTGAGGGGGATAGCAAAGCGCCTTTGAAATTAGCGAGCCTATTTGAACGTACTAACGTTGATATTAGTGAACTAGATATGGCTGAAATCTGGTACCAAATTGCGGCAGACACCCTTTCCGATGCTAAGTTAAACACTCAAGCGGAGGATGGCTATTATCGAGTATTAGAGAGGCAATTCAATACTCAAAGAGCCAAGCAACTCTCTTCTATTGACCAACTTGACGCTCAAATTGACCCCATCACTCTGGATATTCCTCAAGATGAACAGGACCTACCTGAAAATTCTGATAGTTGGTCATTTAAAACGTTCATGAACCAACTTAATATTTTTAGTGGTGACTCCAGCATTTTCATATATGCCCCTTGGCTAATTATCGCCATTCTCAGTCTAGTATTGATCATGGCAGTGAAACGCAATCGTCATGATCAAACCAATGAATTGATGGAGCAACAACTGAAGCTTCAGGAAGAACTAAAAGCTAAAACCTTTACGATAAAGCAGCTTAAGCGCCAACTAGAGACGGTATTTCGTGAATTCAAAAAGCATCAGAACTCTTCTAAAAATCAAAAACTGAATATTTCTTGCGCTATATTTGGCTTTACCCCATCAAACATACCCGATGAGAAAAAAATCAAATTACGCTTTAAACAACTATCAAGAATTTACCATCCAGATATGAAAGGCAGTGAAGAAGAGATGAAACGCTTAAATGGCGCTCTTAAAACAATTCTTCACAATGTTGCAAAAAAGTAACAAATAATCAGAATTATCATGTCCAGCTTTCTCTATCTCCTATAAATATTGGCTTAGCAATCGATCTCCCTCTCAAAAATACGTAACAAACGGTTAACTTCATTGTACTATGTATGTCATAATGCACGCCGAAAATGACACCTGAAAACAAAAAGGTGGGGAGAAGATAATGTTCAAAATTGAAGGCGTTTGTGATTGGTGTAAACAGCCAGCTCTACTCGCGAAACATGATTATATTGATGGGAAACACCATCACTCATGTAAAGACTGTAATGCAATGGCAACACTGGATGTACGCCAATTCAATATTGCAGAACAGCAGATGCTCGCACAGCTTCAAAAAGCATCTTAAAGCATAGATAACTGATCGTTGCTCAAAACAGAAAATGGATAGAAAGCGCCGCATACGAGGCGCTTTTTTGATCCCCCAGCATAAATTTTTAATCACTCTTAATCTAGGCAAACGCTTTATGCGCCAGCTCCCTCTATCTATAATAACGACTGAAAAAACTACTGTATAAGTCATTACTTACACTGGATAAACTCCCTCCTATTTACGTTATTAACTACATCTCGCGTTAACACCTCTCGATACACTCAAAGTGTGAAATAAATAAACCCTTAAAAATCAACAAATAATAATTAATGTCGAAATTTAGCTTGTGATCGGAGTCTATAAATCCATCAATTAATACTTGATCTTCTCCCTCAAAATAACTACTGTATAGACATACAGCATGTATAGAAGGACAGTACCATGACTCCAGTATTTATGATTCAGAAAGCTTTAGCTCAAAAAACTTTGACTCAACAAGCAATGACTCAAAAAGCGATGACGCCATTAACGTTTAACTTTGACACTTTTGATCATCACGCTCATATTACCTCTATCAACTTTGTGCCAACTCAAGCGACACAGTTTTGGAAGCGTATCTCTGAGCTCTCGCATCAAAATCAATGGATACTTTTCACGGCTCAATGTCCGCGCCCTTCCATGAAGCAACTCACACGATTTAACACTTGCAGTAGCAAAGTGATTCATATGAAGGCTTCTAGCTACCAGTCTGAGTTTGAAATCGCAATCAAAGCGATTCAATCAGGTAATGCGAGTGCTGTTGTCGTTAGCAGTAATATTGATGAATTTGGTCAACGTCAACTCAACCTTTTGGCTAAGAAGCACCAATGCGAAGTGTTTTTTACTGAACATTCATCTCAAGTATTGCACTAATAATTTTGGTTTACCTCATGAACACTGCCCTGTTTGACTAAATTATTTCGCCTCCTTTATCGGAGGTTTTTTTTACTTCCACCAACACTTAGCAAACGTTTGCTTTTTGCTGGATGGAAATTAATTTTCTGGTATGATGCATCCAATAACGATGCCTACTAGAAACGATGCCAACTTGAAATGACGCCTACTAGGTATTTTCTCCGTGTGATGTTTAATAAAAGATAGGAATGTCTAATGAGCTTCGCTGACCAAGTTCTTGCCGTAAATGATGACCTCCCAATTCGTACCAATAAACCTGTTCATAGTGGAAAAGTACGCTCTGTTTATTGGTTGACTGAAGAAGACAGCCAACGATTAATCAAAGAAAAAGGATACAACGTCTCACCGGACGCTCCACTTGCGATTATGGTGATCAGTGATCGTATTTCTGCATTTGATTGCATATGGCATGGCGAGAATGATTTGAAAGGTGTTCCAGGGAAAGGTGCCGCTTTGAACGCTATTTCTAATCACTGGTTTAAGTTATTTAAAGATCATGGCTTAACGGATAGCCACATTTTGGATATCCCTCATCCATTTGTCTGGATTGTCCAAAAAGCCCGCCCAGTTATGATTGAAGCTATTTGTCGCCAATATATAACCGGTTCGATGTGGCGCGCCTATGTCAACGGTGAACGAGAGTTTTGCGGTATTGAAATGGCAGATGGCCTTGAAAAAGATAAAGCCCTACCAAACTTGCTTATCACGCCATCAACTAAGGGGATTCTTAAAGGCATTCCTGGCGTTCCAGAAGCTGATGATGTGAATATTACACGTAAGAACCTTGAAGATAACTTTGCCGACTTTAATTTCAGTAAGATTGAAGACATCGCTCAGTATGAAAAATTATTGAAAGAGGGCTTCGGAGTAATAAGTAACGCTTTAGCTCAAGTGGGGCAAACATTTGTCGATACCAAGTTTGAGTTTGGTTATGTGAATGATGCGCAAGGCATTGAAAAACTGATTTATATGGATGAAGTCGGTACTCCTGACTCTTCTAGAATTTGGGACAGCAACGAGTATCAACACGGAAAAATTGTTGAGAACTCTAAAGAGGGTTTCCGTCAGTTTTTACTCAATCACTTCCCAGATCCTGACATCCTTCTTAATAAAAACAGGATGCCTGAAAGAGAAGCACTTGCTCGTGATAATGCGCTTCCACTTGATGCATTAATGTCGGTATCTCGCACTTATATCGATATTGCGGAAAAAGTAACGGGGCAAAAAATAGAGTTAAGCGATAATCCGAAGCAAGAGATCATTGATATCTTAAGCAAAGAGTACAATCTTATTGATTAGTCCAATCTAAGCGATTCTGGTAAAAACAAAAAAAGAGCCATCATTTGGCTCTTTTTTAATGTTCAATTTTCACATTTCTACGTTTACCGAATTAGCACCAATGAACTTTGTCTATGTGGCATTAACTCATGTTCAGCGATTCAACTTAGTCACCAGCCACAAACTAAAGAGTGATGTAAAACTCATCTGGCGACGTGTTATTGATAACCAGTTGGCCGCGATCTTCAATATGCTTAATTTGCTCTTTCTCTAATGGGTAAGGCATTACGACTTTCAGCTCTTCAATCCCTTCAAGTTTGGCAAGTTTCGCCAAAGTGACAATATTCGACTCATCGCTTTTACGTGAGGACATGGACTTCAGTGCCATTTCCCATAAACGATCTTCTGGCTTGGTTAGCTCTTTAATGTTGTCACGCCAAACAATTCCAAATATCGGAGCAAACGAGCTCATTGCCTCTAAAAACGTCCATTTTTTACTGCACGAAGCACCAAGAAACGATGTGTAGTCAAATAGTACGCTCGCATCTTCCTGTTTATCCATAATGTCCCCCGACATAAACGCAACACGATATGTTGTGGTTAATATCAACCAATTCCCCCTATATAGCAATAGGATATAAAAGAACGGTCTTTTATACCCTCTCAACCATTCAAAAGGAAATATGAAACGCAAGCTTCTAACATAATTCACACATTAATTTCAAATATGCGCTTAATTGATTAATATTATGCAGAATAAATAAATACAAATTCGCCATATGTTTACTCTCCATATAAGTTGCATCTATTTATTACCGAACATCGACGACTCGACTCGCTTTTTTATATTGAATTCGCCAGCCTTTCCATGTTGGTAGCTCCCACCTTTTTGGATCGCCCTTTCTAGACCCACGCTGATATATCACGTGTATCAACTTCTTCGAGACATAATATTCAACCGTTAACTGAAGATCAGCCAAAGTGATACTTTGAGGGTATTGGTGAGCAAAATCATCAAACTCCCAGTAAGGAATACCTTCAAATGTAAAGTCACTGTTGTCGAAAATACTTAGCTCTTCAACATCCTGAATCTCAAGTTCAGTGAGTTGGTCAATAAACCACTGTTCAAAATTGATCTCGCCATGGGTCGAGTGCTGTGCATCAAGTCCTAGCTCTACGTATAATTTCCATAGGTTGATCTCCATTCGCCGTTCGTCAGCGAGCCCGATGAGCCACTCATTTCGATTTACCGCATCAACAATTGGCTTTAAAAGCAGTTCTCCTTCTGGCATCACTTGCCGAGTCGTCAATAGGCGTCCTGCGTATCGCAATTCCATCTCCGTTAGAATTTGATTTTTTCCTGAGCTTTGTTCGCCACTTTTTACCACCGTTGTTTCACCCTGAACCCAATCCCCCAATTCAAGCTCAATTAACAAGCTAAGCGGAACTGGTAGCATAACGGTTGCTAAATTTAATGTTTGCTTAACGCCCCGCCCTGGAATGCTATGGGTATCCATCACAATGGCGGCCTCTGCTTTGTCAGAAAATCGACTATGCCTTCCTACCGCTACTTCCATCTCTCCATTTGCTAAAGCTTGGCGACGTTTTTCTCTTCGAACGAAAACCAACTCCGGATGTAATTGAGCAATGCTAGTTAGAAATAGATGACGGTCATATCGCGAAGCAACGTCAAGCTGTGGCAATTCAAACGCCTCTCTCATTTGCTTAGACAGTCCCTTTGCCTCTTTTAGCGCTTCTTGTTCAACCTGAATCGAATCAAAGGTTCTCCCTCTGACTAGGTTAATCAGTATTTCACCATCGCAATGATGAGGTTCCTGTTTCTCAATCGGCTGGTCATCATCCTGATGAGGTTTGATTTGATAAATCGCCGCAGGAACCGATAATGCGGCTGCCAGATCAACCATCACTTCTTTTAATGCTCTTGATGGCATTCTAGTGACGAGGTCTGCATACAAAACATCGATTGGAAGTGGCGACAAAATTGTCCCATGCGGCGTAATCTTACCCTCTGAGTCAATGGCTTGCATAAGTCGCAATTTTTCCGTCGCAGAGACCATGGATTTAGGTGGCAGATCGTCTAAGAATGACAACTGATCTAACGAATATCCACAACTCGCAGCCGCAAGCATAGGCTCAACTAACTCTTCTCGCTGTAATTCTGGTGGCGTCATACTTTCTAAGGCGGCATGCTCTCCATACAATCGAATACACAGCCCATCCATTACCCGCCCGGCTCGACCTGCCCGCTGCTTAGAGCTCGCCTTTGAAATCGACTTTAAACTTAGAGTGGTGCGTCCATTTCTCTGAATAGTCCGCCGCTCAAGCCCAGAATCAATCACGGTTGAAATATTCGGGATGGTTAACGATGTTTCAGCCACGTTGGTTGCCAGCACCACTTTCTTTAGATGAACATCTGAGCTTTCAGAGTCACCACTATTTTCTGAATCATGAACCTGCAATGGTTGAGCGTTCAAGGCTAATTTACGCTCTTTATCTGAAACGGAGGCATGCAACTTCACAACAACACAGCCAGCAATACTTTGTAGCATCTGAGCACATTGTGTGATCTCTTTTCTTCCAGGTAAGAAGACCAAAATATCACCCGGACTGGTTATCAGCTGTTTTTTAACTTCATCGACAATTCGATTCTCAAGCATTCGAATATCGGGAAGTTGCTGGCTCTCACTCGTACGATAGATATAGTCCACATCAAACAGGCGACCTTGGGATTGGAGCCGAGTGGCATTCACATATTCGGCCAGTCGATGCCCCTCTAATGTCGCAGAAGTGACAATAAGCCGATGGCGATTCGCCTCCTTCAATAACGCCACCAGAAGATCGGTGTCCCAGCGCCGCTCATGAAATTCATCGATCATGACAATATCAAAATCCGCTAGTTTGTTTTCAGAAAACCAGCGCAGTGCGACTCCAGGGGTAACAAAAACAATATCACTATCTTCGCTAAATTGAACGTCTAGTTTAATGGCGTAACCAATAGATTGCCCTACCCGTTCTAGCCGCTGACTGGCTGTATATTCCGCGAGTGAAGTACAGGCGATTCGACGAGGTTCAATCACTAATACTCGGCCGTGTTTCGATGCCCATATTGGAAGTTTGGTTGACTTACCCGATCCCGTTTCTGCTTCTACAACAAGATTATATTTTGCGATAGTGGCTTCAAATTCAGAAAATAGCGCGCCTATTGGAAGTGAATGCATGTTATTAGTAAATAATATGGAGATTTGCGTTATTATACTCCAAAGACATAAGCGAGTGTTTGTTTTCCCAAACCTTAGCCTATGCTATTTACAACTGAATAACTTAACCGTTATCATTTTTAAGATCCCCCAAACCCTACATAGGCACAAAATGAACAACGATAAACGCCCGCTCTATATTTCATATGCTGGTTCAGCACTTCTAAGTACGCCATTACTAAACAAAGGAAGCGCATTTTCAGCATCTGAACGTAGCTCTTTTAACCTAAATGGTTTACTTCCAGAGACGACTGAAACAATCCAAGAACAAGTTGGCCGTGCTTACCAACAATACTGTAATTTTGAAAATGATATGGATAAGCACATTTATCTGCGTAATATCCAAGATACAAACGAGACTCTATTTTATCGTTTAGTCCAAAATCACGTTTCAGAGATGATGCCAATCATTTACACGCCAACGGTTGGTGCGGCATGTGAAAATTTCTCTAACATTTATCGTCGTGGTCGTGGCCTTTTCATCTCTTATCCTAACCGCGATAAAATTGATGATTTGCTGAATAATGCGGCTAACCACAACGTAAAAATCATTGTTGTCACGGATGGGGAACGAATTCTAGGTTTGGGCGACCAAGGAATCGGGGGAATGGGTATCCCAATCGGTAAATTAGCATTATATACGGCATGTGGTGGGATAAGCCCAGCATACACACTTCCAATCGTGCTAGACGTAGGTACCAATAATCCACAACGTCTTGCAGATCCTATGTATATGGGTTGGCGTCATCCTCGTATTACTGGTGCAGATTACGATGCGTTTGTAGAAGAGTTCATTCAAGCGGTTCAACGCCGTTGGCCTGATGCGTTAATTCAATTCGAAGATTTCGCTCAGAAGAACGCAATGCCACTACTTGAGCGATACAAAGATCGCATCTGCTGTTTCAATGATGACATTCAAGGTACTGCCGCCGTCACTGTTGGCTCTTTAATCTCAGCTTGTAAAGCGGCGGGTAGTAAGCTTTCCGATCAACGTATAACCTTCTTAGGTGCCGGTTCCGCTGGTTGTGGTATTGCTGAAGCGATCATTGCGCAGATGGTGTCTGAAGGTATTGATGATGCACAAGCACGATCTCAAGTTTACATGGTGGATCGCTGGGGCCTACTGCAAGAAGGTATGCCTAATCTGCTTGATTTCCAACAGCGCTTGGTTCAAAACAGTGCAAACACCAAAGATTGGGAAAGCGAAGGCACAGATTACTCACTTCTTGATGTGATGAAAAATGCTAAGCCAACGGTATTGATCGGCGTATCTGGTGCTCCAGGTCTGTTTAGCAAAGATGTTATCCAAGAGATGCACAAACATTGTGAGCGTCCGATTGTATTCCCTCTTTCGAATCCAACGAGCCGAGTAGAAGCAACACCGAATGATATTTTGCGTTGGACTGATGGCCAAGCTCTTGTGGCGACTGGTAGCCCATTCGATCCTGTCATGCACAACGGACAACGCTTCCCTATCGCTCAGTGCAACAACAGTTATATTTTCCCTGGCATTGGTTTAGGCGTACTTGCTGTCAACGCATCACGCGTAACAGATGCGATGTTGATGGAATCGAGCCGAGCTCTCGCGACATGTTCTCCACTTGCAATCAATGGTACTGGAGCATTGCTTCCACCACTGGAAGAGATCCACCTTGTGTCGAAGAAAATTGCTTTTGCTGTTGCTAAGAAAGCCATTGAAGAAGGCGTTGCTCTAGAAATCACCGATGAAGCGTTACAACTGGCGATTGATCAGCAGTTTTGGCAGCCTGTTTACCGTCGTTACAAACGTACTGCATTCTAATTTTTACTGAATGACACTCTAATTTAAAAAGCCCTTATGATTGTGACATAAGGGCTTTTTTTATATTATCAACATTCTCATTTTACCGATTTGGAATTATTAGTTTTAGTGAAGCCATTGTTACTTTCTTCATTACACTTCCTTCGCCGACATCGAGCATTGATTCGATACATCTTGCTATGTATTTCTATATCGTTGATTCTTCTCGCTACTGTTGTGTTTTCTATCGACCGATGGGTCTCTTGGCAAGCTGAAGATAGAATTATTCAATCATCTGAACAGGTCGATTACTTTGAGGTTGCCGTGGTACTCGGTACAAGTAAGTATTTAGGTCGCACTCTAAACGAGTATTACGCTCACAGGATTGAAGCCGCAATCGAGCTCTACCAAGATGATAAAGTAGACCACTTTCTACTGAGTGGCGACAACGCACATCGCTCTTATAATGAACCTTGGACAATGAAACGAGATCTCCTCAAAGCGAACGTTTCAGAAGAGGACATTCACTTGGACTATGCAGGGTTTCGAACTTTAGATTCGATTGTCCGCGCAAAAGAAATTTTCGATACCGATGATTTTTTGATTATTACGCAAAAATTCCACTGTGAAAGAGCGCTATTCATAGCTCATTCTTATGACATCAACGCGCAGTGTCTAGCCGTTTCTGGCCCAACCCACCACTCCGGGTTCTCCATTCGTTTTCGTGAAATTTTTGCCCGAACTAAAGCTTTTTTAGATCTCTACATCATCAATACGCAGCCTAAATTCCTTGGTCCAAAAGAGCCAATCTTACCTAACCCAGCCTCTTCTGCTTCAACAACCATATCAAATGGGTAATTTCTTACCCATTTTTAATTTTCTTCGTCACATTTTCATCTAGCACGTTCAAAACTCCTCAGCAGCTTTTCATCCAGTTAAGTAACATCAAGACAACAAAAGAGTACAAATTAAAACAATTAACTCAAGTCAGATACTTTACTAAGCAGAACTTAGCTTCAAATAACAATAATTACCTGAAGTTAAGTAAAAGGAGCACTTATGACAGCACTCGCAGTAACCTTACGGAACTGGTTTTTTACTCGAAACAGCATGATTCTTGTCGGAAACACTCTACTATTTTTTACTTTACTGAATGTTTTACCTTTTGATGAGAACGTTGTGACTGGCTTAAGTATTCTTACTTTTGTGGCAGTGCTTTGGTTAACGGAAGCGGTGCATGTCAGTATCACAGCCCTACTGGTTCCAATGTTGGCAGTCTTACTAGGGGTGTTTAATACCCAAACCGCGCTTAATAATTTCTCTAACTCTATCATCTTCCTTTTTCTTGGTGGGTTCGCTCTTGCTGCTGCACTACACAAGCAGGAACTCGATAAAGCCATTGCTGACAAAGTTCTCATTATCGCCAAAGGTAAAATGTCTGTCGCGGTCTTTATGCTATTTGGTGTGAGTGCTGGTTTATCAATGTGGATCTCTAACACCGCAACGGCTGCAATGATGCTGCCTTTAGTTCTTGGGGTTATGAGCAAACTGGATAAAAACAAAAACCACAACACTTATGTATTCGTACTTCTTGGGGTTGCCTATTGCGCTTCAATTGGTGGTATTGCCACACTGGTCGGTAGCCCCCCCAATGCTATCGCAGCCGCAGAAGTTGGCCTTAACTTTACGGAGTGGATGGCACTAGGGTTACCTATTTCCCTAATTCTTCTTCCAATCACTATGTTTGTTCTGTACATCATGATCAAACCCGATCTTAACCATAAGTTCGAATTAGATCATAAACCTGTGGAGTGGACAAACGGCAAAAAAATCACGTTAGCGATTTTCCTTTTAACCGTTAGCATGTGGATATTCAGCAAGCCGATTAATGCCATGCTAGGTGGTTTCTCTAAATTCGATACGCTTGTTGCGATTGGCGCTATTGTTCTTCTTGGCGCATCAAAAGCAGTTGAATGGAAAGATGTCGAGAAGACAACGGATTGGGGGGTTCTTATCCTATTCGGTGGTGGTATTTGCTTAAGTAATATCCTTAAAGCAACAGGCACCAGTGTCTTCCTTGCGCACTCCCTAAGCGGCTTCCTTGAGCAAGCAGGAATGCTATTAACTATTTTGACTGTGGTTGGCTTTGTTGTCTTTCTCACTGAATTTGCCAGCAACACGGCAAGCGCAGCACTACTCGTTCCAGTATTTGCAACCATTGCTGAAGCTTTAGGTATTTCACCTGTGATCTTATCTGCTCTTATCGCTGTTGCGGCTTCTTGTGCCTTTATGCTGCCAGTCGCAACGCCACCGAATGCGATCGTTTTTGCCTCTGGTCATATCAAACAGCGTGAAATGATGCGAGTGGGTATGGTGCTAAATATCGTCTGTATTTTTGTACTTACCATCTTTGCGTGGATTTTCTGGTAAGCAGCTGCTCTTCAGAATGCGATTTCCCTGAGCACTACTCTGCAAGCTCCTATTAAGTTTGCAGGTTTCCCTTTTGGTGGCGTTCGCGTCACCTTTTTTCCATTTCCAGCTCTTCCACTGTTTAACCTCGATCTTTTTCACTCTCTTTTTTGCTACACTACTCGTCTAAAATAAGAATAATCTTAAGAGTAATGTCATGTCTTTATTAGCTAAAGGTACGCTGAGTAAAATGCGTGCATCATTGGATGGAAAAGTTCAATACCGCTTGCCAGTCGGTGAGGAGTTAGTTGACCTAAATCCATTCATCGGTAAGTCTCTAACCTTGGTCCATACTGGGAATATTTTCTGTAGTGCCTGCGGGAAGAAGACGAAAAAAAGCTACTCGCAAGGCCACTGCTTCGTCTGTATGAGAAAACTTGCCAGCTGCGATATGTGCATAATGAAGCCCGAAACTTGTCACTATGAAGCAGGCACTTGTCGTGAACCGCAATGGGGCGAAGAAAACTGCATGGTAGACCATTATGTTTACCTTTCTAATACTTCTAGCTTAAAGGTCGGGATCACTCGTCACACACAAATACCTACCCGTTGGATTGATCAAGGTGCGACACAAGGCTTGCCGATCTTTAAAGTGAAAACTCGCCATATTTCAGGGCTGATCGAAATAGAATTAGCAAAACATATTTCGGATAAAACGAATTGGCGGACGCTTCTTAAGGGTGATGGCGAACCTATGCCACTGGAAGAGAAGTTCGCTCATTTACTACCGTTAGTTGAGCCAACCATTGCTGAGATTAAACAGAAATACGGGGATGATGCCGTACAACTTCTCAATGAAACGACCACTGCTATTGATTACCCGGTTGATGAGCATCCCGTCAAAATAACATCACACAATTTTGATAAAAACCCAGAGGTCACTGGTATTTTGAAAGGCATCAAAGGTCAATATTTAATTTTTGATACTGGCGTGATTAATGTTCGAAAATTCTCATCGTATGAAGTCGAAGTAAGCGACCCGCAATAGCGCATCTTCTTCATTAACGCTTCTTCATTCATAGCAAAAAATGCCAGACAGATTTCACTCTGACTGGCATTTTCATTTAGCTATAGCTATCAACTATGTTTCTAATTGCTCTAACCCACCAACTGCTAAGCAACACTATTCAGTTTTGGCTTAGAGGTGTTATTGGTTAGCGTTTCGCTGAAATCATGGCTAAAGTGGTCAACTTGAATCGCCTTGTATCTTAGCTTATCAGCCGCAATAATTTGCTCGACTTCCTCTTGGGTTAACACATTCGCTTGAAGGGCTTGTTCCAACCTATCGTTCAATAGACCTTTCCTCGCAATTTTTCCCTCTTTCGCTGCGCGGTATAATTTACGCTCTAACCCTTTGATGTCGTACATTGCGATAAAAGCTTCTTCCATCAGACCTACGCTATCATTCTCATCGTTACCGATATAACACAGGTGAGTTAAGCGATCACGATGCGCACCAGGCGTCATCACACTTTCCGCTAGTCTTACCGTAAGCGTATCGCTTGGTTTTTCGAAATGGTTACCTACTGGGAAAATCAGTGTTTTCAAAATTCGACCAACCGCTTTACTTGGGAAGTTGGTATAAGCTTCTTGCAATGATTTCGCAGCATTATGTAAACAGTACTGAATGCCATAATGAACATAATCCAGATCCGCTTGTTGGCGTCCTTCATCTTCATATTTCTTAAGCACAGCAGATGCCATATATAGGTAGCTAAGACCATCACCTAAACGCGCTGAAATCATCTCTTTACGTTTTAGATCACCACCTAATGTCAGCATTGCAAAGTCAGCACTTACTGCTAATGCTCGGCTCATACGCGTCATATCTTGGTAGTACACTTTGGTAGGCCCGCTCATGTCAGCTTTAATGAAACGTGAACCTGTTAGGGCTGCACCAAATGCACCCAATGTGTTCTTCGTTGCATGGCCAATATGTTTGAATAGCAATGAATCAAACTGTTTTGCCCCTTCTTTCTCATCTGGATTCGCAGCCGCTTCCATCTCTTTCAGTACATATGGGTGGCAGCGAGTGGCACCTTGACCGAATATCATCAAGTTACGAGTAAGAATATTCGCGCCTTCAACAGTGATTGCCACTGGAATGCCAAGATATGGCGCAACCAAGTAGTTCATCGGGCCATCTTGAATCGCACGTCCCGAGTGAATGTCCATCGAGTCATTTAGGATAGTACGCGCAATTTCTGTCATGTGATATTTAGCGATTGCAGTCACAATTCCCGGCTTCTCTTTTAGATCTAGAGATGTGGTTGTTAACGTACGACTTGCTTCGAGTAGGTATGTAAGCCCACCAATTCGGCCGAGGCTTTCCGCTACGCCTTCAAATTTACCAATCGACATACCAAATTGCTTACGAACATAAGCATACGCCCCAGTTGTTCGAGCCGTTAGATGCCCCATAGCAGAACCTAGCGCAGGAAGTGAAATACCACGACCAGCAGATAGGCATTCCACTAACATTCTCCAACCTTTACCCGCATAATCAGATCCACCAATTAGCCAGTCCATTGGAATGAAGACATCTTCTCCACGAGTTGGACCATTCATGAATGCGAGCCCAAGTGGATCATGACGTTCACCAACCACGACACCTTCGTGATCGGCTGGAATAAGCGCACAAGTAATGCCTAGTTCATCTTTATCACCCAATAGGTGTTCTGGATCGTTCAGTTTAAAGGCTAAACCAACAACGGTTGCGACAGGTGCAAGGGTGATATATCTCTTGTTCCAACTTAATTTAATACCCAGTACTTCTTTGCCTTCATGGGTGCCGTAACACACTGTACCCTGATCTGGGATCCCACCGGCATCCGAGCCGGCTTCAGGACCAGTCAATGCAAAACAAGGGATTTCCGTGCCATCCGCTAGACGAGGTAGCCAGTAATCTTTCTGCTCTTGAGTCCCGTAATGTGATAATAGTTCGCCTGGTCCCAAAGAGTTTGGCACCATAACGGTAACCGCTGTACTGATACTGCGGGTCGCAATCTTGGTTACAATCGTAGAGTTAGCCAGTGAAGAGAAGTTTCTACCGCCGTACTCTTTCGCAATAATCAGCGAAAAGAAACGTTCTTTACGTAAGAATTCCCAGACTTCTGCTGGCAAATCACGATCTTCTTTCACTATCTTTTGATCGTCTAACATGGCGAGTAATGTTTCTAGCTCGTTATCAATAAATGACTGCTCTTCAGATGATAGTGTTGGTTTTGGATAATGGTGCAGCTTTTTGAAATCCGGTTTACCTGAAAACAATTCTCCATCCCACCAAACACTTCCTGCTTCCATCGCCTCTTTCTCTGTATTAGAAAGGGGTGGCAATACTTTTTTAAAAAATTTAAAAGCAGGGTCACTAACCCATTTTTGTCTTAGAGAGCTCATAGTTCAGATCCTTTTGTTCCATATATTGGTGGGTATTTTTATTAGTATCTTTGTTAGATATAGCTTTGTTATATCTATAGCTTTGTTATATCTATAGCTTTGTTATGCACAAGGCTTTGGTATTGCAATCAGTCGGCAGCAACGCCTGCTGATAAGTAGGGTATTATCTGGTCAATAACCGCAGTGGCATCAACCGCTTGTCCAAAATCGTTATAGGCAATTTCTGATAGTGCTTTACTCGACGCCATGGTGAACACGCAAGTTCCTAGTGTAAAATGCAAGCGCCAAAATAAGGTCGCAGGTGTTAAGCTAGGATTAGCAGTCATCACAGAGCGTGTAAAAAGTGAAAGCACTTCACTATAGCGAGTTGTAATAAACCATCTTAAATGCCCTTGGACATCGGTGTAACCACGTCCAATTAATGACATAAATAGGCTCGTCCCGTTAGGTCTAACACCATCTAAAGCCAACAATGGGGCCCGTAATGACTCGAACACCTCTTCCATGCTATATGAATCTTTATCGTTCAAATCGTTAGCATTCAACTCGATCAGCGCCTTCTCTACAGATGGCATGAATGCTTCTAAATATCGGTTCAGTACCGCTCTTACTAAGGTTTTCTTATCCCCAAAGTGATAATTGACTGATGCTAGATTCACGTTTGCTTTGCTCGTGATGCTTCTAAGAGATGTGTCGTTAAAACCATGCTCAGCAAATAGCCCTTCTGCGACATCTAAAATTTTATCTTTAGTACTACTTTTCGAGGCCATTTTAATCACTCGTATTAAACAACTGTTTGAAATATACTCTTAGCACATTTATTTAACAAGCAATTAACATCACATTTTTTACTATTGGTCGGACCAGAGGAAGATAACGCCTTGAATAGATAAGAAATAAAAAGATTCAAAATAATGACAAATAAATTGAACTGATGGGTAAGTTGGCAGTCTGATTAATTGTAACCAAGAGATGCATTGAGAAGTTAAACAGGCCGTCTAACTACTTCTATCTTGTTGGCTACGAAACCACTGCTTTTTCTAAATAACTCCTATATTTGTATCCGCCCAACCCATCTTGGTTTGGGCTTTTTTTTACCTTGCGTTTGAGAGGTAAACCTAATGGCCTAATAGCCAAATGAATAGTTAGCAAAGCTCAAAAGCCTCTTACCTTTCATGATAAGAGGCTTTTGTTCAGGCAATTAGCTATGCCGCATCGTTTTTGATTATCTGGCTTAAAATATCTAGGCTCTCTAAGCTTGCTAAATCAGTCGTGATATTTTCGATAACAATGCTTTGTTCAAACCCTCCTCCCTCTGATGGTACGCTAAGCGTGACATCATCACTTCCAACGGTGACATCAATACTATTGAGTAACGTCATCACATCATCTGAGTCATTCGGATCATCAAGCAAGTCGTTTAAGTCAATCAAATCTTGTCCAACGGTAAAGTCTTTGACGACATCAGTACCGCTATCTAAGGTGCTATCCAACCAAGTAAAGATATTTTCACCATCATCACCGATTAATAGATCATTACCCAACTCAGCATTTAGAGGTTCATTATCTGCCGCTGTTACAACGTTATAACCATCGGTTTCCAAAACATTGATCGTCACCGTTTCTTGGGTACTTTTATCCCCATTTGAGTCTATAGCTTGGTAATCGAAAGTCACATTCTCTGTAATCTCTTGCGCACCTTCTAAGTATCTCAGCTCCCAGTTCCCACCCGTTGAACTTAATGAAATGTCCACAATCGGGTTATCTGGTGATGAATAACTGAATTCATATAAGATTTGGCTATTACCCGTATCTCCCACATCTTTTTGGTACTCTTCAGTATGAATGTCACCATTTTCAAGCGTGTAAGTAGCCACAATTTTCACACTGCTATTAGAATTAAACTCTCCTCCCATCCCATCGAGCCCGAGAGTAACAACATCGAGTGGGTTATCACTTAAATCAATATGCAGAGCCTCCTGCATATTCATACCGCTGCCTTCATTATCCCCAATACCATACCCAACATGAGGTTTGTCACCTGTATATTGTTTCAATGGCTTATCGTTGTTATCAGTGATGGAAATTCGAACTTCTTTACCATTGTCGAGAGTGACAAGTCGCTCTGTATCGCTAACTTTTTCGCCCCAATTGTAGAATCCATCATCAGACATTGGGGTATCTTCGGTTGGGTCTTCTCGAATACCTATGGTGAACAGCTCGCCCTCTCCTGGAACATAACTGATGCTATCCTGTTCGAATTGAGTTTCGCTTGAAACATCCGCAGAGGTTATTTCACGTGTTACGCCATGTGGATCGGTATAGAGCAAAGTGCCAGATTCAGGAAGTGAGTTAACTAAGATATGCAGTGGCACGGAGTTGTAATCGTCCTCAACATCGGAAATGTAATCATATGCAACGTTATCTGAATTGAACACTATCGGAGTAACCACTACATCTCCAAGATCGATTTCAAAACTATCGGCTTGAGGGTTATCCGGATCACCATGAATAACAACGCTGATTTGATGGGTAACGCCATCAGTCGAACTCACTGTAAAAATTTCGGTGACGGTTTCGCCCTCGTCCAGATACTGCACCGCGTTGTTGTCCACGGTGTAGGTCCAGTCGCCATCGGCATCAATCACTAAGCTGCCGAGCGCCGCCGCATTGGTCGAGCCTGTCGGTGTGAACACTCCGTTCGGGTTGAACTCCGGATTGTCATTGGCGTCCACATCAGTGATGGTCAAACTGCCTTCGCTGACCAAGGTCTCCGCCAGTGTCACGTCCACGTCTTCGGTCACGCTGCCTTCATCGCTGTCCCCTTCGCCGACGGTGATGTCGGACGGATCTTCCGCGCCGTTAATGGTGATGGTGACCACATGCTCGGTCCCATCGGTGGCACTGACGGTGTAAATTTCGGTGACACTTTCGCCCTCGTCCAGATACTGCACTGCGTTGTTGTCGACGGTGTAGGTCCAGTCGCCATCGGCGTCAATCACTAAGCTGCCGAGCGCCGCCGCATTGGTCGAGCCTGTCGGTGTGAACACCCCGTTCGGGTTGAACTCCGGATTGTCACTGGCGTCCACGTCAGTGATGGTCAAGCTGCCTTCACTGACCAAGGTCTCCGCTAATGTCACGTCCACGTCTTCGGTGACGCTGCCTTCATCGCTGTCCCCTTGACCCACAGTGATCTCTGAGGGATCTTCCGCGCCATTAATGGTGATGGTGACCACATGCTCGGTCCCATCGGTGGCACTGACGGTGTAAATTTCGGTGACACTTTCGCCTTCGTCCAGATACTGCACCGCGTTGTTGTCGACGGTGTAGGTCCAGTCACCATCGGCGTCAATCACTAAGCTGCCGAGCGCTGCGGCATTGGTGGAGCCTGCCGGTGTGAACACCCCATTCGGGTTGAACTCCGGATTGTCACTGGCGTCCACATCGTTGATGGTCAAGCTGCCTTCGCTGACTAAGGTCTCCGCCAGTGTCACGTCCACGTCTTCGGTGACGCTGCCTTCATCGCTGTCGCCTTCACCCACAGTGATGTCGGACGGATCTTCCGCGCCGTTAATGGTGATGGTGACCACATGCTCGGTCCCATCGGTGGCACTGACGGTGTAAATTTCGGTGACACTT